>CAIKAP010000028.1 GCA_903825435.1 uncultured Verrucomicrobiota bacterium
CTGGATTGAATCATGATACAACGCCCAGTCTTCACGGGCGACAGGGTGATCCGGTAGATATGGAGGCAGCGTCACCTTGGCGGGGTCGGTCGGTTGCCGCGGGTGTTTCTTGTACGGGCGATGCGCGTTCGCGAAATTCACTTGTGCATAAAATGGCTGGTGGAGCTTGAGGTCCTCCCAGCGGGAGGAATCGAAGGGTTTGCCTTCCGGTTCAAAATTCCAGTCTGTCTTGCCTGTGCCGGCAAGACCAAGCTCCGACGGGAATTGACGGACGTTGGCAGTAAAATAACCAACCTCACGCAGACGGTCGGTGATCAACCGCACGCCAGCCGGCAGACGAAGATGATCGTGCCGGTGACTTCGATGATTTTGGGCGTCCAAGGTGGTCTGGTACATCCCTGTACAGAAAGCTGATCGGGACGGCGAACAAACATTTCCTGTGGCAAAGGCGTGACAATACCTGCGCCCCTGCGAGGCTAGCCTGTCCAGATTGGGTGTCCGGGCATCCGGGTCTCCGTAACAGCCCAGATCCGGGCAAATATCCTCAGCGATCAACCAAAGAATGTTCGGTCGTCCGTCCGCACCGAGCGCGAAGTCTGCCATTGCAAGAACAAGAAGTCCCAACAAGAATGATAATCGGTATTTCATGTGACTGAGTTCGTCTCGTGGCGACACCACCTTGTCAGCGAGCCACAAACCGGTCAAGGAAATTAGTTTTTTGGTTGACGCAAGCCAGTGCTCATCCTCAAAATGAAGTGTTAATAGTCCGTGATATTTGCGGAGTGAATAACAAGCAGTTCATAACCGTCTCAGTTGCGACGTTGTGGTCTTGACTGCTGCCTGCAGGCAAATTAGGTTGATCCCGAAAAGACGGGCAGAATGCGGCATCAGGGCCACATAACAAAAAACTGAATGGAGATTAGCGTATGTCAAAGAACATTGGTCGTCGTAACTTTCTTAGAACTTCACTGGCGGTTGGTGGCGCAGCAGTGTTAGGGGGAAGTTTTGAAGAGAAGGTTCTGAGTGCAGAGATTAAGTCGGACAAGGCAGAAGCTACCAACGCTCCATTGCCAGATGCGCTGAACCTTCCGAAAGGGAAGATCAAGAACCTCGAGATTAGTCGTGTGATTTGCGGTGGCAACCTTATCGGTGGCTGGGCCCATAGCCGTGATTTGATCTACGTCTCACCGTTGGTCAAGGCGTACCACACGGACGAGAAGGTTTTCGAAACGTTTCGCCTCGCTGAGCGGCGCGGTGTTAACACCGTCTTGACGAATCCCGCGTCAGACCGCGCAATCAACGGTTACTGGAAATCGGGCGGCAAAATCCAGTGGATTTCCGATTGCGCGACCGCCAACATGAAAGACGGCATCAAGCGTTCTGTGGACAACGGTGCACACGCTGTTTATCTACAGGGGGGATGGTGCGACAAATTGGTGAAGGATGGAGATCTCGGAGAGATAGAAAAAACGCTTAGCTTCATGCAAAGTCAGAAAGTGCCGTGCGGTCTTGGTGCGCATTGCTTGGAGACGGTCCGTGAGTGCGTCCTTGCTCAGTTCGAGCCGGACTTCTGGGTAAAGACATTGCATCCGGACAACTACTGGTCTGCTACCCCGTCGCAGAACCGTCGCATTTTCGACGAGGTTAACGGCAACAACAAAGAACACGAACTGGCGCACGACAATATGTGGTGTATCGACGCGAAGGAGACGATTGATTACATGGCGTCGCTTAAGAAGCCTTGGATTGCCTTCAAGACGCTCGCGGCTGGGGCTATTCATCCGCGCAGGGCATTTCAGTGGTGCTTCGAGAGCGGAGCGGACTTCATTTGTGTCGGTATGTTCGACTTTCAAGTCGTCGAGAACACCGCCATTGCTGATCAAGCGCTCAAGGTTGTGGCGAAAAACGGAAGATCGCGCCCGTGGATGGCGTAGGTAGGTGCCATCCTGGTTTTCATAGGACTCGCGCATACTGTCCGTCTCGCATCGCAACCGCGAAGTGTTGAGCGTTTAGGATGAAGACACTTACATTTCTCAGTGTATTATTGACCACAAGTCTCGTGGTTGCTGCGAGCTACACCCCTGAGTTGCCGACGATGACGAGCCGAGGCGAGCCAGCCATCGTGCGAGTTTCGCCAAACATAGAGACGGTGCCGTGCTACAGGAAGTTCGAGTTGACGGTTGATCTTGCTGCTTCTTACGACAACCCATTTGACCCGGAGCAGGTGGACTTGACGGTAGAGTTTACCGCGCCGTCGCAGAAGATAATTACTGTACCGGGCTTTTTCTATCAGCCATACCGCAATCGGAACGAGGGCAACGACACAAAGGGGGCGTTGCTCGATGTTGTAGGGGAGCCGTGCTGGAAGATTCGGTTCACACCTATAGAGATGGGGACACACAGCTATGTTGTGCGATTACGAAACCATTTCGGCAAGGTGCGGGGCGATATCAAGTCTGCGCCGGGTAGTTTTGTGGCTGTCGCTTCCGATGCTTCCGGCTTCATCCGTGTCTCGAAGACGAACGGCCGGTACTTCCAGTCCGACAATGGACAGCCATTCTTTGCCATCGGCCAGAATCTGCAAAACGAATGGCATGACTACCGTCATTCACGGCTGTTGGCCGAGGGCGGAGCAAACTGCGCGCGCGTCTGGACGTTTTGCCATTGGACATGGTTGGAGTGGACGTTTAAGAGCGATATCAAACATGCCGTGCCGGGTCATTGGATGCGTTCCTACGCCGGTGCGGGGCGATACAATCAACGCATCGCGTGGATTGCAGATGATTGTCTAGACCAGTGGACGCGTGACGGCATCTTTGTGATGATGTGCCTTGGTAATGCCACAAGCAACGGCGAAACATCGGAATCCGACGAGTATGCTGGCTGGGGTGGTCATCCTTATAATGTCGCCAATGGCGGTTTCTTGTATAAGCCGCGCCGGTTTTGGACTGATGAGCGTGCTCGTCAGCTCTACAAACAACGATTGCGCTACATTATTGCGCGGTGGGGGTATAGTCCCAATATCTGGGCTTGGGAGTTCTGGAACGAACTCGGTGCTGCTACGCCAGAAATCGTCGCGTGGCACGAGGAGATGGGACGCTATGTTCGTGAGTGTGATCCGAACAGACATCTCATTACCACCAGCACATGGGAAGGCAACGCGGACAAGGTCGCGGCGATATGGGACGTGAAGGAAATAGATTTCACCCAAGGTCATCATTACGGCCCGCTGCCTCCAATGACAGTGCGCATTGCCGAGCATCTTCGTCGTTGGGCAAAGCCTTACATTAACGGTGAAGGCGGTGGCCCATCAACGCAAGGCTGGGGTGGCGAGACTTCCAGTAAACAGACTGTAGTTGATCCAGATAATATGGAGTTTCACAACTCACTCTGGGCGCCGGCGATGTCGGGTTCAGCCGCAACAACGCTGCCGTGGTGGTGGCGTGACCGGATTGAACCGCACAACCTTTTTTTCCACTACCGAGCGATAAGGGACTTCGTTCGTGACGTGCCGTGGAACGACAGACGGTTACAGACGGTGCGAATAGCGGATGTCAGACTCACTGGTAAAGAACCGCGAAAGAAATTCTCGCCGGTTCTGATTGCGCCGTTCGGCGCTGACTGGGACAGCAAGTCCTCACAGAACCGGTTCCGTATCGAGGCCGATGGCAGCGTGCCAGATCTTGCGCAGCTTCGAGCGGAACTGTTTGGCAAGGCGCCTGGCAAAGGCACCTGGCGCAACCCGCTGACGTTCGATGTGAACTTCCCTGAACCCGGCCGGTTCATCGTCCGCGTCCACAAAGTCTCACACGGTATTCTGGAGATCGCTCTCGACGGCAAACCCGTCATTACCGAGAAGAACGAAGGGACAGATGTTTCGATTGACGTTCCTGCGGGCCGTCACGAAGTCACGTTGGATAACACAGGCAATGATCTGGTCCGGTTCGGTTACATCGTGCTGACCAACTATCGCGATGCCACGCACTATCCCGACCTCGGCATCCTCGGCCAGCAGACCGATGACTTCGCCGCGCTGTGGATTCACAATCGGCTCCACCAATGGCCATTCAAAGTGGCAGGATTCGATGCTGAGCCTGTCGGTCCTGCAACCGCGTCCATTGCCGGTCTGAAGGACGGTCGTTACCGGATCGAATGGTGGGACACGTACAAAGGACGGATCTCGAAGCTTGATCAGGGAGAAGTCCAAAAAGGAACTTTGAAACTCTGCATTCCTGCCATTGAGCGCGATGTGGCCTGTAAGATCCGCATTATGATAAAATGAACTGACCGCCATGAAATCCATCATGGTATTGTTAATCCCCTCCGTAAAACCGAATGTCCTATCAATTCGACCACAACCTCAGCGGTAATGCTACACTGGACCCGACATTGGAAAAACATCATGAAAAAACTTCTCACCCTCCTCGCCACCCTGATGCTGGCGCCGCTGGCTGGGCTTCTTGCCGCTGAAGCCAATCCCACCAAGCCCAACCTCCTTTTCCTCATCACCGACCAGCAGACGGTTAGCGCGCTCAGTTGCGACGGTAATCCGTACGTGCAGACGCCGAACCTCGACCGGCTGGCGGCGCGCGGTGTGCGGTTCGAGAAATCCTACTGCACCTATCCGCTATGCTGCCCCTCGCGCGGCAGCCTGTTCACGTCGCGCACGCCGCACGAACTGGGCATCTACGCCAACGCCGATGCCGAGGTTACCACGAAGAACGTGCCGACGATGGGCGAAATGTTCCGGGCCGCCGGCTATCAGACCGCCTACGCCGGCAAGTGGCATTTGGAGGTGACGTTTCCTGCGTTCAAAGGCAAGCCGATGCCGGGCTTCGACGTGCTGCCGCTCGCAGGCCGCGACCCGTACACGGTGGACGGCGACAAGGAAGGCCGGGGGCTGACGGTGGACCCGAACACCGCCGACGCCGCCATCAAATTCCTCCACCAGCCGCACGCGCAGCCCTTTCTCCTCGTCGTCTCGGTGCTCAACCCGCACGACATCTGCGAATACCCGGAATGCGAGGCACTGCGAAAGTTGTTGCCAAGCGATCCCGCGAAGCTGCCGCCGGCGCGGCCGAATCTTCGCGACGTGGGAAAAGCGCCCTCGGCGATCCAGAAAACCATCGCACAAAGATCAGACCGGACCGAACAGCAGTGGCGCGAATACCTGTGGGTTTACCATCGGCTCGTGGAGATCGCCGACGGCGAGGCGGGGCGCGTGCTCACCGCGCTCGACCAGACCGGGCTGAGTGCGAACACCATTGTCGTATTCACTTCCGACCACGGTGAGATGATGGGATCGCACGGGTTGGTCAAGAAAGAGAAACTTTACGAGGAAGCCGCAGCCGTTCCGTTAGTCGTGGCGCCGCCTGGCGTCAAGGCCAGCGTTGACAGGCAACATCTCGTTAGCGGTATCGACATCCTGCCGACGCTGCTCGACTATGCTGGCATCGCCGCCCCCGACTCGCTGCAAGGCAAGAGCCTGCGCCCGCTGGTGGAGGGCAAAGCCGTGGCGTGGCGCGATTTCGTCGTGTCGGAGGTAAACGGTTCCGGTGAGGCGCGCATGGTTCGCACGGCGCGCTACAAATACATCGTCTATGCTCAAGGTGAAGATCGGGAGCAGTTGTTTGACATGGAGAAAGATTCCGGCGAATTGCGGAACCTGATCGCCGACCCCACGCTCGCCGTAGAGGTGATGCGGCATCACCGGCTGCTCGACCAGTGGCGGAAGGAGACCCATGACGAGATTGGCAAGCGGTCCACCATCGAGAAGGGACAGAGTGGCAAGAAACAAACTGGCGATGATGGGATGAATAAGCCGGCACCGGATCGCGCCACCTTGTTCGACAAGAAAAACAAGAACCACGATGGCAAACTGAGCCTGGAAGAGTTTTTGGCCGGCCAAACTGACCAAGAGGCCGCGAAGGGGCGCTTTGAAAAATGGGACGCCAACAAGGATGATTTCCTCTCACGCGAGGAGTTCATCAACATGGGAGGAAAGTCGAAATAAATCTGACGCAAAAAATCATCATCATCACTGCCCTGTCGCTGGTTTCGTTCCTTACATTGGACTTGACGCAGGAGGCAACGGCGTCCTCAACGCTGATCAGCGTCGATTGCACGACGACGGTGTGGGCGTTTGCGGAAAATCCGACGGGATATGTTTAACCCCCTCCGCAAAATCGGATTCCTATCAGTCCTAAACGCGGCGTTCAGGGAATTGCTCGTCGCCGGGATGCTGGTGCATTGTGGAGACAGTGAGGGGCGTGGTCGCCGAATCTTGGAACAATACAGGCGGGGTGTCGAAGGACAGTTTGCCCGCTATGCTCAGCACGTCTTGCAATGAATCCATTGGCACTCGATAGGAAAGGGAGAAGACTGTTATGAGGAAGATTCTGATATGGCTTGTCATGTTGGCAGCTACGGCTGCTGCGAATCAACCCAACGTTCTCATCATCCTCACCAACGATCAGGGCTATGGTGAGATGTCGTGCCACGGGAACCCGTTGTTGAAGACGCCGAATCTCGACCGTCTTTATGATGAGAGCATTCGATTCACGGATTTTCATGTCGCGCCGATGTGCACGCCTACGCGCGGGCAACTCATGACTGGTGTGGATTGCTTGCGTAACCTCGCCATGAACGTTAGCAGCGGACGCACATTGCTGCGGCGTGATCTGCCGACAATGGCCGACCTGTTCACTGTTGGCGGCTACGTTACCGGCATCTTTGGCAAATGGCACCTTGGCGACAACTATCCGTATCGGCCGCAAGACCGCGGTTTTCACGAGTCAGTCTGGTATCCGTCCTCACACATCGGTTCTGCTCCGGATTTCTGGGACAACGATTACTTTGACGACACGTACTGGCACAACGGCAAGCGACAACAATTCACCGGCTACACCACCGATGTCTTCTTTCGCGAGGCCATGCGCTGGATGCGCGAGCAAGCGCAGTCGGGTAAACGTTTCTTTTGTTACCTGCCGACGGCAGCGCCGCACGGCCCGCATTTTGTTCCGGCGAACTATCGCGAGGCGATGGAGAAGCTCGTTGCAAAGGCGAATTTGCCAAGTCTTGGGCCAGCAGCGCGCGAGCAGCTTACGCGTTACCTGGCAATGGTCGTGAACATTGACGACAATGGGACGTCTCGATGCCTTTCTCCGTGAGAATGGTCTGCGCGAGAATACCATCGTGGTGTTCATGACCGATAACGGGAGCACGTTTGGCCCGCACTATTCAATGCCGGCATGAAGGGCGGTAAGCTAACGCTCTGGGAAGGCGGTCATTGCGTGCCGTGTTTCATTCGTTGGCCGTCCGGCAAGTTGCGTCCCGCCGGTGCTGTGTCTGGCTTGAGCGAAGTGCAGGATATCTTACCGACGTTGTTGGAACTGGCCGGAGTAAAAACGACAGCCAAGTTCGACGGCGTCAGTTTGGCCGGTGTGCTGCGCGGGGGTGGTGCGCCGCATGTTGATCGAACACTCGTTGTACAGTTCAGTCGCATAGACCACCAAGTCCCAGTGAAAGGTGATGCCTGTGTGATGTGGCGTCGTTGGCGACTGGTGCAGGACAAGGAGCTCTACGACCTTGCCAATGATCCGTCGCAGGAGCGCAACGTCATCGCGGAACATCCCGACATCGTCGCGCAGCTCCGTAAGCATTATACGAAGTGGTGGGATGGCGTTGTGCCACGACTGAGCGAGTCGCAGCGCGTGATCATTGGGCACGACGCCGAAACGGTGAGCCAGTTGTCGCCTTGCGAATGGCGCGATGTGTTTCTCGACCAAGGTGCGAACGTGCGCCGTGGCGAACGAAAGAACGGCATCTGGTATCTCGATGTTGCTCGAGATGGCGAATACGAGTTCGAGTTGCGTCGCTGGCCACGGGAATGCGGAGCGGCGCTTGACGCAGCATTGCCACCCCTGAAGATTGCGGAAATTCCCCGCTGGAATCAGTTTGCCTATCGCCGCAGCCCGTCTGAAGATCAACGACAGTGAACGCACCGCGAACGTCGCTGACGGCGACATATCGGTGACGTTCCTTGTACCGCTCCGAAAGGGAACGATCGAATTACAGGCTTGGTTCACCGACGAAGCCGGCAAGGAACTGTGCGGTGCGTACTACGTTTATGTCCGACGGTTATTGCGGTAGTTACAGTAGTTACCACTTCACTTCGCGCATGAACTTTAGGCTTTGCGGAAGCTGTTCGTGGACAGAAGGCGACTCGTCCTCGATGAAGTAGTATTTCACGCCGGCTTTTTGTGCGGCCTTGAGGATGGACGGGTAATCCATCTGGCCGGACCCGATCGTGACGTCGTTTTTCACGTCGGTGTGACCCGTGAGCGCGCCGGTCTGGACGCCTTTCTTGAGGTCCTTGAGGTGGACGAGTTGCCAACGCGAGCCATATTTCTCAAAAAGCTTCACTGGGTCTTGGCCGGGGAAGACGGCCCAGAGGATGTCCATCTGGTAAAACACGGTCTTCGGGTCAGTGAGTTCCATCAACAGATCGAACAGCGTCCCATTGCCATGCGGCACGAATTCGAACCCGTGGTTGTGGTAGTAGAACTTGATGCCGTGCTTCGCGAGTGCAGCGCCAGCTTTGTTAAACACTTCGGCGATCTCGCGACATTGTTTCTCGTCGAGGTCGCCCTTGTGGGCAGCCCATGCGCAACCAGCGTACTTCAAGCCGAGCGTCTTGGCGTCGCGTGCGACGGCTTCGGGATCCTTACGATATTGGTCGTATGGGAAATGTCCGGCGATTGCCAGGAGGCCGTGGGCGTCGAGTTGTTTTTTGAACTCCTCCGGCGAGAGATTGTACGTGCCGGCCAGCTCGACTTCTCGGAAGCCGAGGTCCTTGGCTAGTTTCAACGTACTGGGTACGTCTTTTTTGAAGTCCTCACGGAGACTGTAGAGCTGGAGTCCCGGCGGGCCATGGAACGAATCGGCGAGAGCGTTGATGGCCAGTAATGTGATGGAAAGCAGGATGGTTTTCATGGGGCGGAATATAGCAGGTCTTAACCCCTCCACAAAACGGAATTCCTGTCAGTTTTATCAGTAGTCACGAAGCTGCCGAAACGTGATTGCAGCAGCGCCGCCCCGCTGCTACGCTGTCAACATGATCCTTTTGACGGAGTACCAACAGCGACGTGAACGCATACTAAAATCACTCGACGGCGCGGCGGCAGTTGTCTTTGCCGGCGAGGGCAGCGGTAGCTCGTGGAAACCGCACGCTCACTTTGTCTATCTCACTGGCATCCGGAACGAAACCGGAGCATCGGTGCTCTTCGATCCGAGTGCCGATGATCTGAAGCGACAGTGTGTGTTGTTCCTACGCCCTGTTGATCCGGAAGCGCAACGATGGGATGGCTGTCGCGATGTGATTGGCGCGGAGTTGAAGATGCGACTCGGTTTCCGTGTCGTTGCGCGCACGAACTATCTTCCGCAAGCCATTACCGGCGCCGCACGCCGGACGAAACGGCTTGCGTGCCTTCATTCGTTCGCCGTTTATCCCGCCGAGGTGTCGCCTGACCTTGCCGTGTTCCGTAAAGTAGCCGAGCGTGTGACGGGAGTTGCCATCGAAGACAGGAGCCAACTCTTGCCGCAGATGCGTGCTGTGAAATCATCGTCGGAACTCGCTACGATGCGTGAGGCCGTTGCCGCCACTGTCGCGGGTTACAAGGCTGCGCTAAAGATGATACGCCCCGGTGTGACGGAATCCGCCATCGAACAGACGCTGGAACGAACTTACCAAACCCACGGCGGCACCGGTCTGCCGTACGACAGCATCGTCGGTGCGGGCCTCAATGGTACGATCCTCCACTACAACCAGAACACCGCCGTCACCAAGGCGGGCGACCTCATTGTGATTGATTCCGCCGCTGAGGTTGACGGTTATGCTGCCGACGTGACGCGCACGGTGCCAGTGAGCGGTAAGTTCACGAAGGAACAGCGTGAGATGTACGAGTTGGTCCTGCGCGCCCAACGCGCCGCGATCAAGGTGGTCCGTCCCGGTGTGAAGATGTGCGAGGTGGATGCTGCCGCGCGCGATATCGTGGAGAAGGCGGGACGGGGCGATGCGTTCATCCACGGCATCGGCCACCAGCTTGGCCTCGAAGTCCACGACGCGACGCCTGATGGCAGGCTCAAGCCCGGCATGGTTATCACCATCGAACCTGGTGTTTACTTCCCCGACCGCAAGTTCGGTATTCGCATCGAGGACGACATTCTCATTACGCGCCACGGAAATGAAGTGTTGACGGCAGCGATTCCGAAAACGGTTCAGGCGGTTGAGACGGCGTTGATGGCCGCTTGCTGACTACTTACACGTAAGAAACATTTGAGAGGAGTAATTCCGTGTCTGATGTGCTGTTCGCCTAGATCATAAATCGAAGTATTAGGCGGGGAAATTGTTTCCCGGTGGTGGGCAGTTTTGCTATAGTCCCATTCCATGAATCGGGTTGGCATAGGCATTGACGTACATCGGTTTGTCAGTGGACGGAAACTCATCCTCGGCGGCGTGGATGTTCCGCACGCGCACGGTCTCGATGGCCATAGCGATGCGGATGTGCTGGCGCACGCCATCGCGGACGCGTTGCTCGGCGCGCTGGCGCTTGGCGATATCGGAAAGTTCTATCCGCCGAGCGACATGAAGTTCAAGAACATGGACAGCATGGTGATTGTGCGCGAGTGCGCAGAGCGCGTGCGACAGGCTGGGTGGCGCATCAATAACGTTGACGCGATGATCGTCGCGCAAGCGCCAAAACTGGCGGCGTTCATCCCGCAAATGCAGGAGTTGCTGGCGAAACATCTCGGCGTGGCGGCGACGCAGGTCGGCGTGAAGGCGACGACGAGCGAGCACATGGGATTCACCGGACGCAAGGAAGGTATCGCCGTGTTCGCCATCGCGTCGGTGGACGCATGAAGTTCTACAACACGCTCTCCCGTCAGAAGGAAGAGTTCGTCCCGCTGGCGCCGCCATGCGTGGGGATGTACACGTGCGGGCCGACGGTTTACAACTTCGCCCACATCGGCAATCTGCGGGCGTTCACGTTTGAGGACTTGCTGCGTCGCTACCTGGAGTACAAAGGCTACGATGTCCAGCACGTGATGAACATCACCGACGTCGAGGACAAGATCATCCGCACTGTCCGCGAGAGCGGTAAGACGTTGCGCGAGGTGACGGATTTCTTCACGACGGAGTTCTTCCGTGACCTTGACGCGTTGAACATCAAGCGCGCCCACGTCACGCCGCGCGCGACGGAGACCATTCCCGACATCATCAAGTTGATCGAGGCGCTTATCGCGCGGAAGCACGCCTACGTCGCCGACGACAGCTCGGTGTATTACTCGATCCAATCGTTCCCAGAGTATGGCAAACTCTCGCACCGCAAGCTCGACGAGCAACGAGCGGGCGCCCGCGTCAAACAGGACGAGTACGCCAAGGAACAGATGGCGGACTTTGCCCTCTGGAAAACGTGGAACGAAGCCGACGGCCCGGTGAAATGGGATTCGCCGTGGGGACCTGGTCGTCCCGGCTGGCATATCGAGTGCAGCGCGATGAGTATCAAACATCTCGGCGCGAGCTTCGACCTGCATTGTGGCGGCGAAGACCTCGTCTTCCCGCATCACGAGGACGAAATCGCCCAAAGCGAAGCCGCGACCGGTAAACCATTCGTCAAGTACTGGCTCCACAACGCCCACCTGCTCGTCGAAGGCAAAAAGATGAGCAAGAGCGCCGGTAATTTCTTCACGTTGCGCGACCTTCTAGCTAAAGGGTGGACCGGCCGCGAAATCCGCTACGCGCTTCTTTCTTGTCACTACCGTGACCCGCTCAACTTCACTTTCGACGGCCTCCAAGGCGCGCGCTCCGCGCTCCAGCGCATGGACGAGTTCCTGTTAAAGCTTCAAGAGACCGCCGCGTTGGAGACATCGGACGAACTGGCCGACTTAACATCGCAGTTCGATGCCGCGCTCGATGACGACCTCAATATTAGCGCTGCCCTCGGCGCCCTCTTCGAATTCATCCGCGAAGCCAACAAAAGGATGCTCGACCCCCTCGAAGCCACTAACGTTCTTGCAACGTGGCGGCACTTTGATGCCGTGCTGGGGTTCGGTATTCCGGTAAAGTCTGACGTTCCCGTCGAGGTGCAGGGATTGGTGGAGGAACGTCAAGCCGCCCGCAAGGCGAAGAACTTCAAGCAATCTGATGAGATCCGCGACCAACTTGCCAAGCAAGGTTGGGTCATCGAAGACACCCCAAAAGGTCCCCGCGCCAAGCGCGGCTAAGCCGCCGCTTTTCTTCTGCTGAACACTCCGGAGATCAGCACAAAGAACAACGGGATAAAGACCAGGTCAATAAACGTCGCCGAGAGCATTCCGCCGGTGACGGCGGTGCCGATGGCGTTCATCGCACCGGCACCGGCACCAGTGGCAAGGGCTAGCGGAAGTGTGCCGAAGAAAAAGGCCAATGAGGTCATGATGACGGGACGGAACCGGATCTTTACGGCCGCGAGGGTCGCTTCACTTAGTCCCATGCCTTGGTGCATCTGTTCTTTGATGAACTGGATGATGAGGATGGCGTTCTTCGTCGAAAGTCCCATCGTGGTGAGGAAGCCAATCTGGAAATAGACGTCATTGGCCAGATGCCGCATGGAAGTTGCCACGATGGCACCAAACACGCCCAACGGCAGCATCAGCAGATTCACAAACGGTATGGTCCAGCTTTCGTACAGCGCCGCGACGCAGAGGAAGATCACCAAAATCGAGAAGGCATAGAGAATCGGTGCTTGGGCTGTCGCCATTCGTTCTTGATAGGAAAGTCCGTTCCAGTCAAAACCGATTCCTGACGGCAGTTTCGCGCAGATGTCTTCCATGGCCTGCATGGCTTCACCGGAACTGCGACCCGGTGCGGGCTCGCCCCAGATGTTCATAGACGGGAGCCCATTGAAACGTTCGAGTCGTGGGGAGCCGCTCGTCCAGCGGGTCGAGGCAAACGCGGTGAACGGCACCATCTTGCCGGCCGGGTTGCGCACGTAGAGTTTTTCCAAGTCTTTCGGTAACATGCGGAACTGGGCATCAGCTTGGGCGTATACTCGTTTGACGCGCCCAGCTTGGATGAAGTCATTGACATAGGCGCTGCCAAACGCGGGGCTGATGGTGTTGTGGATTGAGGTGATCGGCACGCCGAGGGCGCCCGCCTTTCCCCAGTCCACATCAACCCGGTATTCGGGCACATCTTCCATGCCGTTGGGACGGACTTTCGTTAACCGTGGGTCTTGGGCCGCCATACCGAGGAGTTGGTTGCGTGCGTTCATGAGCGCGGTGTGACCGAGGCCGCCGCGATCTATCAACTGGAAATCAACGCCGCGCGCATTGCCCAACTCCATGACTGCGGGCGGCGGGAAAGTGAAGACAAGGGCATTGCGGATTCTGGATAACGCCATCATGGCGCGTTCGGCAACGGCTTTGGCACGCAATTCCGGTCGTTGGCGCTCTTTCCAATCCTTCAATTTGGCGAACACCATGCCGTTGTTCTGCGCGCGCCCCGACCAACCCATGCCGGAAATCGTGAAACAGGATGCCACTGCTTCTTTTTCCTGCTCAATGAAATACTGTCGGACCTGGTCGGCGACCGCCTGTGTCTGTTCCATGGTGCTGCCTGCCGGCAGCAAAATCTGAGACATGAGCATTCCTTGATCCTCGTCGGGCAGATATGCCGTGGGCAACCGCAGGAACAAGAAGCCAATCACGACGACGATAATCACGTAGGCAGCCAAATAGCGCAATTTCTTGGCCAACGAATGGCCTACTAAGCTGACATAGCGGTCTCTGACCCAGAAGAAGATCCGGTCAAACCAGAGGAAAAATGGGCGCAGGAAGAAGATCGCGTTCTCTGCTGGCTCGTGGCCCTTGGGCACCGGCCTGAGCAACGCCGCGCACAGCACCGGCGTCAGGATCAGTGCAACTACCACCGACAAGAGCATGGCGGCGATGATGGTGATGGAGAACTGGCGATAAATGATGCCGGTCGAACCGGGGAAAAACGCCATCGGGCCAAACACCGCCGAGAGCACAAGTCCGATGCCGATCAGCGCGCTAGTGATTTGTCCCATGGACTTGATCGTAGCCTCGCGGGGTGAAAGTCCTTCTTCAGCCATGATGCGCTCGACGTTTTCGACCACCACGATGGCGTCGTCCACCAACAGTCCGATGGCCAGCACCATGGCGAACATGGTCAGCATGTTGATCGAGAACCCGAACGCACCCAGCGCCGCGAACGTTCCCAACAACACCACCGGCACTGCGATGGTCGGGATCAATGTGGCGCGAAGGTTGCCCATGAACAGCCACATCACCAGGAACACCAGCAGCACCGCTTCGAACAACGTCTTCACCACCTCATGGATGGCGACCCGCACAAACGGCGTGGTGTCGTACGGATAAATCACTTTCATCCCGTGCGGGAAATAGCGGCTCATCTCGGCCATCTTCTTCTTGACGGCGTCGGCGGTCGCCAATGCGTTGGCGCCCGGCTCCTGACGGATGGCGAGCCCGGCTGCCGGTTTGCCATTGTAGAACCGCAGCATGTCATACATCTCCGACCCCAGTTCCACGCGGCCGATATCCTGGACCCGCACGAAGGATCCGTCCGGGTTTGTTCGCAAAGGAATGTTGGAGAACTCCTCGGGGGTTTTCAGCAGGTTCTGGACGATGATCGAGGCGTTCAAGCGCTGGCCGGGCATTGCCGGAGCGCCGCCAAGTTGCCCGGCCGACACTTCCACATTATAGGACCGCAACGCTGTAATCACATCATCAATGGTCATGTGGTAATCCGTCAGCTTGTCCGGGTTCAGCCAGACCCGCATGGCGTACTGGGCGCCAAACTCCACCACCTCGCCGACACCGGGAACACGTGCGAGCACCTTCTCGATGTTGGAGTAGGCGTAGTCTTGCAGGTCGTTGCCGTCCATGCTGCCGTCTTCAGAAATCAAGCTTACGATGATCAGGAAATTGCGCGTGGATTTGCTAACGGTGACGCCGGAGCGCTGGACGACATCCGGGAGGCTGGCCATGGCAAGCTGGAGTTTGTTTTGCACCTTTGCCCAAGCCAGGTTTGGATCGGTGCCCGGTTTGAAGGTCAATTCGATGCGGGAAGCACCGGCGGAATCGCTGACGCCGGAGAGATACAGCATATCGTCGAGGCCGGTCATCTTTTGTTCGATGATTTGGGTGACGCTGTTCTCGACCGTCTCCGCCGAGGCGCCCGGATAAAACGAGTCAATGGCGATGGACGGTGGCGCAATGGGCGGATACTGGGAGATGGGCAGGTTGTAAATCGCCAGGCAGCCCAGCACCATCAGGATGATGGCGATGACCCACGCAAATACCGGCCGCTCGAGAAAGAATCGGGATAACATCGTGTCGCTCTCCTACTGCGCCACTCTCACGGGAGCACCGGGGCGAACTTTCAGTAGTCCCTCAACAATCACCCGTTCACCGGGCGCAAGCCCGGCGCTGACGAGCCATTTGTCGCCAATCGCCCGGTCGAGTGTGAGCAACCGCGGTTCCGCCATGCCGGCGGCGTTGACAATCATCACCATCGGATTTCCTCTCGGATCGCGCACCACCGCTTGTTGCGGAATGAGGATGGCCTTTTCGTTGACGCCTTCTTTCACCACCGTCCGAACAAACATCCCCGGTAGTAGCACACCATTCGGATTCGGAAAGACCATCCGCAAGATCACCGTCGCCGTGGACGGATCCACCGTGACGTCGCGGAACTGGAGCGTTCCTTCCGATGGATATTTCGTACCGTCTTCGAGGATGAGTTGCACGACGTTCTGATTGTTACCGTCGCGGGTCAACCGTCCGTCAACCAACCGCCTCTGCAAGCGTAGCAGATCGGAGGTGGATTGCGGTACGTCCACATAAATTGGATCCATCTGCTGAATGGTGGCCAATGGCATCGGTTGATAGGCCGTCACAATGGCGCCGTCAGTTACGCTCGATTTACCAATCCGCCCGGCAATCGGCGCGGTGATCTTGGTGTAATCCAGATTAATGCGAGCCGTCTTCACGGTCGCCTTCCAACTCTGGACATCCGCCTCCGCTTGTTTCAGCGCCGAGATGGCGTCGTCGCCATCTTGTTGGCTCACCGCCTTGGCTGCGAGCAACTCCTCGGCGCGTTTCGTTCGTGAACTCACCGCCGGCAGGTTGGCCTCCGCTCGCGCGAGCATCGCCAATGCGTTGTCGAGAATCGCCTGGAACGGCGCAGGGTCAATCTGATAGAGCGCCTGACCCACCGTCACGTCCGAACCTTCCGTGAAGAGCCGTTTCTGGATCAACCCGTTGATCTGCGGTCGGATTTCCGCAATGAGGAAGGGCGACGTGCGCCCCGGTAACTCGGTCGTCAGCACGACTTGCTGCGGAGCGACTGTGACCGTCGCCACTTCCGGCGGCGGCATGACGGGTGGCGCCGCTTTGCGTTCGCAACCGACAACCAGCGCCAAACAGAACAAAATCAGAATTTGCTTCATTTCAATGTCATTCCTTCGAGCCATATAGCGGTGATTTCCTTGGCCACTTTCTCGGTGTGAAACTTCTCGTAGCGTTTCCCGCCGAACAACTCCTGCACCAACAGATGATAGAAGACCATCCCGATGAATCCGCGCGCTGCCAGCAACGGATGCACACGGCGGAATCTCCCTTCGCGGATGCGCCGGCGAATGTACCCTGCCAGCTTTTTATAGAAGTCTGCCATGTAGGTACGATAGAATTGGTCTGTCAATTCGTGCGACTCCAACGCGCTGAACAACAGCAACCGCGTCAGCGTCATGTCCTGCATGTTGCGTTCGAGAATCGCGGCGGCCATCTGGGAGAATAATACCCGATCGTTCTCGCCATCGCCGAGCGTGTCAACGAGGGGCTTGCGGCCGGGGGGCGGAACACATTTTGCCTCGATCACCGCCCAGTACAGGTCTCGCTTGGTGGGGAACAGCCGGAACACGATGATCTCCTTTACCCCGACCTTCTCGGCGATCTCTCGCGTGGTCGTGCCATGGAACCCTCGCTGGGCAAAAAGCCCCGTCGCCACCTCCAGGATTTGCTGGCGGCGCTGCGCGGCGGGTACTCGGGACGATGCGGTGTTCATGTTAGTGACTGCTTACTTTTAGGGCGGCACGACGGCAGAGTCAAGAGCCTCTTTTCGGTTGACCCGCCGCCGTTGCCCGGCGACACTAAGCACCATGAACGAGAGCCTTTTCCAGCCACCGTGGGGCTTCCTGAGCCTGCCGAAAGCGCACACCGCGCCCGACAAAGCCCGCGCCTGGGTATTGCCTGTCCCGTACGACGCCACTGTTTGCTACGGCTCCGGCACCCGCAACGGCCCCGCTGCCATCCTCACCGCATCGCGCGCCATCGAAGTGTACGACTACGAGTTTGCCTGCGAAGCTGGCGTCAAGTTTGGCGTCCACACACTGCCGCCGCTCGCGCCGCAACGCCAGTCGCCGGAGGCGATGATTAACGCCGTCGAGGAAGCCGTGGCCGACGCGTCGTCGCGCTGCGACCTGCTTGCTGTGTTCGGCGGCGAACACACAATCTCGGCTGGTGTTGCGCGCGGTGTTGCGAAGGCGCACGGCAACAAGGACCTCGTGTGCGTGCAGATCGATGCGCACGCGGATTTGTGGGATACCTACGAAGGCTCGACCTACAGCCACGCCTGCGCCGCGCGACGTATCGTCGAGACCTGTCCGATATTCCAGATCGGCGTCCGCAACATCTCCGCCGCCGAGGACAAGTTCCGACGGTCATCCGACCGCGTCACCACGATTTTCGCCGAGGAAACCGACTGGTTGCCAAAGCTGGCGGAGTTCGTCCGGGGTAAGACAGTGTTCCTGACGGTTGACCTCGACGGACTCGATCCCTCGATCATGCCCGCCGTCGGTACGCCGGAACCGGGCGGACTGACTTGGCAACAGGTGCTCGACGTGGCGCGGACTGTCTGCCGCGAGGCGAAACGGATGCCGGTGTTCGACGTGGTGGAATTATCGCCGATTCCGGGTATGAGCGGCCCGGATTTCCTGGCGGCGAAGCTCGCGTACAAGATTATGTCGCTGGAATTGTTGAAATAGTCTTGTCACCGGTGGCGATTTCAGACAAAGAACAGTGAGCGAGGGAGAAGAATTATCTATGATTGATTTCAACAAGCGGATTCTATTTGTCGGTTATGGCGCCGTTGCGCAATGCGCGCTGCCGATTCTGGCCAAGCACCTCAAGGTGCCGATGAAGAACATCACCGTGATGGACTTCGAGAACCGCAAGGAGATTCTGCGTCCGTGGCTGGCGCGCGGCGTGAACTTCGTCCAGAAACGCGTGACGCGTGCGAACATGGGTACGCTCCTCGGCAAACATCTTTCCGCCGGCGACATACTGATTGACCTCGCTTGGAACATTGACGCTTGCGAACTTCTCCAGTGGTGCCACGACAAGGGCGTGCTGTACATCAACACCTCCGTCGAGTTGTGGGATCCGTACGAGAACTCCAAGGGTGCATCGCCGCAGAAGATGACGCTCTATTGGCGGCACATGAACCTCCGCAAGATGATCGTGAAGTGGAACGAGCCGGGTCCGACAGCGGTGTTGGAACACGGCGCCAATCCCGGCTTGATCTCCCATTTCACGAAACAGGGATTGCTCGATATCGGCAAACGCTCGCTCGCCGACAAGAAGTTCACCGGCAAAGCGGCGGAAGAGATTCAGGAATTGATGAAGCAGCAGAAGTTCAACCTCCTCGCCATGAAGCTCGGGGTGAAGGTGATTCATTGCAGCGAGCGCGACACGCAGATCACGAACACGCCGAAGGAAGTGGACGAGTTCGTCAACACGTGGAGCGTCGAAGGTTTCCGCGAGGAAGGCACTACCACAGCCGAGATGGGGTGGGGGACGCACGAGAAAACTCTCCCTCCTCTCGCCTACGAACACAAGACCGGCCCGCGCAATCAGATTTGCCTCGCCCGGATGGGCATGAACACCTGGGTTGTCTCGTGGGTGCCGAACTACTGCATCCGTGGCATGGTCGTGCGCCACGGCGAAGCGTTCAGCATCTCCGACAAGCTCACCGTCTGGAAAAACGGCAAAGCCATCTACCGTCCGACCGTTCATTACGCCTACTGTCCTGCCGACGTGGCCATCGCGTCGCTCAATGAACTGCGCGGCTACGACTATAAGCTGCCCGAGCGCCAGCGCATCCTGAATGACGACATCACCTGTGGTTCCGACATCCTCGGCGCGCTCTTGATGGGGCACTCCTATAACTCTTGGTGGACCGGCAGCGACCTCAGCATCGAGGAATCCCGCCGCCTTGTCCCGCACCAGAACGCCACTACGATGCAGGTTGCGATTTCCGTTGTCGCCGCGACGATGTGGATGATCCAGAACCCTGACCAGGGCGTGGTCGTCCCGGATGAGTTGCCGCACGAGTACATCCTGAAGATCGCGAAGCCCTATCTCGGTAAGTGGATATCCAAGCCGTCCGACTGGACGCCCTTGAAGCACTACGTCAACTCCTTCAACGGTTACAACAAACCTGACATTGACCGCAAAGACGTCTGGCAGTTCAAGAACTTCCTCATCACCGACGGAGACTAAGAGATGGTTTCGCGCCGCGAATTGAAGAAACTGGCCGAGCAAAACGGCACTCCGCTGTTCGTCGTTGACCACGACCAGCTCCGGAAGAACTACGCCACGTTCAAGAAGTACCTCCCGCGAGTCCAGGCGTACTACGCCGTCAAGGCGAACTCCGACCCCGCCATCGTCAAGACGTTCTACGAGGCCGGGTGCAGTTTCGACGTGGCTTCGATGCCCGAGTTCAAGATCGTCTACCAGTACATCAAGGACATGCCCGACAAGCAGCGGCAGGACTGGATCTGGGACAAGATCATTTACGCCAACCCGATCAAGGCCAACGAAACCTTGCAGGAACTGAACCCGTACAAGCCTCTCGTCACCTACGACAACTACGAGGAAATCCGCAAGATCAAGAAGTATGCCCCCCAAGCCGGCCTCGCCTTGCGCCTCAAAGTCCCCAACACCGGTGCCATGGTCGAGTTATCCTCCAAGTTCGGCGCCGCGCCCGGCGAAGCCGTTGACATGATCCTCGCCGCCGACAAAGTGGGCCTCACCGTCGAGGGCCTCAGCTTCCACGTCGGCAGCCAGACCACCAACTTCGACAACTACGTCGCCGCCCTCAACCTCGCCTCCAACATCTTCCGCGAAGCGCAGGGCCGCGGCTACAACAAGATGTTCCTCCTCGACATCGGCGGCGGATTCCCCGCGCCCTACGACGACGGCGTCCGCCCCTTCCGCGAACTCGCCCGCACCATCAACCGCGAACTCGACCGGCTCTTCCCCAAGAAAATCCAAATCCTCGCCGAGCCAGGCCGGTTCCTCGTTGCCACCGCCGCCACCGCCGTCTCCAAGATCATCGGCAAAGCCGTCCGTGACGGCAAACTCTGCTACTACATTGACGACGGCGTCTATCACACCTTTAGCGGCGTCATCTTCGACCACTGCCATTACCACTTCAAATCGTTCAAGCGCCGCGGCCCGACGCAGGTCTGCTCCGTGTTCGGCCCCACGTGCGACGCCCTCGATGTCGTCTCCCTCGTCGAACAACTCCCTCCCGACCTCAAGCTTGGCGACCTGCTGTACAGCGAGAACATCGGCGCCTACAGCCACGCCAGTTCCACCTACTTCAACGGCTTCCCCCCCGCCAAAGTCATCCACATCAACGCCTGACGAGGGAAGTAGTCAGTAGCCAGTAGCCAGTAGTTGGGGATGAGAAAGCGACCGAAGCCGGCTTGTTTGCGGCGCTTGACGATCCGTGGGATTACCGTAAGCCTTCCAACATCATGAGCGACACGTTGACAGTGAGTTTGCCGCGCGCGATCGGCAAGGAGCTTGACGTGCTGGTCAAGCGCACAGGCAAAACCCGCAGCGAAGTCGTGCGGGAAGCGGTCCGACGCCAACTCAGCTTGGAACGGTTCCGCGCGCTCCGTGAGCGGCTGGTTCCCAAAGCCCAAGTCCGCGGTCTCTACACCGACGAAGACGTTTTCAAACTCGTGTCGTGAACTCGACCAATCTCATCACGGTGGACCCGGAGATTTTCGGCGGCACGCCGGTCTTCAAGGGCACGCGCGTTCCGGTGAAGACGCTGTTTGAGTATCTCGAAGCCAACTACACCCTCGACGAGTTCTTGGAGTGTTTCCCCTCGGTGACACCCGATATGGCCCGTCGCGTTTTGGAAAGTTCCGAAGCCGCACTGCTTTGCCCGGCTGCCGCATGACCGGTTGCAAAGGCCCTCTAGCTCCGACGGCTAAAACGTTGCCGGAACAATGCCGGAACATTGACGGTATCACCGAGATATCCGTCTATTCACCGAAAACGATGTCCGGTTTCTGGAACGGTTGGCTCCAGATGGGAAAAAGAACCTCCTTGCGCGTGATGCTTCCATGAGGCATTCTGATATGCATGAGAACGACACTGAACATAGATGACGTAATTCTGAAGCGAGCGGCCGAAGTCACGGGCGTGAAGGAGAAGACCTCCTTGGTCCGCATGGGTCTGGAGGCGCTTCTCACACTGGAAAGCGCCAAACGCCTCGCTCGATTGGGCGGTACCGAACGCAATCTGCGGCCGATTCCTCGCAGGCGTCCGTAGGAGAGGGCGATGATCTTGGTTGACACATCCGTCTGGGTGGACCACTTCCGCAAAGGCATTCCGCTGTTGGGCGACTTGCTCAACGCCGGAGAGGTGACCACGCACCCGTTTGTCATCGGTGAACTGGCGTGCGGCCATCTGCGAAACCGCGCCAAGATTCTGTCGCTCCTGGGAAGCCTTCCGTCAATAAGCATGGCGACACATGATGAGGCCATCCATGCCGTGGAAACCAATTCCCTGCAAGGTTCCGGTATCGGTTGGGTTGATGTCCATCTTCTGGCCTCGGCGCTGCTGAGCCGAACACCGATTTGGACGAGAGACACGACGCTGCGCAAAGCGGCAGAAAAACTTGGCATTGCGGGAAAGGCATAAGCCGATTTCCGCTGCCTCGAAATACCCTGAGTAGCCGGAACAAGCCGAGCACTGGACGGAGTTGGACGAGGACTTGTCGGTCCAAGGCATCTTGAAAGGACGTTTCGGTTCGTAAGCCGCACGGCAACGTCAAAAAGACCCTCTAGTGTAGTGTTTCCAACGCTTCTTTACATTTGGCAATTTTTGTCATGATGCGGTTCACCGGCGCGGTCCAGACGAACACTTTGGGATTTTGGTTGTGATTCTTCAAGTACTCGGCGATGGCGGCAATCAGCTCTGCGA
>CAIKAP010000029.1 GCA_903825435.1 uncultured Verrucomicrobiota bacterium
CCGACGCCAAGGGCGGAGCATGGTCGCCCATCGTAAAAGTAAGCCGAAGGGCCTCTGGAAAAACTGTTTTCACACCTTCGGCTCGCCATCTCCACTCCAATCGCCATCCACTAAAAGAAGTTTTGCAAGAACGTCAATTGTTACCTGACATCTGTCTTCGTGTGAAAACGCTGGCCGTGCCGCCAACTCCGTCGTCCCAAACTGTCAACCGCAAGAGGTCGGTTGCCGTGCTCAGATCGATGTGAGTCTGCCGGGGATTTACGCGTTTACTTTCATGGCTAACAGATTACCGAGCATCGTGATAGGAATACAGTGCCTTCGTGTTGTTGTCGCGGTGATTGACCGCCCTGCCCCACCGCACACAAGCCCGCAGTCGATGTCGTTCTTGCCTGAAAGACCGCCAGGCTGCTACACTCCGCGCCATGGGAAAGACGAGAAGAAACGGGCTGAAGCGTTTCCCGCCAAATTGAAACAGGTTCAAACCAAGTGAAGGCGTCCATGTGGAATAGAGACAAGTTAATGCTGCCTATTCTTTTTACTGTCGCGCTGGCTATCAGGTTATGGTTTATCGTGAGGCTTCAGGCAGATCCCGTTTTTTGCATGCCGGTCAGCGACCCAAAGGAATTTAATTATTGGGCTTTTCAGATATTCCACAGCCACTGGTTATGGCATGATTTGCCACACCACATGCCGCTGTATGCCTATTTCGTAGCATTGGTCTATAAAGTTTTTAGTTTTCACGTGACCGCCGTTGCCGTGGTCCAGTCTGTCCTGGGGGCTTTTAGCGCATGCCTTATGTATATCCTTGTGAGGCGCATGATCGGTGCGGCGGCAGCGGTAGTCTGCTCAGGGTTTATGGCTGCGTATTGGTTTTTTGTCTATACGCAAGTTTATCTGTTCAGTGAAAGCTTGGCGATGTTTCTGAATATTGTTTTGATCTTTCACTTGACCGTCAAAAAGGATTCTCTTGGGAAGTATTTTATGGGGGGGATTTTGCTGGGGCTTTCTTCTGCCTGTCGCCCAGAAGTTCTGCCATTTGGATTGATCATTTTATGGTGGCTCTGGCAACAGAGCAAGAATTGGAGACGGTGCGGTATCTTCTACGGGGCTTTTTTGACCGGTATTTTAATTATCTTGATACCGATTCTTGCGCGCAATCATCGCATTTCCGGTGAGTGGGCGTTGCGCAGCCAGATCGGGGCAAATTTCTATATTGGCAATGCGCCCGAGCTTTTGGGGTCGAATGTGTTCCTCGAAGAGGGTCAGCCGTGGCATAAGTTTATATCAACGCCGTATGTCGAAATGCAACCGAACCGCACCTTATCCGAAACTGAAATAAACGCCTTTTTTATCAAAAAAACCTGGCGGACGATGGAACAGCATCCCGTTGCATGGATCAAACTGATGGCAGGAAAACTATTCACCATTTTCAGCGGACGCGAATTTCTCAGGGCCGAGGATGTTTATTTTCGCGACTTATATGTGCAGAGGACACCGCTGATTATTCTTTCAACACGTGTCGTTTTCATTCTGGCCATCGCCGGGGTCGTCTTGTTATGGCAGAGGGCGGAGCTGCGTCTGGTTAACTGTTTTCTGTTGTCGGCATTATTCAGCATCCTGTTTGCCACCAAGACGCGCTATTTGGTTCCTGTCCTGCCGTTCATTATGGTTTTTGCGGCCGCAGCGGTTGCAGACTTATATCGTGCCGTAAGAGAGGGAAATCGGGCAGACAGTATCAAAATTTGTGGATCAGTTTTGGGCCTGAGCTTGGTATCGCTTTTTAATCCATTAAATTTACATGATCCGAATATGTCCGAAACATACTATGTGACAGCGGCTAATTTTCATTACCTGAAAAACTATATGTCGGCGGAGGAATATTATCGGAAAGCGCTTGCGCTCAATCCTTCTAACTATTCGGCATGGCATAATATGGGAATTCTCTATGTATCGCTTGGAAAGCACGCTGAAGCTTTATATTGTTTCGGCCGGGTCAAAAATATTGATCCGGATTATCGGGAATTCTATGAACGTGTGAGAGTTCTGATTGACCAAAACAAGACATTGCCTTTATCGCCTGAAAAGTACAGTGAAGCTCTATATTGTTTCGGTCAGGCCCAATATATTGATCCGCGTTATCGGGAATTCTACGAGCGCACAAGAGCTATGATTGGGCAAAACCAGACGATGCCTTTATTGGCCTCATTGGCCAAATTGGATAACGAGGATGACGAGAGCATAAAGGGGTATCTCAAGCATTTTCATTTTCCGTAAATCGGCAAGACTCGTGCCGGTGCAGCGATAATTTGGAGACTCTTACGCAACATCAGACAGATAACGGCTGTGTCCGTCGGATCCATTCCGCACAACATTGACCAGCGTGAACAACGTCCGCCGCTTCATGCTTCGGTGCTGGCGGTGGCCATCGCGGCACGTTTTCGGGCAACGGCGTTGAGGAACTTCTTGCGGAGACGCAGGTTCTTCGGGGTTGCCTCGACGTATTCGTCGGCGGCGATGTATTCGAGCGAACGTTCCAGGCTCATCTTCAGCGCCGGCTCGAGTTGGATGCCTTTGCCGTCGCCTTGACTGCGCATGTTGGTGAGATGCTTCGTCTTGGTCGGATTGACTGGCATGTCCTCGGCGCGCGGGTTCTCGCCGATGATCATCCCCTCGTAAACATCTTCTTGCGGGCCAACAAAGAGGCGTCCGCGCGCCTGGATGTTGTTGAGCGCCCAGGCAGTGGCGATGCCGGTCTCCATCGAGACGAGCGTGCCGGTGAGGCGAGTCATGATCTCGCCTTTCCATGGGGCGTACTCCTTGAACAAGTGCGACATGGCGGCGCGACCGCTGGTGAGGTTCACCATGTCGGTCTCAAACCCGATGAGGCCGCGCGTCGGGATCGTGGCTTCGAGGGTCACGCCGTGCGGATGGTGCTGCATATTGGTGATCTCGGCTTTGCGGGCGGCGAGGCATTGCATGACGTCGCCGAGCTTCTCCTGCGGCGTCTCGACCCAGAGCGTCTCGTGCGGTTCCAGCAGCCGTCCCTCCTTGTCGCGCCGGGTGATGACCTCGGGGCGCGAGACGAGCACTTCGTAACCTTCGCGCCGCATCTGCTCGACGAGGATGGCGATCTGCATTTCGCCGCGGGCGCTGACGAGGAAGATGTTGGCGGCGTTGGTGTCCTCGACGGTGAGCGAAATGTTGGTGCGGGTCTCCTTGTGGAGTCGTTCGCTGATGTGGCGGGCGGTGACGAGCCTGCCGTCCTTGCCAGCGAGCGGGCCGTCATTGACGGCGAACTGCATCTGGATCGTCGGCGGATCAATCTCTTGGAACGGAATCGGTTCACGCTCCGCGTCGTTGCAAAGTGTCTCGCCGATGGAGAGTTCCTCGACGCCGGAGAGGCCGACGATGTTGCCGGCTTCGCCGGAAATGCATTCGCCGGATTTCAGGCCGCTGAACTCGAAAATCTTCGTGATGCTGGATCGGTCGCGCCGTCCGTCTTTGTGGATGCAAACGACAGGGTCGCCAACCTTGACACTGCCGCCGGTGATCTTGCCGATGGCGATACGGCCGACGTAGTCGGACCAGTCGAGGTTGCTGACGAGCATCTCAAACGGCGCGGCGGGATCGGCTTTCGGCGGCGGGACGCGCTGGAGGATCGCCTCGAACAGCGGCGCCATGCCAACGCGCGGGTCGTGGAGTTCGCGCACGGCGTAGCCGTCGCGGGCACTGGCGTAAATGAACGGCGCGTTGAACTGGTCCTCGGTGGCGTGCAGTTCGAGGAGAAGTTCGAGCACTTTGTCGTGTACGGCGAGCGGGTCGGCGTGTTCGCGGTCCACTTTATTGATGACGACGATGACTTTGAGGCCGTGTTTGAGGGCTTTCTGGAGCACGAAGCGTGTCTGCGCCTGCGGCCCGTCGAACGCGTCCACGAGAAGTAACACGCCGTCCACCATGCCGAGGATGCGCTCGACTTCGCCGCCGAAATCCGCGTGACCGGGAGTGTCCACGATGTTGATGAGGTGGTCGCGCCAGTGGACGGAGGCGTTCTTGGCCTTGATGGTGATGCCCTTCTCTTTTTCGAGGTCCATCGAGTCCATGGCGCGTTCCTCGGCGACCTGGTTGTCGCGATACACGCCGCCTTCGCGCAGCAGTTTATCCACGAGCGTCGTCTTGCCGTGGTCGACGTGGGCAATGATACCGATATTACGAATGTGTTGTGTCATAAGAAGCCTGCGGGAAAGAAAGCAGCCGACAGTACGACGCTAACGCCGGCGGCGTTTCCGCCGTCGCGTCCTGTCGTACTCGACTGTTGTGTTCAAGGTCATGAAAAGACTGGTGGAGACGAAGGGAGTTGAACCCTCGGCGTCTCCACCAGAAGTGTGTTACACTGAAACTCCTGCAAAAACAACACAAAAGGGGTGTACACACCGGTGCGCACAGATTTCAGTCGTTGCCAGTCCTGATTTGTCTGAGGTGGTCGCGGCGTGGGTGCTACTCGCTGAACCACTCAAGGCCGCAGTTCTCGCCATTGTTCGCAGCACAAGGGGGCGGGAATGAAACGGCGAGAATCTCATTTCCCAGGGGCACTGGCGGGCGCGGGTTGCGCCGCGCCAGCGGCGCACCCGCCCCGCCCCAGCGATACGGACTTGTCTATATCGCATACGCGATGGCGAAGGGAAGTGTACGAGGATGGCGAGTGGGTGGAGATGATTGAGTCACAGAGGACGGAAGCTGAGAAGGCACTGCCTATTGAGCGTTTCGTGAGTCGGCGGCGGAGAAGGAACGGTGTGCAACGCGATGTGTTTGAGTATTGGTTGCGAGACGATGGCGCAACCTTCAATCAACACTTTGGCAAGCGGACTGAGTCGAAGCGGGGCGAAGTACCGATCAAGATATGGGTGGCGTTGACCTGGGCAGAGGTTGTCGGCTCGGAAGACCCTCAGCATGTTCGTGCGGGCACGCAGTGTCATCGTGTACGGACAACAGAGGGTGTGATGTCGTATGCCTCCAAGTATATCGGGAAAGTGAATGAAGAGGATGCGGGGGCGTGTGGTCGTTGGTGGGGAATGTTCAATCGTGGTTTCATACCGTGGGGCGAAGTCGAGCGGATCGAGCTTCCGCCAGAGCAGGCACATCGGCTGCGGAGGGTGGCGTTGCGGTACATCAACAGCCAACGTCGTGCAACGGGGCGGCATAAGATGCGGTTGACTGGTGACGTGGGGATGAAGGTCTTTTGTCGAGCGGATGACTGGTGCCGAAATCTACCGCAACTCGTCGCTGGTGGTGGATGATGTATGGAACCAACGTGGAAGAGATTCAGACTCGTTCCGAGTTGACTTTCAGCCATTCAGCGTAGGCGGCTTCCGTCATTTCCCCGGCAGCCAGTGCCAATGTTCGCAAAACAGCGTCAGCCTCGGTGGCTTTGAACCGATGGCCGTTAAGCTCAAGGAATAACACGGCGACGGTAAACCCAATCCGCTTATTTCCATCCACAAACGGGTGGTTCTTGACCAAGCCGAAGCCGTAACTGGCTGCAAGATCAAACAGGCTTGGCTTGCCATAGGTAAACAAGTGTTCCGGACGAGCCAAGGCGGAGTCGAGCAAGTGTTCATCCCGAATGCCGGCAGAGCCGCCAAATTGGGCCAACAACTTCTCTTGGAGCGCCAGCACGGTTTCGCGAAGAACCCAGACCGGCTCGTTCACTTGGCCAATTCCCGAAGCGTATTGCGATATCGCTTCAAGATACCTTGCGCGACTTCCAACTGTTGGGCGACTGCCGGATTGTGGGGGCTGATCCGCAGACTACCGTCGGCGCCTTCCGTCACGCTGACCGTATCGCCTTCCTCGGCTTTGAGGTGAGTGAGTGCTTCTTTTGGCAGGATGACGCCCACCGAGTTACCAACCTTGCGGATTTTCAGTTCTAGAACCATGTCAATAGTGTAGCCACAAATGTTATAATGTCAAGTTCTTGTTTCTTCTATTTGGAATGGGAAAACACACTTGCAGCCCCAGTCAGCGAGGATAAAATGATAGCAAATGAAACTAACTGCCCCGCGAAAGACGCGGGGCGTAAATCATCTGGGAAATGTCAGCCAACTGCTGCTGTTGCCTTTATAGGCGGAAGCTCGTGAAGAAATCTATATATTTATGGAGGCTGACGGCGTGTGTACTGACTGTGTGCTGTGTTGGAGTTCTGGCGGCAGGTGGTGGATCAACGGGTGGGTTGCCGCGAATGACCGCTCAGACACCGGCATGGTCGCCCACGTTCCATTTTGTGCCGACGGTTCCATTGATCGGCGGAGATAGGTATGGGTTTCCGGATCCACGCGTGATGAGTGATGGGCTCGATTTCTATATTACCGGCACAGGAGAACAATGCTACCACGCGCGGACTTTCCAGAAAAACACTCTACTACATTACCATTTGGATTTCGATTTTAAGGCAGAAGCCAAACGGGTACAGATGATCTGGAGTCTTTCCCTATATCGGCATACTGACGGCTCTTATCATGCATACGCCACACTGAATTACGGTGGGTTCAATACCTCTATTGGACACTTCGTTCCCCAGCCGGGCACTCATTGGAGTGGACAGACACCAATTACGCGGTGGCGATTGGACCGAGTATTGGTTCCCAACGCTTATGATCCTATAGCTGTGCGCGAGGTTGACGGGACACCATATCTCATCTACGCAGGCACGCCTCCCAAGATGAAAGGAAACCGTCATATTATGGCTTGGCGGATGAACGATCCGGGTACGCTAGATCCGTCTTTTGAGCCGCGGGCTATTCTCAGCCCGGAAAAATATCGTTCTGAAGATCGCGGCGGGCTTCATGGTGGACAATTGGTTGAAGCCCCTACTATCAGTCGAATTCAAGGGAAGTACGTGATGCTTTATTCCGTAGGCAACTTTGAGGCTGGAAACTACAAACTCGGGGTCGGCTTCTCTGATACTCTCATTCCCCCAGAAGGCCAAACCTATCAGAAACTCTTTGCCCCCGACCCCCAGAACATCTGGGGCTCAAACCGTAAGAAAGAGATTTTGTATTTACTCCAATCAGAGAAGCCTATGTGGCCGAACTACAGTGGCGCCCATCTGCAAGCACCGGGCAGCGGCAATCTAGTTCAGGCTGACGGAAAGTATTTTCTCGTCTTTCACGCCCGACGGCCGGGGCCGATTGCGCAGAGACCTCGCTGCACTTGGGTAATGCCGGTACAGGTCAACATTCAGCCGAATATACCGCCAGAGCAGTGGATACGCATTCCTTAGCTAAGAACAGATTGATGGGCGAAGACCAATGACGGTTGCACACGGGCCGCCTCTGAAAACCTCGTCACCCTCCGTCGCATCGCGTTGAACCTACAACGCCGCGACAAACAATCCTCCCTCAGCATCAAAAGCAAACAACTCAAAGCCTCCTGGGACCACGCCTACCTCCAATCACTCCTCAAAAATGATGCGGTTTCTTTCGCACAGAATGGGAATGCTTGCTTATGCAGTGACGGTCTCCTGAAACACTACCCATCGCATGCTAATTCAGCGCGGTTTCGTTAAAGATGAATTATTCGACCATCCGAGTTGTCTGCGAGGCAAAACACGCCTTCTTGACTGAAAAGGCGGTTGCGGACGATTCCCCATTTCCACAACCTGTAAAACACGCTTGTCGCCAGAACACCGAGTCCGTAAGTCACAGAACGTCGAAAGTTGATGGAACTTGCTTCTGCGAAATATCTCGTCGGGCAGCTAATCTCGCCAACCCGAAAACCAAACGCCAGGGCTTGCGTGATCATCTGATTGTCAAATACGAAGTCATTGGAATTCGCCAGCAACGGGAGTCTTCGTATCACTTCTGCTGAGAATGCTCGGTAGCCGGAGTGGTATTCCGATAGCTTGGCACCAACCAAAAAATTCTGGAACACCGTAAGCAAACGGTTGAAGATATACTTGTAGAGAGGCATTCCCCCTCGAATCGCCGTCCCACCCAAGATGCGTGATGCCAGCACGACGTCGTACACGCCCGAGGCGATCATCGACGCCATAGGAGTTATGAGTCGCGGATCATATTGGTAATCCGGATGCAACATCACGATGATGTCGGCACCGAGACGAAGCGATTCCTTGTAGCAAGTCTTCTGATTGGCTCCGTATCCCAGATTTTCCGGATGGATACGAACCTGAAGGGCTAATGACTTCGCGATGGCAACGGTGTTGTCCGTGCTTGCGTCGTCCACTAGTACAATTTCGTCTACAATGTCTCGTGGAATCTCTTTGCACGTTCGCTCAAGCGTCTTAGCCGCGTGGTACGCTGGCAAGACAACAATAATGCGCTTTCCATTTAGCATAAACTTGGTCCTATGCGAATATAGTCTGCCAAATCAGCTGACACGGTGAGCAGTGGCCACGGAATGTTCTGGCAGGCTTATGATCGTTTCGGGCCCTCTAGCAAGTTGGTCTCCGTTCCGTAACCTTTTACAATTTCACATATTACCCGACATTTCCCATATGACCTCGTCTGGTCAAAAACTCGTCTGTGCTTGATTCCGTTTGGTAGCATCGCCACAAGGAGACTACCATGCCTTGGAAACGAATGCTCGCCTACATCACCGGCAGTGTTAACGAAGACCTGCTGCGTCGAATCGAGTATCTGCTGGAAGAAAACCGTGTCCTCCGGAACCGACTCCACAGGCGTCTTCAATTGACTGACCACGAACGGCATACCCTCGCCGAGAAAGCCATCGCCCTCGGCAAACTGATGGCCAATACCGTCACTATCGGTCAGCCCACAAACACAACAACTCCTCCACTTGCTTCGCCGACAACCCGGTTAGGGTCAATGAGTTACCGGTAGGTGTGGATGAGTGGAAGGATGGAGGGAAGTGATAGTTTGGAGCGGTTTGGGACAAAAGTGTAAGACAGGCATATGACAGGTCTATGACGGCATTGCTACGGTGAGGACGACACCTCCAACTCGTGCGTGCCCGATCTCATTTCTCCAGTGCCACATCTACCACACAACGGAAGCCGATCATTGGAGAACGATCTTTTGACGGGGCCATCAGTAAGTATTTCCCGTGTTGGTCCAATCGCATATTCTGCGGAAAGTACCACATCGATCCGCTGGGCCAGTAATAACTGCCACCGCGAAGAACCGCCGCACACGTGTGCTCATCTACATATTCATCGGTCCACTGCCAAACGTTACCCATGAGATCCATCACGCCCCACGGACTAACGCCCTTCGGGTAGGCATCAACATCAGTCGGCGGACGCAACTCGCGACCGGTTTCATGCTTAGGCAACGCGGTCGGATCAGTCTCCTTGCCCCAAGGATAAAGACGCCCATCGTCACCCTGAGCCGCATACTGCCAATTCCCATTCATGCGGCAATCGCTTGCCGGCCCACACAGCGTAAGCGCGAGCATCCTCCAACGAGACCCATGTGACCGGTTTACGGTCCCAGCCTTGAGGATAAGCTCCGCTCTGCCAGTTCTTGAGGAAGTTGTGTTCATCTTTGGGTTTGTAGCCAGAGGCGTCGAGAAACCGCTTGAACTGGGCGTTGGTGACCGGGTACTTGTCGATGTAGAACCCTTGAACGTCCATCTCCTTGTCATGATGTTGCCGCGGCAGATCCTCCCAAGGGTATTGGAAGTCAACACCCGGACCATTGCCTCCTTCGATTTCCACGCCGGAGACTTTGAAGCGATACTTGCCGCCACGGACTAAGACCATGCCTTCAGGAATCTCCTTGGCTGGCACGGTCCGTGGAATATCGACAATTTTTTGAGGTAGGCACTTCCATTGGGCTGACAGGTCCGCCAGCCGGGTCTTTGCCCGCTCGCACATGCGAGGCAACAGTGCACCGACTTTTTCGGGTAACGCATTTCCATCAACGGCCAGAATCGCCCCATAACCGCGTCGCTCGATTTCAAAACTGAGCGTCGCCTCAGTACCCGTGACCGGCGGCAACTCGACACCGTGCCACAAATCATAGAAATGCATTCCGGCCGTTGTGGGCACCTTAAGCTGCTGGCCAGTCGAATCGTTGCTACTCCGATTGACCGTTGGAAATCGCTTGGTGTGACTGACAAACAGGCTGCGGCCAAGACGGCGCAGAAATTCATTAAGGAGAAGCAACAGGAAGCGACTGGCGTCATCGAGCCAAAGCTGATGCGGGACTCGGCAAGAAAGCCACTGGCTGAACACCTTGCCGATTACGTGGCTGATTTGGAGGCAAGAAATCGGGCTGGGCGGCGCGGGCGCGGTGGGCGTCTGCTAAAAGGTCGCATTGTCCGTCTGATGGCCGGCTGTAGATGGAAGATGGCGGGAAACATCACACCGGACACATTTATCGCATGGCGCAAACAATTTTGGGCTTCTGCGCGCACACTGAATCATTACTTGCAAGGGATGGTTTCATTCCTGAATTGGATGGAGCGAACCGGACGGATCAAGGCCAATCCACTCAAGTTTGTCGGCAAAGTGGATGAGCGGGGCCAGAGAAAACGGGTACGCCGCGCATTCACAGATGAGGAATTGAGCAAGCTTGTTAACGGTTCTGGGTCGCGTGGCATCATCTATTTTACGGCGGCGCGCACTGGCCTGCGGCAAGAGGAACTACGGCAACTGACCTGGGGAGACCTGTACCTTGGGGAAGCGATGCCGCGCGTGGTAGTGCGTGACAGCGTGGCGAAGAACAAGACAACAGAGCCGGTGTGTCTGGTGCCGGAAATCGTGGAAGCATTGCAAGCGCATCGTCCCGCCAACGCACGGCAATCGGATTTGGTGTTTGCGAAGGGTGTTCCGCGTGCTTGCACGTTACAAGGCGACGCAAAGAAGAACGGGATTGCGTATCGCGATGAATCGGGTCGGTATGCGGATTTTCATGCACTGCGTTACACGTTTGCGACCTTCATGCAACGGCACGGGGTGTCGCCACGGTTTGCGATGAAGCAGATGCGGCATAGCGAGCTCCAAGAAACCGTGAAGGGTTATACGGATGAAACGCAATTGCCAATTTACGAAGCAATCAAGAATTTGCCACGGCTCCAAAAGTGTACACACCGGTACGCACAGATTTTAGGCGCAGAGGGGCAAAACGTGTCGTGGGCTGTCACAAGCATCGAAGGGACGCGACATCAAGAAACGACTGTAAATACAGGGGTTTGGCGCACCTTGACGCATGGTGACGCGGAAAAGAATTTGGTGGAGACGAAGGGAGTTGAACCCTCGACCTCCTGAATGCCATTCAGGCGCTCTAGCCAACTGAGCTACGTCCCCACATCAAAATCGGGCTGCATCGTATCCGCGCTAGTTGCCTTTGTCAACCTGTGCCGCACCCCTTCGCACAGCAGTTCGGTGACGGCCCACACGTAGGCCGTGCAGCAACGCGGGCTACTTCCACGTCTCCACGCCAGTGAGTAACCGAAGCGTCTGCGGCTTCGGCACCACGGTTTCATCCTACTCCGGCAACGGTCGTCCTTTTGTCTCTGGGCAGAACCAGACCGCCACCATGCCGAGCACGTACACTAGGCTGATCACCGCACACATCTGCGCATAGTCCTCGTGGAACCGGTTCAATAACTGCCCGCTCCCCAGCGTCCCCGCCGCTGCGAAAACTCGCCCCGCATTGTAAGCAAACCCCTGCCCCGTCGCCCTCACACGCGTCGGGAAAATCTCCGGCAAATACAACGGTAGCCACCCGAAAAAACTTGATGTCGTCGTGCCCACAATGAAAGCCCACACCAAAAACACCGGCCCATACGTCATCGGCGTGCGGAACAGCCACTGGCAGCTCACCACCGACACCGCGCACAACCCAAAGTACGCCCAGCGCCGGCTCGTCCGTTGCGCCAGCCACGCCGCAATCAGGCAGCCGATAATCGCGCCGAACGCGACGGAAATTTGCGCTGCCGAACGCGCCTGCGCGGTCTTCCCGTCTGTCAGCTTGTCCGCCCACGACGGAATCCACTGCGTCGAGCCCCACATACCGAGCAACACGATCGTCGCCAACACCGTCGCCATCATCGTCGACCGCGCCAGACCGCCCTCGAAAATATCCGAGATTCTGTTCTTCTTCACCGCGTGCGCCGCCGCCTGTTTCCAACGCTCCGACTCCGGCACGAAAATCGCGATAAAGAACGTCAACAACGCCGGCGCCGCGCCCAGCAGCAACAGCAACCGCCAGCCCGCGTACCCAACGCTCGACAGCCACAACCCCAGCAAGCCGATCAACAGATACCCGCAATTGCCCGCCGCGCCGATCACTCCCGCCAGCAACGGACGCGACCCGCGCGGCCACAACTCCATCACCAGCGCCACGCCGAGCGACCATTCCCCGCCCATCCCCATCGACGCCACGAACCGCAACGCCGCGAACTGCCACGGTGCCGTCACAAACGCGCACAGCCCCGAAAAAATCGAATATGTCGCCACGCTCCAGACCATCGCCCGCACCCGGCCAATCCGGTCACCGAGCCAGCCGAACACCAACCCGCCCACAGCCGCACCCAAAAGAAACCCCGCCATGATCACCGACAACCATGTCCCGATGTCCCGCGTCGCCGAAGCCCCTATTAACTCCTTCAACGCCGGCCGCGCCACCTGCGGGAACAGCCCCATCTCCAACCCGTCGAACATCCACCCCAATAACGCCGCCGTCAGCGCCAGCCAGCGTCCGCGATTCGCGTTCGTCGCATTCATCACCACCGTTGTAACGTGCCAACGAAAACTCCGTCAACGAATTACCGGAACATCGCGCTATAGACGTTGCGACGTCGCTGCGGTAGAATTGTCGAACTCATATAATTGCATCCTCCTCACTCTAGCGCTCACCACCGACCAATTCCCCTGCCAGCACAGCTAAACATTCAAGATCACCATCGCCGAGTCGCTCCCAAAAGCATGAACACACGCCAACAGACCATCCAGTCTCTCCACTTTAACCCGAGCATCCCCGTTTTCATTCTCGACGACGGCGTCAACAGCATCGGCCTGTTTCGCGAGCTTGCGTTACAAGGCGTCCGATGCCGGGTTGTTGCCAAAAGACAAGGGAGCGTTGATCGTCGCGTACTGCGGCGGGCCGAAATGCAATGCTTACAAGGCCGCCGCGAAGGCTGCTGAGAAACTCGGTTACACAAACGTCAAGCAATTCGGCGCCGGTATCTCTGGCTGGAAGAAAGCCGGGGAGCCGACGGAGAAGGGCGACTGACCAGACCTGCCAAGTTAGAAACGACAAGGGCGCGGTTGATTGCCGCGCCCTTGTTGGTTTTCGGGGTGAACTTACTTGTTGACTGACTCGAAGTATTTCAAGGAGCCTTTGGGATCGGCTTTCATGGTTTTGTCGCCGGGATGCCAATTGGCGGGGCAGACTTCGCCGTGTTGTTCGACGAACTGGAGCGCGTCGAGGATGCGGATCGCCTCTTCCACGCTGCGGCCAAGCGGCAGGTCGTTTACCAGCGCGTGGCGGACCACGCCTTGACGGTCAATGATGAACAGGCCGCGCAACGCCACGGCGCCATCGGCGGTCAGTACGCCGTAGTCGGCGGCGATTTTCTTGGTGAGGTCGGACAGGAGCGGGTAATCGAGGCCGCCAAGGCCGCCCTGTTTGCGCGGCGTATTGATCCAGGCAAGGTGTGTGAACTGGCTGTCCACGGACACGCCAAGCAGGACGGTGTTGCGCTTCTTGAAATCTTTGACGGCGTCGTTGAAAGCGATGATTTCCGTGGGGCAGACGAAGGTGAAGTCCAGCGGATAGAAAAACAGGACGACGTACTTGCCCTTGTAGTCGCTGAGGCTGATCTCTTCAAAGACACCGTTTACGACGGCGGTGGCCTTGAAGTCGGGGGCGGGTTTCTGGACGAGTGTGCTCATGCTATTTCTCCTTTATTGGTTACTTGGGACGTTCTTGCAAAACTTCTTTTAGTGGATGGCGATTTGAGTGGAGATGGCGAGCCGAAGGTGTGAAAACAGTTTCTCCAGAGGCCCTTCGGCTTACTTTTACGATGGGCGACCATGCTCCGCCC
>CAIKAP010000030.1 GCA_903825435.1 uncultured Verrucomicrobiota bacterium
CTGGAAAAACTGTTTTCACACCTTCGGCTCGCCATCTCCACTCCAATCGCCATCCACTAAAAGAAGTTTTGCAAGAACGTCATCTGTTCGGTTATTGACGTTGGCGAGTGTTCGGCTTTTCGGCGGCGGGGTCAAGAACGTTTTCCCGCGACGACATACCAGCGCAGCGGCGCGGACGACCCGTCGGGTCATCCCCCACCGGCCGGCAGAACGGTGCGCTGGGCTTTATCCGCGCAGACCAGCGCGAAGCACGTCGAGCGCGCCCGCGACGACGCCGGGGGACATGAGGTAGAGCCCGTCCCAGCCTTCGTGTTTGACCCAGCGGACCTGCTCGACAGCAATCTCGTGCGCGGCTTTCGCCTGGTCGTCTGGCTTATCAAACGCGGCGAGCTTCTGAAGAATCGCGTCAGGCAGCACGACGCCGGGGACTTCGGCGACGCGCCGGGCGTGGTCGAGGTTGGCGAGCACCATGACGCCGACGAGGAACGCGCAGTGGCCGCCCCGGAATTTTTCCAGCGCGGCGAGCGGTTCGTGGCGGAACGCGGGCTGCGTCATCACGTAGTCGGCGCCGTTGTCGAGTTTCGAGCGCAGTTTCTCCAGTTCGCGTTCCCGGTTCACTGCTTCCGGTTCGAAGCCGGTGCCGATGGTGAAGTGGGTGCGCGGGTCGGGCTGTTTGCCAAGCGGCGTGCCGCCGAAGTCCACGCCGGCGTTGAGGCAGAGATTCGTCAGCCGTACCATTTCCGGAGCATTGAGGTCGAAGACGGCAGTGGAACGCGGATAAGTCGGCGACATCTTGGGCGGGTCGCCAGTGATAAAGAGGATGTTGTGGATGCGGTTGGCGTGATAGCCGATGAGCCGGCTCTGGATGCCCATGAGATTCAGGTCGCGCGCGGTGAAGTGCGGGATGAACTCCAGCGCGTCACCAAGCTGGCTGCGGACGACGTTGATGAAATCGCCGGGCGGCATAAGCGGGATACCGCGAGAGCCGTCGGTAATGTCAGCGGCGTCCACCAAACCGCTGGCGGCAAGCTGGCGGACGAATTCAATTTTGTTCTGCACGATCTTCGCGTCAGTGCCGCGCGGCGGGACGATCTCGACACTGACGACGAACTCGCCGTCTACAAGCTTTCGGGAGAAGGGACCATTGACGCGTTTCTCGGCATCGTTTGCCGGTGGTTTGGCGGAGACACTGGCAATAGTGACGATGCGCGCTTGGCGGGAACGGAGGTAGTTGTGCATCTCCTGGACGTGCGGTGGATGCATCTCACAGCAGCCACCGATGAGGCGGACGCCGCGGTCAAGGAAACTGCGCGCCAGCCGGCCGACGTACTCCGGGTTGACGTAGCTCATGAAACGGTTGCCGATCCGCTGGAATCCGCCGCCGTTAGGCATCGCGGCGAGCAACACCGAACCGTCGCGCACGGCGGGCGCGTCCTTGACGGCCTCGACGAAGGCGTCGGCATCCCACGGCGCGCAGCAGTTGACGCCCGCGACGGGGACGCGGCGCTGTTGCATCCGCGCGATGAAGTCGAGCGGGGCGTCTGGCGCGGTCAATTCGGCGATGAGCGGCGGAAGGTTCGGAAGCGATTGGACAAAGTCGAGAGCGCGCTCCAAGTCGGCGAGTGAGTGGAACGTTTCCAGCAGCAACGCGTCGGGTTTGGCGTCGAGGAGGCCTTCGAGTTGTTCGCGGTAGGCGTCGGTGTCGCTCGGTCCGATGGAGGCGAGCACGAAGACCTTCTCGGCGAGTTGGAACCGGGCGATGGCGTTGCAGGCGATCTGGATGCCGGCGCGGTTGATGGCGGCGACGCGGTGTTCGAGACCGTAGAGTTGGAGCGCGTGGCGGTTGGCGCCGAAAGTGTTTGTCTTCAGGCAACGCGCCCCGGCGGCGAGGTAGGCGAGGTGGATTTCCTCGATGAGTTCGGGGCGGTCGAGGTTGAAGGATTCGTAAACGTGATTAGCCTCGGAGAGTCGGCCAGTCCGCTCGAACAGCAGCGAACCCATCGCACCGTCGGCCAGCAACGGCGCGGCGCGCAGTGTTGTCAGGAAATCGCTCATGGCCGCCACAGTATAGCGAAATCCCGCTTGTGACAACTTCACGCACGGCGTATAAAAGCCGCATGGAACATCTCTGGGCGCCTTGGCGCATCCGCTACATTCTGGGCCCGAAGGAAACCGGCTGTTTCTTCTGCCGTAAATCGCAGGAAGCCGACGACGCGAAGAATCATATCCTGATTCGCGACCGAACCTGTTTCGCGCTGCTGAACACCTACCCGTACAACGCCGGGCATATCATGGTCGCACCGTACAAACACAGCGGCGATCTTAACGATCTTGCTGAACAGGAACTCGCCGACCTGATGCTACTGATGCGGCGTTGCCAACAGCTTCTCGCAAAGGCGGTCAAGCCGGAAGGATTCAATATCGGTCTCAACCTCGGTCGCACAGCGGGCGCGGGTGTTGAGGATCACGTTCACATGCACATCGTCCCGCGATGGAACGGTGACACCAACTACATGCCGGTGCTCGGCGACGTCCGCGTCATTCCGCAGGCGCTCGACGAAATCTACGCGGAGCTTCTCAAGTACCTGTGACACCACCGCCCCTTTCCATTCGTGACCGGGTGATGTTGGTGCAGGGCTTTTACTTCCTGTTCTTCGGCGGGTTGGCGACGGCGGTCTTTGTGACTGAGATGGCGGTGGCGATGGTCCCCCGCGCGTTTTCCGTCTCACTGTGCGGGGCAAGCCTGCTGGCGTTGCTGATCGGCGCGTGGCGGCTGCACCGGGTGAAGAGCCTCGGCGTGGAATGGACGCGGTCTGTGCGGTGTCTGCTGATCGCTTCGGTGTTGCTGGTGTATCTATTTCCGTTCCTGTGGGCGTGGCGGCAGGTGCCGCAGAATCCGTACTTCTGTTGTCACGGGCTGGCGTTTCTGGCGATGCTGATGCTGACGATGATGGCGTTGTCGGTGACGAGCGCGGCGCTGGAGCGGGCGCTGGGTCGGAAGGGATTGACCTGGCAGATGGTGTTATGTCTAGTCAGCACCGTCGTAGTGCAACTGGCGCCGTTTTCCCGTCTGGCGTATCTCCTGATCGTCGGGGCGCTGCACGGCGAGGACACGGTAATGTGGTTGCAGGTGGGGGTGGCGCACCTGCATCCGTTTTGGGTAACGCTGTCCCTGCTGCCGTTCACGTTGGCGCTGTCGCTCGCGTGGACGGCCAAAGACATCGCGCTGGACCTATTGGTGGGAGACAAGCCATGAGACGTTACCCGCGTGACGGCGTCGCCGGCTTGTTGGTGCTGGCGGTAATGCAGGCGGCGCTGGTCGCATCGGCCTGCGGCGCCCGGCCGGTGGAATTATGGCTAGAGATCAGTGGCTGAACGACACCGGTCTGCTGGTGGGGTTACATCACAGAAAGAGTGGTTCGCTTACCACATCAACCTCGATTAGCGTGTCCGCCCCAACCATCCGCTACGCGCCCTCCACAAGCAGATTGATTTCACCTTCATCCGCGCCGCCGTCGCCAAGCGACACGGGCGCAATGGC
>CAIKAP010000031.1 GCA_903825435.1 uncultured Verrucomicrobiota bacterium
CCGAGTACTTGAAGAATCACAACCAAAATCCCAAAGTGTTCGTCTGGACCGCGCCGGTGAACCGCATCATGACAAAAATTGCCAAATGTAAAGAAGCGTTGGAAACACTACACTAGCCACACGACGGAGCAGAGGTACCAAGACGGGACTCAGGCCAGCCATCAGAGCTGCTAAAGTTGTTTTTGTAAAATGCTTCAAGCGCCCCATCTGAATCTAATCCTTTCTGGAAAACGCTGCCATTATACGGAACTTAAAACCGCAGACCGGTGCCTGTGTCCGTGCTCCATCCGCCCAAGAACCAGAAGTTTGAAAAGTTTCAGACACTGTCACCCTTGTTTCATTAGTTTTTCGATCATTTCGACCCGGAATGCCACTTGGAGTTCGTTGGCAAGAACGCGTCTGATAGTCTCCCTGCCTCCCAATGCAATTCGTCGAAGTAGATCAGGATTCTGGAAGTAGAACATCATCTTCTCCACGACATCATTCGGATCAGGCTGGATCAAAACGATATCCTTACCATCGTGAAAAATGCCTTCGGTCAAACGAAGCACATCCGTGGTGAACATGGCAACTCCACAAGCACCAGCTTCGCCAGTGCAGCCGGTGGGGATGCCATCGAAAGCGCCTGGCTCCAAGACAAAAGGACGACATGGTGAGACTATCGCATCCATGTCGGCATGGAATGTTTCAAAGAACGCACGGGTTTGTGGCCCATAGAAAGTAATCCGGTCCCAGATTTCAGAAACATCAATCACCCTCTCGGAGAATGTTCCGACTACATGGAACCGAAAAATTGGTGACAGTTTAGCCAGAATCTTCGCTGCTGCGATGAACACATCGTAACCCTTGTCCTCGCCCCGAGGTGTTTGCTGATACGCAATGAAACAGATGTCGAAAGTTCGTTTGTCTTCAGGGTATTGCGCTCGTTGTCGGCGGAGCTCCGGTAAGCCCGCCACGCCCCCATACATGTAGTGGATTTTATCCTCGTCGCAAAATTTCTTTTCCATAAGATATTGCTTCGAAATTCGAGTTGTCACGATGACTCCGCGAAACATTGGCGAGCTACACACCAGCCGCAGCCACGCATCGGAGCGCTCGTTATTGAGGCAAAAAAAACCACCAGGATACATTTCCATCAGGAATGGGACTCGACATCTTTCCAAAACGGGTAGAAACGCATGCGCATTGTGGAGAAAGATAATAAAGGCGAAAGAACCGCTGTATTCAGCTTTCGGGTCATAACGGAAAGTGCGATTCGCCATTTTCCATCCGTACAATTGCGCATATTGTCGCCGCTTGCGAAAAAAGTCCGGAGTTGTTGTATAAACAAGGCTTCTCGGGAAATGAGCCAAATAGGCGTTGATCTCCACAATTCTGAAGTTTGAGCCGATCCAATGGAATGTGTCATCGAAGATCAGGAGCCTTCCACGGTTTGTCTTCAATAGATGCGTTAGCACCCGTATCTTGAATCTCACAAAGAAATCAGCAAGATCACTAATTCCTCTCCAGATGCCTGACGTCTTCTCTTTGACTAAGTTGAGTCGCCACCTGAGTCCCAATCTTACCCGATCGAAAAAGTCTCTGTTGAGGGTCATCCACTGGGCATTCTTCCCTGGGCACGGGTTAGTCACTGTCATGGGAAAATCTTAAGATTCATGATTGCCCCAACCAGCGCAACTCTTCGATCAACTGGATGGCGCCCATGCGAAACGCAACTTCTTCTGGTCGCGCCAGCAGGTTGCCTTGCCGGTCCTGGAGCATTTCTAGAAAATACAACACCGGATCGCTCGCTGCTGCTGTCATGCGGATTGAAGGCGTTGTCGCACGGCAGAAGCGTTGTCCAAAGCAGTGCGGATGATGGAGCAAATGGTTGTAATCTCGGCGGCACCAACACCAGTACCGGTGGGGAGGCACATGGTACGGGTGCACAAGCGTTCGGTTTCGGGGAGCAGGAGGCCCGCATGTGGGAAATGGGACCGGTACGGCTCCATGCGGTGGCAGGCGGGGTAGAAATAACGACGCGCCAACACATTCTCCGCATGCAATACCTTGACCAAGTCATCGCGGGACAAGCCGGCTATCGCCGCATCCATTTCGACCACGACGTACTGATAGTTGTTGCGTTCGGCTTCGTCATAAACAATCAGCGCCAAACCGGGGATTCCAGCCAGTTCGCGCCGGTAGGCCTCGTAGTTGCGGCGGTTGACGGCGATGAATTCGTCGAGGCTTTCGAGATTGGTCAGCCCCATTGCGGCAGAGATCTCGTTCATCTTGCCGTTGGTGCCGACGTAGTCCACTTGATCGTAGTTGGTGAAGCCGAAATTCTTCATCAACCGGATCTTCTTGGCCAGCTCGTCGTTATTGGTCGCAATCGCCCCGCCTTCAAGCGTGTTGAAGAACTTCGTGGCGTGGAAGCTGAAGACCTCGGCCTTGCCGAAGTTCCCGATCATTCGTCCTTGATGCGTGCAGCCGAATGCGTGGGCAGCGTCGAACATGAGTTTCAGATTGCGCCGCTGCGCGATCTCCGTTAACGCCTCGATGGCGCAAGGCCGTCCCCACACATGCACGCCGACAATGCCGGTTGTGCGCGGGGTGATCATCTGCTCGATCTTCTGCGGATCGAGGGAGTGGGTGAGCGGGTTAACATCGCAGAAGACCGGGGTGATTCCCTGCCATTGCAAACAATGCGCTGTGGCGACGAACGTGAACGAGGGGACAATAACTTCGCCTTGTAGGTCAAGGGCGCGCGTCGCCAATTCCAACGCCACAGTGCCGTTACAGATCGGGATGCAATGCCGGACGCCCAGCATCGCACAGAGCCGCCGTTCGAACTTCTGGACACATTGGCCGCCATTTGTCAGCCAGCGGCGATCCAGTACTTCGTTAACGCGCCGAAGAAATGCCTTCCGGTCGCCAATGTTTGGGCGACCAACATGCAGTGGCGCGGCGAAGACAGGTTTCCCGCCTAATATGGCTAGTTGCTGCGAAGTTTCACTCATGTCTTGGGTTGCCGAGCGGCGAATTCATAATCCAGCATTTCATACAGTACATGATCATGCCAAACGGCGTTCTTCTGAAACTCCTGTAACTGAGTGCCGACAAATCGAAAGCCAAGGCGGAGTATTAGTTTCTTGGATTCTTGGTTAACGGCAAAATGTGACACAACCACTTTATGCAGTTTGAATTCATTGAAACCGAAGCGTAGAGCTTCTTCAGCAGCTTCGGTCATAAATCCTCGTCCGCGATAAGCCGGCAAGAGCCAGTAGGCTAATTCTGCCCGATCATAGCGTAACGCCCGATGTGTGCGCATGACACCAATGAAACTGAAAATTCCGCAGAACTCGCCCTGCCAAAGAATAACCCATGTTATCCCGCGTCGGGTTCTCCAGCGCTCCACTTCATGCTTCACGAAACTTGTCGTTTGATCTTTTGACGTGTGTGCATCCCAAGCCATCAACCGGGACACTTCGGGATCGGCAATCCCGGGCCATAGCAATTCATCGTCCCCGTCTTCCATGGGACGAAGTGTAAGGCGGTTGGTTCTCAGGATGGCGTTCATTTCGCACTGTCCGACAAGAGAGCGCAGCCGAAGCCTTCGGCTCCAAAATCATTTCCGTTGTAGAAAAGATACGTCTTTGGCCCGCACGCTACCACAGCCGGGTAGGCAACCATCCTAGCGTCCCATCCTTCCGTGGATGGTAAGAGGCCGGCGAATTGGTCGTCGCGGTGCCACGTAACTCCGTCAGTTGAAATGGCGGCACCCATGCGATACGCTTCGGTGCCGTCACGAAAATCGCGGCTCCCCCGATAGCAAAACATCATCACACTCCCCCCACCATTTTGCCAGACAAATGGGCGGGTGATCGCTTCCAACGGGTCGCGTTGTTTGACTGCCGGCATTGGCGAGGTAGTCCAAGTAAGTCCATCAGCAGAGATAGCGTGTTTAATGTCGTAGATGTGTTCGAATTTCGAGCCGACCTTCGTCCAGCCAGTGCCCGAGCAAAACCACATGCTCCATCGGTCGCCCTGATGTAACACACAGGGCGAAGTGGCGGAATATGGATTCATACGGTCGCGGCTGAGAATGGGACCCTCGGAAACTTTGTGGAACGTCTTGCCGCCATCTTCGCTGATGGCCAAGCCAGTTGAATTGATGTAGGGAACTGACGAGCTACGTGACCAACCACTGTAGTAGAGATAGACTTTTGACCCAACTCGTACAGCCGAACTGGGCATGATTCCATGTTCGTCGAATGTTCCCGGAGGTCCTGGCTGCAGGATCGGGTCTGATCCGATCTTGACGATGCGTGTTGGATCGTCCACATCCAAGTCGACGTAAGAGGTGAGGCTGAGTGTTCTTTCCGGGCGAGACGAGAAGTACACCCGAAGAAATCCGTCACATACTATCGGAGTCGGAACTTGGGCATGGCTGCGCATCCATGCGGCTCCCTGTGCTGGACTGAACACCAACCCGAGTTTCTTCCAGTGCATCATGTCCCCAAATCTCTCTTGGCTGCATCTCGCACAACAGCGTCAAGCCATTTGTGCATGCTAGTGCCCTTCTTCGCGATCGCTTGCTGGACAAGTTTCTTGGCTTCTGGCGTCACGCCTTCAAGTTGGCCTTCATACCGAGTCCGAAGTGTTCCACCTCGGGGGCCGGGGATTTCGAGATCAAACTCCGCAGTTGGTTCGCCTTCGCCAACCGTAAAGTCTAAGAAATAGAAAACACCTCCAATTATCCAGCGAAGACGTACGCTGCGAGCATCAATCGGGACGTCTTTCAAAGGAATCTCAGCCATAAATTGCGGATTGGTTGTAGCCAAAATCTTCGCAAATGTTGTTTCACGGAGCCAAGGAGGCATGCTTTCGTCGCCAACACCAATCCGCCCTCCGACTTTTGTTACTCTAACCATCTCTGACAAACTCCTTCGGATATCGGAAAATTCGCCGAGAGCGCCGAAGCTGTAGACGGCGTCAAAATAGCGGTCTTGGAATGGTAAGTAGCACGCGTTGCCGACCGAGTACTCAGTCGGAACGCTAACCGTCCCAAGTTTGCTTCTGCAGAAGTTCACCATTCCCGGTGAGATATCCTGTAAAAATAGACGTCCGTTAGGCCCAAGCCGTTTCGCAATTAATTGAGAATCCCTTCCAGTTCCGCAAGCAATCTCCAGTACCCGGTATTCGGGATTGAGACCAAGTGAATCTATCATGCTGTTTCGAATTGTCTCTTCATTCTCTCCTTGGATGTGGAAAGTTAAGTAGAGGTTCTTCTCATAGCCTTCCACACGCCCTTCATAAAAACTTCTTGCATGTTCATCTCGCCTGTGAAGTTGACGTGGATATGTCAGGTCCGGTATCCCATCTTTGATAGGGAAGTCCATTCCCTCCTTGTTTCGTAAGTGACCACGCCAAACTTCCTGGCCTTGCATCTCATCCGTTTCCATCGACAACGGGCTACGACTGGCGGGATCAACATAGATAATTGCCGTACTTGTTTTCATGGGGTCTCTCCTCAAGTTGGAGACTATTGTCTCGTTACTTCATTTTGGTCAGCCGCAAGAAGTGTTCGGAGTCCAACCGAAACTTCGGGGTGTCCGGTTCGATATACACGCTGTGAGGTGGGGCGCTCTTGGTTAGGAGTGTGCCGGCCCCGATGAAACTCTCGCGGCCAATCGTGACCTCGTGGCCGATGGTCGCATTCACGCCGAAATAGCAATAGGGTTCGATGACCGAACTGCCGCCCACCATACACTGACCGGAGAAATAGCAGTGGTCGCCCACGGTGGCATGATGGCCGATATGGTTGCCGCTCCAGATGAAGACGTTGCTGCCCACACGCGAACACGGCTGGATGACGGCGTTCTCCAAGACCATGCAGTTGTCACCAATCTCGACTTTGCCGACGTTGGACGCCTTGGAACTGACATAGCTGATGAGCGTGTAGCCCTTGGCTTTCGCTTCCGCATATTTCCGGGCACGGAACTTGTTCAGGTCCTGATAGCCGACAGCGATGAACATCTTGAAGTCGTCGGGCGGATAGTGGTTTACGGCGTCCTCGAACGGCACCACCGGGCGGCCAAACAACTCTTTCTTCGTCTGAAACGCCCCGTCCACCGTGAACGCCACGACTTCATGCTCGCTGTCGTAGGTCAGGTAGAAAAACGCCTCGTCTGCGATTTTCCCGATTCCAAAAATGACGATCTTGCTCATAGGTTCTCCTTAGCGAGGGGCGTATTGCTCAGCCAAACGACGCCGGTCGACTTTGCCGTTGGCGTTCTTGGGCAGCTCTTGTAGGAAATGCACGGTAGAAGGCAGCATGTAGTCGGGCACCAAACCGCGCAAATCCGTGCACAGTCGTTCCTCGGTGGCCGGCATACGCAACGCGACAACCGCAACCAGCCGGCTCAGGCCGTTCAAATTGTGATGCAGCATAGCCGCTTGCGCCACGTATTCCAGACGGTGCAAGGCCGCCTCGATCTCTTCCAGTTCGATGCGGTAGCCCATGTGTTTGATCTGGTTGTCCTTTCGACCATGGATGTAGAGCTTGCCGTCGGTCGGATCGAGTCGCGCCAAGTCGCCGGTACGATACATGATCTCCCGGTAACTGGAGTTCAGCGGGTTCTGGACGAACGCGGCAGCAGTTCGCTCGGGATCGTTGTAGTAACCCTTGCCGACGTTTGGTCCGAGCAGGCAGAGCTCGCCGATTTGGTTGGTGGCGATAGCCCGGTCGTGTTCGTCCAGAATCAGGCCGCGGAAATTGGGTGCCAACTCACCGAGCGGCGGCAAGCCTTCCGGGTTCGTGAAGTCTGCCGCCGACAGCCGGTAACTCGAGCAGATGCAGGTGCATTCGGTCGGGCCGTAGACGTTGTGCAGCTCCATGGTGTCCCCGTACCGGTCGAAAAGCTGTTTGAGTTTGGCCTTTGGATAACCTTCGCCACCGAAGATGCACCGGGTGATGGAGCGGAGGTTTTTCCCGTCCAGCGCCTTCACGGTCTGCAGGAAGATCAGCATGGAGGGCACGGAGAACCAGACCGTGCAGCGCAACGCGTCAATCTTCTGCACGAGCGCGCCGGGATCACGGGTCTCAGCCTTCGTGAAGGGGACCAGCGTGGCGCCGTTGAAGAGGGCCGAATAGATGTCGAAGACCGAGTTGTCGAAATAGAGCGGGTTGACGTTGGTCTGCACATCGGCCGGTGTCAGGTCGTAGGTTGTGCGGCTCCAGGCGATCAGGTTTAGCACATTGGCGTGGGTCATCACCGCGCCCTTGGGAATTCCCGTCGAGCCCGAGGTGTACATGATATAGGCGGTCTGCTCGCCGGTGATCAACCGGGCGCGCTCTGCCAACAAGCCGGTATCCGCGGGCGTGGCTGCCAAGGTGGCCGGGTCAACTGTCACTTCGGTCAAGCGTGCTGCCAATGTTGGTTCGCCCACAACGAGCCGTGGGCGACAGGTGCCAAAGATTCGCGCCAGCCGGTCGACCGGGCTGTCCGGGTCGAGCATCGCATACGCGACCCCGGCCTTCAGGCAGCCGAGGAGCGTGGCATACGTCAGCATCGTCTTCTGTCCGGAAATACACACAACGTCGCCCGGTCCAAGCCCGTGTTTCGTGATCAAGCGCGTGGCAATCGCGTTGGCCGTACCGTTCAAATCCCGGTACGTGAACGCCTGCGCGAGGTTGAAGCGCAATGCCGTCCGGTCCCCGTGCCGCCGGACGATTTCGTCAAATGCCAGCGCCAGATTATAGAGGTACATGTCAGATCACCAAGCCGCCGTCCACGGCCCATGTCTTGCCGTTGAAGAAATCGTTTTCGACAGCCGCCACCACGGCCTGCGCGATCTCCTCGGCGCGGCCCAACCGGCGCAACGGCACACGGCTAATGGTTTCCTTCAAGACTTGCTCGGAAACCGCCTGCTTTGTGGATTCGGTTTCTGTGAATCCGGGCGCAATTGCAATCACGCGGATTCCTAGCAGACTCAACTCCTTCGCCCAGGTAGCCGTGAGCGCGTTGACCCCTGCCTTGGCGGCGGAGTAGGCGGACTGGCCGGCGTTCCCGCCGGCGGAGACGGAACTGATGTTGACGATGACACCGCGCGTCCGAGTCGTGACCATGCGCGATACGACCGCCGAGGTCATTAAGAATACCGAAGTCAGGTTGATCGCCAGCGTCTTGTTCCAGAGGTTGATATCGTGCGTTTCGATCCCGGTGGGTGTAATCCGAACTAGCGGGGCGCTGGAAAGAATCCCGGCATTGTTCACCAACACATCCGCACACCGGTATTGCTCGTGATACTGGCCCATGGCGCGCGCCACGTCGTCGGCGCTGGAAACGTCGCATTGGATGGCGCCCACGCCCGGTACCTGCTGCGCCAGTTCGGTCAAGCCTGTTGTGTCGATGTCAAACACGCAAACCGTGGCGCCTTTGGCTACGAGCTTCTCGACTGTGGCCCGTCCCAACCCGCGAACGCCGCCCGTCAGCAAAACTTTTTTGCCAGTCAGATTCATAGATCAAGCCTTGCCGTGAGCCGCTAGGACTTTACGGATGTCGCCGACGCTCTTCATCGCCACGATCTCATCAAATGTGAGTTCGAGGCCGTAGCCGGTTTCGATGGCGACCACCAGCTCCATGTGCTTGAGCGAATCCCAGCTTTCCACCTGACCCATCGCCAATGTGTCGGTTACGTTCGCCGGGGGCAGCTTCAGCACTTCAGCGACTAGAGAGATGAGTTTGTTGTTGTTCATGGAGTGTTTGATGCCTGTGTTATTGGAACTCGCCAGCGCGATACGCCGGGAAGTAGTTTGTGGGTGCTGGGTGTAACTGTGCGACAAGTTGATCGTAAGCCACCCGGTCTAAGACGCGGCCGCAGAGATACGTGGGTTTACGGCAATTTGACCAGCCTTCCTTGAAGCGGCTCAGTCCGCTCGCTGCCCCCGTCGTGCCGGCTGCTCCGCCGAGGTTTGCCCAGCGGAATCCCTCGCTGGCCAGATCGGAGAGCGCGACATCGAATAGCGCGAAGGAAGCCTTGGAGGCATAGCCGGTATCATCGTAGGCGCCCAAGTGGTAGTAAGCAGCATTGCCTTGGAGCATCCACAACAACATGCCGACTGTCTCTCCTTTTAGCGTGGCCCGGTACGCGCGGATATCGGGGACTCGTAGCAGTTTCTCAAAATGGTCGTGGGAGAAGGCCGTCATCCCTTTGATTTCATGCCGCGCAATCAGGTTGTCGTACAAACGAATCCAGTCCGCGATTACCGACGGCGCATCCGCTACTCGGTCCGCGGTAACGCGCTTCTTTGCGTACTGGATGTTTCGAAGGTGGTGCGGGTCAATCGTCGTGCGCCAGTCGGAACTGAAATCAACGATGAAATGATCCTTGAACGGCCTCGCAAGGTCGGGGAACGCCTGCGCCAGCAACTCCGGTGAGTGATCACCCAGCGGATCGGCCACCAGTGTCACGCTGACGAGTTTACCGGTCAGCGCGTCAAGATCGTTGGCCAACTGCAACCAGTTCTCGCAGGCAAACATCGGATAGCACCCCATCGCGTCCTGTTGCTGGGAATTTCCAACAGGTCGTACAAGCAAACCTCCGCCACTGGTAGGTAGTCTATATGGTTCCCCGAATTCCGCGAGGGAAACGACATAATTCTCGCCCGCATACCCTTGGCAGTTTGGCGTCACTGTGCGCTGACTTCCCACTGGATTGGAATCTGGAGCACGCTTGGTTCCCGTCCCATACAAGCATGATCCCGGCGGGCTGAATCCACGATTGAGAAATTCATGATGCTCTCTTGGGTGAAAACTACTTGATTCTCATTTTTCACAATGAGTAGGTTAAGGCTGTAACCTCCGCTATTTAACAGATTGGCAGGCAGGGTAAAACTCCCACGGTAGTGCCCTCTAGCGCGCCTTGCTGCCCCACTGCCTGTAGTGAGGACCACGATGCCTTGCTCATTCAGAAGATGGTATGTGAGATGGAGTTGGACGTCGGCTCGCAAAATCCAATAGTCGGTTTCGACCTTAAGCGGAGTTTGCATTGTAGGTATGTGGGTGCCATTACTCCCATCAGAACTTACATGTATACGAGTAACTCGCAGTTCATCCGTGCCTGGCGCTTTGTCTGGAGTCTGCCATTCTACGGTTTCGGTCTGATTCACACCTGCACCGAGATAGGCTGTCACAACCGAGGACACAGCGCCCTCTTTTACCATGCATCCACTCTTCAGCAGCACGGCTCTCTGGCAGAGGCTGTTGATGGCAATCATGTTGTGGCTGACGAAAATTACGGTCCGCCCCTGTTTAGCCACATCGCCCATCTTGCCGAGGCATTTCTTCTGGAAAGAGGCATCACCAACAGCCAGTACCTCATCAAGCACCAGAATCTCCGGTTCCAGATGGGCAGCGACAGCAAACGCTAGCCGCACGTACATGCCGCTGCTGTAGAACTTGACGGGGGTATCAATGAACTTCTCGACCTCGGCAAACGCCACAATTTCGTCAAACTTCTTGGCAATCTCCGCCCGTTTCATTCCGAGAATCGAGCCGTTGAGCAAGATGTTCTCGCGTCCCGTCAGTTCCCGGTGAAATCCGGTACCGACTTCCAACAACGACGCTATGCGTCCATTGTAGGTAATCTTGCCAATCGTGGGTGGAGTGATGCGAGAGAGGATTTTCAGTAGCGTTGATTTGCCCGCTCCGTTCCGCCCGATGATGCCGACGACTTCGCCTTGGCGCACCTCGAGGTTGATGTCTTTGAGGGCCCAGAAGTAGGACGGCGACTCGTTCAGATGGCGTTCGTGCACTTCGTGCAAGCTTTCATGATGAGTCGCCGGAGACTGTAGACTAGAGACTGAAGACGGAAGACTGAAGCCGGAAGACCCGGTGGAAGACTGAGGACTGGAGCCGGAAGCCGGAAGTCTTCGGTCTTCGGTCTTCAGACTTCGGTCGCCGCGCCGAAAGAGGCCGCGCGCCCATTCCGTGAGGTCGCTGCGCAATGTATCGCTAGTTTGGCCGACGGCGCCGTAGCGGTACCTTTTCCCTAGTCCCTCAATCTTGATGGCTATATTAGACATAGCGACAGCTTGGTTTAATCACAGTGGGCAGAGAGAAGACGGAGTTTTGCCGCAAAAGAACGCAAAAAATTAGGTTGTTGCCAATTCACGCAGTGCTGTCGCCTTGCGTCCCCGCACGAGATGTTCGACCTCAATGAATTCATCCAGATCAGGCCACTGGATGACCACGCCGGTACCGAGAAGCTTCCAGTTCTTGCGCTCAGCTCTTGTGGCGCGCTCTAGGTGTGGGTACCACCAGAGAGGGATCGTCAGGTAGCGACCATCCTTGAGTGCAACGGTAAATTGGAGATCCGTGAACGTCACGCCAACAGCCTGCGCGGGTTTCATCGGTTTAGTTTGCAAAGTGTTCATTCCATTTCTCCTCGATTATGGCACGGTGAGTTCTGATCAGTCGAATGATCTCGGCCACCTCGTGCGGTTTGAAGCCGTGGTTGTACGCGGTTTTCATGGTCGCCAACCAAATCTTGCACAAGTGAGCGTGCTTTGTTACGTGGATGTGAATCGGCTCGCCGCTGTCGCTGCTGACAAAGAAAAACTGGTAGCCCTTTTCACGGAAGACAGTCGGCATTTAATTTCCTTTCAGGCCGCCACTCCCCCTTGGCGGCAGAGCCAAAAAGTAAAATACGCCAGGGATGTGCTAACGCAACGACTTGACGCACAATGGCAGACAAAGAGTGTTGTAGACGGTATTGGTTCACGGCGTAATTCTATCAGAATAATACGTTATTCAGTTCACGGCAGCAAACATTCCCAATCACTCTGTGGTCGAGGGTTGATGGTTGAGCGTTGTGGGAAGCGGGAAGCGCGAAAGGGCAAGCGGAAAGCGGTGTCTGCCTGCTGACGTTCGACTTCTGCCGGTTTCACGTTCCCATCCGATGGCGCAACAATTCCAGTTCCTGACGACGTTCTTGCAAAACTCGCTTTTGCGGGCTTTTTCGGCGATGGATTTGAACGGGATGCAAGGGGAAGCGTCTCAGAGTTATGCATGAACTGACCGCGATCTTCCACCATCTTCAACGCCATCTTTTCCCTACAC
>CAIKAP010000032.1 GCA_903825435.1 uncultured Verrucomicrobiota bacterium
AGAGCGTGCAAGGCGAGTATCACTACGCCGACGCTGCCTGGGCTTACGTAAAACAGCGCACCGGCGTGGATCTTCTCGGCATCCTGCGCGACCTGGCCGCAGAAAGGACGGCGCACCATGGCAAGTGAAGTCCGTCATGGAGATTGCCTGGATGTGGCGCACGGTCTGACTGCCGCGTCGGTGGACTTGGTTTATGTTGACCCGCCGTTCTTCACGCAGAAGTCGCATTCGCTCGTTACGCGTGACAGGGCAACGACGTTTCAATTCAGCGACGAATGGAAGTCTCGCATCGAATACATTGAGTTCTTGCGTCCCCGGCTGAAAGAATTCAGACGCGTCCTGAAGGCGACAGGTTCGTTGTTCTTTCACTGCGACACAAACGCATCGCATCACATCCGCTGCGTGCTGGATGAAGTATTTGGAGAAGAGCAGTTCCGCTCGGAAATCATCTGGCACTACCGCCGTTGGTCTAATTCCCAGCGCAATCCGCTGCCGTCTCACCAGACCCTTTTCTTTTACAGCAAGACCGATGCTTACCAATACCATCAGATTTTCGACGACTACTCGCCTTCGACCAACGTTGATCAGATACTTCAGCGTCGTGAGCGCGACGGGCATGGCAAATCCATCTATGCGCGCGGCGAGAACGGCGAAATCATCCACGACGGCCACAAAAAGGGCGTGCCAATTCCCGATGTTTGGGACATCCCGCTGCTCAATCCAAAAGCGAAAGAGCGAGTGGGCTATCCAACGCAGAAGCCCATACTGCTGCTCGAACGCATCATCGAGCTTGTGACTTCGCCCGGCGACTTCGTTCTCGATCCGTTCTCTGGCAGCGGCACGACGCTGGTCGCAGCGGAACTGCTCGGCCGCAACTCGCTTGGCATTGATATCTCGCCCGAAGCTGTCCAATTGGCCAAGACCCGCTTGGTCGATCCATTCAGAACCTCGTCCGAATTACTTCGGAAGGGTCGCGACTCCTACATCCAGTCAGATGAAGAAGCGTTGGCTTCCCTGCGCGGACTTCCCATCGTTGCTGTCCAACGGAACCGCGGCATTGATGCAATTCTCAAAACCGCACCCGGCGAAAATCCAATCCTGATCCGCGTCCAGCGCCACGGGGAAACTTTGCTCGACGCCGCCCAGTCTCTTCACGAAGCCGGGCAAAACAAGCAACCCGCGACGCTGGTCTTGATCGTCACCGATTCGCGGCAGCCCTCCGGCTTGTTCAACATTCTGCCGCCGGAAGTCCTGCTTGTGAATTCTACGGCAAGTGAGTTGGTGGAGCGATTGGCCGACAGAGGTATTGCGGCGTTGCGCCATTGATCCTGAATTCCAATCATTGGAACTCACCGCCGCGCCACTACTGTCCGGCGTAAAACCCCTGAAAACAAAGCTGATTCTGAAGGGGGTCCGGTTCAGTTTGGGAGTGATGGTTGGCGAAGGCCTGTAAAACGGGCTGATTCTCAAAAAGGGTGACGCTCAAAATCTGGAGAATGGTGTAGAGGCTGTGGGACAGGCCGAGGCGTTTCCTAAGCAGGGCGGCCAGCACATACACGCTGATGGCCACCCACACCTGGATCTTCACGGCATTCTCCGTGGTGCCGTAGAACGAGCGGATGCACAGGTGCTGCTTGATCCATTTGAAGAACAGTTCGATCTGCCAGCGGCTCTTGTAGAGCCGCGCGATGTCTACGGCGGGCAGATGAAAATGGTTGGTGAGGAAAACAAATCTCCGCCCGCTTTCCGGGTCGCGATAGCCGATGCGCCGCAGCGCATCGGGGTAGGACGGTTTGGTTTTGAAATCGTCCAGCACGACGGTCTGGTCGGAACGCACACCTGCGGTTTTGTCCACGGCAGAGGAATAGCGGCGGCGGAAGCGGAAGTTCTTTTTGGCGCGCGTGACGAAGAAGGCCTGCGCTTCGTGGATGCGGTGGAGGCGTGCGAAGTGCAGATAGCCGCGGTCGAAAATATAGAATGCACCGGGCTCGAAGATCACCGCGTCCAGAAACGTCACGTCGGACGTGGTGGCGGGGGTGAGCAGCACCACGGTGGGAATGTTGCCGCGCAAGGCCAGTTGCGTATGCAGCTTGATGGCCGCCTGTCCTTCGCGCAGCCGCGCCCAGGGCACCAGCGAGAGACACAGGTGGATGGTGGACGAATCCAATGCATACGCGGCCTGCTGCAACTGCACGCCCAGTTCCTCGCCGGCATACAGCTCCACCGCCTGCGCGATGAGCACGGCGGCGAAATCCGCGAAGATACGCCAGTCGCGCGACTCGTTGGCGTCGGCGAGCGTGCTGCGCGCGGCCGAGGAGCGGAACCCGCTGTGATAGAGCTTCGGCCCCAGCGCGCGCAGACAGGTCTCAATGTCCCGCAAGCTCTCCTTGCCCATCAGTTGCGCAAAGGCCAGCACGCGGAACTGCTCCAGACAGGAGAGCGCATCGAAGCGTCGCGCGCCTTCGTAACGCCGGACACACTTGTTGAACTCGTAGGGCGACACCGCGTCGAACAACTGGGAAAAAACGGACCGGCCAGCATACACGGAAGCCTCCCCTCAAAAGAGACGACCGTCAGGAAGAGCGTCATCAAAACGAAGTCGAAAAATGATCCGATCCGCGGCTCACCCCCGCCAGCACGATGCGAAATGAATTGGTACCCGCGTTTGACCGGACAGTAGTGCGCAGACAGTTCTTTTCCAATGACTGGAATTCATCGCGTCAGGCCGGCATCGAATGAACTCGCGGGTCAGACTGCTTTCCGCTTTTCCGCCAATGCCCGCTGGACGCACGGCGGGACAAAATCATCCGTAGTCCCACCCAGCGTCCAGACCTCCTTGACGATCGTCGAACTCACATAGCTGTAGGATTCGGACGTCATCAGAAACATCGTCTCCAAATCAGGCGCCAGTTTGCGATTGCCCAGGGCCATCTGGAACTCGAATTCAAAATCCGAAAATGCCCTCAGTCCTCGAACCAGCAATCGCACGCCTTGTGATCGCGCGAACTCCACCAGCAAACCGTCAAACGGCACAACCTCGACATTCGGCAGATCGGCAACCGCCTCATGGATCAAACGAACACGGTCCTCCAGAGAAAACCATGTATTCTTTCTTCGGCTCGCCGCGACGCCGACAATCAACCCGTCAACCATCTTCGCTGCGCGACGCATCACATCCAGGTGCCCAAGCGTCACAGGATCGAATGTTCCGGGATAAATTGCTTTGTTCATTTCAAACTCAGATTTCTGTTTTCAGGTTTCGGTAAAACACCAGCCTGGCC
>CAIKAP010000033.1 GCA_903825435.1 uncultured Verrucomicrobiota bacterium
CCTCCATTGCTAGATTGGAAACGGGGGAGGTGGTTTTCATGATTGGCTGGATGACCGCAGCAAACCGGACTGCCTTGCCGTGCCGGGTCACCATTGCCAGTGGCACGCGGTCGGCCACACTTGCGCCGACGCCGTCACCGATTCGAACCTCGGTGCCCGCTGCGCCCACCATCGCGAGCAAGGTTGTTAATTCAGTCATGTCGAATTGCACCTTGATGCTCGCATCGGTCTTGCCCACGCGCAGATTCTTAATGTACTCCAGTCCCATGATCGGTTGCGGCGCTGCGTCGTCCTGCTTCGCGACTTCGCAATGCACGCCGGTGCCGCGATTGTGATACAGCCAGTCAAACCGGTGCGTCTGGACGGCTGACAGGTCATCGAGAACCACGAGGTAGGAATCGGTGAGGCAGAGCATGCGCCGGTGTTTCACGCCGGGAAACGCGGCGTCACAAGAAACAGTCACAGCGGCGTAGTGGTCGGTGGAGTCGAAGAACTCAAGTTTCCCTTCGGCGGGCTGCTGCGATTGGCCATCGACGAGGACGGCGTTGTGCGAGGTCGTCGCCTTGTACCAGTTGCGGTGGATGGGGAGGCGGTACGCCTGGCTGGCCGCTCGCCCGGGATCGACGCCCAGTTCGTGGCCGAACCCGAACAGGACAAATGAAAGCTTGTCGAAGTGCCCGTGGAAGCCGCCATAGGGGCCGAAGGTGAGCGCGGCCGACATACCCGCCTCGCCGCTTGTGCGGAGGATGGCATGGCCGGCGGAACGCAGGACTTCGCTGCCGCGCGGTGCCGGCGCAATATATACCTCTGGCTTGCGGCCGAACATCACCGACTCCCAGATTGGCTTGTCCGCGAGCATCGGCCGGAGCGCGGCATCGCTGTACGCCCGGTAAGCGCACTCGTTGAGGCTCCACTGGCCGAACGCATGCGTGCTAACGTCGTCGCCAAAACGCGGCAGCGAGCCGTCAGCCATCGCGTAGGCGGCCGGTAGGGTGAACATCTTCTTGAGGTGTGGGTGCGACCAGATGTCGAGTCCGAGCCGCCGGGCCCCCTCGGCCGTCGTGACCAACGCGGAGAGCGTGTAGAAGTGGTACCCCCAACTGTTCTCGTACCACATGCCGTCCGCGGTGACTGAAGTCTGCATCTGAAAGGCGAAGCCATTGGTGGGATTCTCGATTGCCCGGCGGATCCAGGTCGCGTCGTCCAGCCCGGCACCGCCCCAGATGAACGCGGCGTTGTGCCAAGTCTGCCAGTTGCTCTTGCCGGCGCTATTGCCGGCAATGGTCTGAAGCATTGGCAGGAGCAAGCCGGTGCGGACGGTCTGCCGGTCTTGTGGCGTGAACGCGTCCGAATCACGCACGAGATCCCACGCCGGTCCGATCTCGGTCGCCAGGAACTGTGCTTCGTTCAACGTTTGCTCAAAGATGTGCCCGCCGCTCTTGTCTTGCGTGAGGTTGTTGGAGTGGAACGGATATTTCTCGTACCGGTCGGCATACCCGAGCAGAACCTTCGCGGCGAAGTCGGCGAACTCTTTCCGGCCCGTGATGGCGTACGCCCACGCCGCGGCGCTGAGATTGCGGAGGTTTGCGTAATGCTGGCGCTCGAAGATCACATCGTCGTACGGCGCGCCGGTGTAAATCTTCCCGCAGGCGGGGCACTTGTGATGCGTGTCGTCCATCGTCACGAGCGCAGTCTGGCAGTGCTCGCATTGATACCATTGGTTGTGCTGACCGCCACGCGGCGGAAAGGTGAGCGGCTGGGCGAGGGCTTGTTCCGCTTTGGTGACGATTGCGGCCACGACGTCATGCTCCGGTCCTTTACTTTCGTACGCTGCTTTGAGCCGCGCCAATTCCTCGGCGGTGCAGGCGATTTGCGGATGCGTGCTGGGAAGCTGAATCTTTGGCATGGTCCAATTCCAATCTTGAGCGGAAGCCGGATTCATTGTGGCCAGTGTGATGAGACTGGCGAGGAAAAGAATTTGCCGGCAAGTAGTATGGTGAGCAGATCTCGTGTTCATGAATAATCCGGTATGAAAGGCATATTTCACTGCGGCAGGTTCGTCAACCTGATTTACCAGCTGGGCGACAAAGCGGATGGGACTTGTGTCGTCGTCAGCATGACGTGATCGTGCTCCGGTAAGGGATGGGAGACTGAAGACAGGCTTGCCGAGCGCGTCACGGCTTCGATCTGTCAGTTCGGCTTGCTGATCCGACGCAGAGGCAACCATGTCCGTCGCGCAAGCAATCGTTTCCAGCGCTGACAAGCTCAAATCAAAGTCTGACAAGCTCAAATGAGAGTCTGACAAGCTCAAATGAGAGTCTGACAAGCTCAAATGAGAGTCTAACAAGCTTAAATCGGAGCTTGAGAAGGTTAAGTCAGAGCTTGAGAAGGTTAAGTCAGAGCCTGAGAAGGTTAAGTCAGAGCCTGATTTTACCTTATTTGAGCGATATTTGACCCAATTTGGCTCAAAAACCGCCTTTTTGGGGCTGTTCGCCG
>CAIKAP010000034.1 GCA_903825435.1 uncultured Verrucomicrobiota bacterium
CAGCATCCTCGGCGTGCCGAAACTACTGTTGGCGGTGAGCTGAGTCCGCCGCCAACACAAAACCACACCGAATCATGAATCAAACCTCATTCCCGAACGCCAACCTCACCGCAGCGCTTCAGTTTTCACACAGTCTCACGACTGGTTAGGCGCGCGCGGATGCATGAGTGATATCGGGCGACGGAAGAACGGGTCCACCTGTTGATATTTCTTCCTTGAGTTCCATTGCCGGTGCTGGTGTGCATGTCGCCTGAGTAGAAGGTGGATTCGCAATCTTCCCAAAATCGATGATTTGCCCTATTTCCGATGCGTCAAGTGTTTCGCGTTCAATCAGCGCCTCGGCAAGTGCAACCAATCGCTCTCGGTTCTGACTGAGAATTTCTCTGGCGCGATTATAACTGGATTCGATAATACTACGAACTTCTTCATCAATCTCGCGGGCTGTCTGTTCACTAACGTCACGACCCTTGAAGAGGTCGCGACCAAGGAACATATGCTCTTCACGATCGCTCACGTTAACCATACCGATGCGTCTGCTCATACCCCATACGGTCACCATCTTACGCGCAATCATGGTCGCCTGACGGATATCGCCGGCGGCACCGCTTGTGTAGTCGTTAAAGATAAGCTCTTCAGCAATACGCCCGCCCATGATTCCCGCCAGTTCATCCAATAATTGGCTACGGCTCTCGTGATATTTGTCTTTCTCGGGAAGTGAAAAAGTTGCGCCGAGATACATCCCGCGCGGGATGATAGTAACTTTGTGTAGTGGTTCAGTGTTCTCAAGCTTGAACATCACCAGCGCATGGCCGGCTTCATGGTAGGCTGTGATCTTCTTGTCTTTCTCGTCAAGGACCCGGCTGCGGCGCTCGCGGCCCCAGCGAACCTTGTCGCGCGCTTCTTCCAATTCCTCCATGCTAACAGCTTTCTTATCACGCCGGGCGGCAAGGAGCGCGGCTTCATTGATGAGGTTTGCAAGATCGGCGCCGGAAAAACCAGGGGTGCCGCGGGCGGTGACTTTGAAATCCACGCCCTTTGCGAGCTTCACGTTACGGGCGTGCACCTGAAGGATCTCTTCGCGTCCTACCAAATCTGGCATATCAATCACGATTTGGCGGTCAAATCGACCTGGGCGCAGGAGCGCGGGATCAAGTACATCGGGCCGGTTGGTAGCGGCCATGATGATGACGCCTTCCTGGGTGTCAAAGCCGTCCATTTCAACAAGGATGGCGTTGAGCGTTTGTTCGCGCTCGTCGTGTCCGCCGCCGATGCCGCTGAAACGGGACCGACCGACGGCATCGATTTCGTCAATAAAGATGATGCACGGGGCATTGCGCTTGCCCTGTTCGAACATGTCGCGCACACGGCTGGCACCAACACCGACGAACATCTCGACGAAGTCGGAGCCGCTGATGTTGAAGAACGGTACGTCGGCTTCGCCGGCGATGGCTTTTGCAAGTAGCGTTTTACCGGTACCAGGAGGGCCAACCATGAGGACGCCCTTGGGAATGCGTCCGCCGAGGCGTTGAAATCTCTTCGGATCCTTAAGAAATTGGATGACCTCTTCGACTTCTTCCTTGCCCTCCCGCATGCCGGCGACATCTTTAAAGGTAACTTTATTGCGCTCGCGGCTGAGGAGGCGGGCGCGGGACTTGCCAAAACTCATGGCCCCCTTACCGGCAACCTTAAGTTGGCGGATGAATAAGAAATACAACGCAGCGACAAAAAAAATCGGTCCTAGTGACCAAGAAAGCACCTGAACCCACCACTGGTTGTTTTCGTCAAAGGCAAACTGCACATTGTGCGCCTTTAGATATTTGTAAATCTCGTCGCTATACTTGGCGCGGCTGATGAAGTGAACGGTATGCTTCTTCTCGTCCTCGTACTCACCCTTGAGTTTGTCGAGAGCTCCGGCACCAGCTTCGATTGTAATGCGTTTGACGAGACCGCGGTCGATTTTGTCTTCGAGTTGACCGTAGGTGAGTTCTTCAATGGGGACGCGTTGAGACTGTTGGTAGCGCCAGAGGAACGGCAGTACGACCAACACGAGCAACCAAACCAGCAGAATCACACGATTAGACAATCCCGGCCCGCCGGACGGGGACGCGCGTTTCAATTTGGTCAGAAGTGGAGGTTTTTCTTCCATGGCAGCTAACTAACGGTCGGAGGCTAACACAGGACTTCAACCAATGCAAACGGTTTGATATCAGTGAGCGTTACCGTTTTCTGCAGGACAGACTTTGTGCGGCTTGGCGTAAACGTCTAGTTCGTACTTTTCGCCGCGCCAGGTGATGGTGGTCTCGGAAATATATCCCAACAATCCAAACACCAGCGCCGCGACCAGCGCGACCACGCCAATTCCCAGCGCCCAAAGACGCCGATGTGGGTTTCGCTCGGGACTGCGGTCGATGAACGGCCACAGCAACAGCAGCACTTGTGGAATCAGCGAAACGAACAAACCGATTGTCTTCGGAAAGTACTTTAATAATTGGTAGGTCGATAGGAAGTACCATTCCGGCTTAATGCCCTCAGGAGTAACAAACGGATCAGCCTTCTCGCCCAACTCAACCGGCAACAACACGATCAGCGTCACCAGTGCACCGATTAGCAGGCAGAAGATGACGCCTTCTTTTAGTACATGGTGAGGGAAGAACGGCACCCCGTGACCTTTCTCAATCGGCTTCTCCTCACCGAACCGCACCATCGTTGCCAAGCCTTGGACGCGCATCAGAAACAAGTGAGTGGCTATCAACCCAGTCAGCGCCCACGGCAGAATCACTACATGTAGCACGTAGAAGCGGGCAAGTGTTTCGCCGCTCACTCCTTCACCGCCGCGGAGTAATGTCTTTAGGTACTGGCCAGCCCATGGAATCGCACCAGTGATCTCCGTGCCAACTGTCGTCGCCCAGTATGAGAGTTGGTTCCACGGCAGTAGATAACCAGTAAACCCGAACGTCACCGTGCAACCGAAGATGGCCACACCGAGGACCCAAGTCAGTTCGCGCGGCTTCTTGTAGGCGCCCATGAAAAACGTTCGCGCCATGTGGATCAGCACGCAGAGAATCATCAGCGTCGCACCCCATGCGTGCAAACCGCGGATCAGCCAGCCAAAATGTGCCTTCGTCATGATGTAGCGCACACTCTCGAACGCTGTGTTGGTCGTCGGCCGGTAATAGATCATCAACAGAACGCCGGTGACGATCTGGTTGACAAACAAGAACAGCGAGAGACTACCAAATGTGTGCCAAAAGCCAGTCTCTTTCGGTAGCGGTTTATGGATCTGGGAATCAACGAACTGCTCAACTGTCGCCACATCGTAACGGTCATTCAACCACAATCGGATTTTGGGATAGATACTCATGTCGATTTCACCAGGACCTCTCCCTTGACCACCGCAATCCCGTATTCCGCCAGCGGCCGCGGCGGCGGGCCAGCCACCGGCCGACCATTGATGTCGAAATAGCCCGCATGACACGGGCAGGCAATCTGGTGCCGGACGACATCCCAGCCAACGATGCAGCCGAGGTGCGTGCAGATCGCCGAGTAGGCGCGAAATCCCTGTGGTGTGCGCACCACGATCACGGGGTGGCTACCGACAGCAACGACCTTCGTCTGCCATTCGACAAACTCATTTACTTTACCGGCCGACGCGGTCTGTGTGCCCGGCCCACGTCGTTGGGAGGGCCAGACATAAGTCAGCACGGGCGCGACGAACGCGGCGGCCCAAGCTGCCAAGCCCACACCTATCAGTACATCGAGAAATTTTTGTCGGGAGACTGGTTGTTGTGCGTTCATGATTCAAGTTGCTTTCGTTTGGCCCAAAACAGTGCCGCCATGCTGAGAAGGAACGCCCAGACTGGAATCAAGCCGCGGCGTTTCCACCATTCGAGTTTCTCCAGCCCAGCGATGTCGGCTTGGGTTTGCCTTACGAGGTCGTCAGCGTGTGCGGCGATCGGTTTCAATTGCTCCATCGCAAGCGTGTGCTGAAGCGCTTCCAACTGGGTGACCTGCGTTTTCACCTCCTGCAACAGTAATTGGTCGTCGTCGGTCGGCAACCCGCGTATCGTCGCTGCTTGAACTTGGGTGGTCGCCTGACTGTATCCGTACATTGCGGCGCGAATCAGCCCGACCGTGGCGGTGCGAACGGCGAGTTGTTTTGGATCCTTGGCATGGCATTGAATACAGCTGGTCTGGAATAGTTCGGGAGACGCTTTCTGGATGGCGTGGTTGCCGTGGCAACTGACGCATTCACTGAAAAGCCCCGCGCCGGCCGCGGCGGCCTCGGCATGCGGACTTTTTTCAAACAGTTCACGTTGGCGGACGTGGCACTTACCACAGACCTGTCCGACTTCTTTTGTGCCCGGCGGCATCGCGCCGTGGTTCCCGTGGCAGGTCACGCAGGTCGGTGCTGAGAAGTCGCCTTTCTTCAAAACAAGATGCGCGTGGTAACTGGTCTTGTATTTCGCCACCACATCGGAGGGAAGTTTGTACTGGCTCATCAACTTCTCATTGCTGTGACAGCGACCGCAGGTGTCCGTGATATTAGACGGATGCGTGCGCGCTTCGGGCGAGCGAACCTTAAGGATGTCGTGCGTGCCGTGGCAATCGGTACAGACGGCGACACGCTGGTCTCCCTTACTGAAAAGCGCTTCGCCGTGTTTGCTGGTCTTGTAGCTTTCGAGCTGGTCGGTCGGTAGACCATAGGGGTTCATTTTACGAACGTCGGCGTGGCACTTTGCGCAGGACTCAGCAATGGTCTGTTTGTCCTTTGCCGTTTGGGTTTTCGGATCGGCAGTATGGCAATCCTCGCATTTAAGCCCAGCGGCTTGGTGGGCACTACCAGTAAAGAGGCGGGTTTGTTCCGTGCATTTATCGGTCCACGGTGTGTCTGCAGCGAATGCGGTTGCCGCGCTCCAACACAGTGCGCCCGCCAGCATGATCCGTCGCGCAGCGTTCATTGTACGAGTCCTCCGAAATGGCAGTCGTGGCATTTCATCTCTCCAATGTCGCCTCCTGGATGGGCAAAGGGTTGACCTTCCGGGGTTAGTTTCTGAAGTTCGGCGCCGCGTCCTTGCGCGAGAATCAAGTGACAGGCGTTGCAGTCGTTGGCCTTGATGGAGTTCTTCTTGTCGGCCGTCTTGTGTTCGCCGTCGTGGCAACGGAAGCAGCCGTACCAGTCCTTATGGCCGATGTTGTCGGGGTAATTCCGCCAGCTGGCCTTCATTTCCGGGAACATATTATCGCGGTAGATCTGCTGGACAATGTCAATTACCAAACGAATGCGCGGATCGTTCGGATACTGGCCAATCAGTTGGGTGGCGATGCCTTCCATCGCGCGTTGTTGTGTGGGGTACGATTGTAAGAGGACAGCGACGGCATTGCTCTTGACGCTTGGGATGGCGCGATCAATCCGTCCGAGTGCGATCGCTAAATCCACCACACTGTCGGGTTTACCGTACTTGTGCGCCGGGCGGTTGTGGCAATCCATGCAATCCATTCGTCGGATGACATACTGACTGGGGTCGTTGGTAAAACCAGTCGAGCGGAATTCAGTTACCACTGATTGCGAGTCGGTAGCGCGTACCCATGGGATAGTCTGCCGTTCCTTGTCAGCGGCAATATACTCGATCTTGTTGGCGACGTTCATGTGCCAATGGATGCCGCCAACCGGACCGTGCGATGGGTCGGCGCCGCCAACCTTCAACGACAATCGCACTGTGTATGGCGTGTTCGACGCATCCGTCAGGAAATGTGCATACACGCGGTCTAGGTTTCCCACGAAGGCCTTCGGCCAGTGGCATTGTTCGCAGGTTTCCTGCGCCGGGCGCAGATTCTTGATGGGCGTCGGCACGGGGCGCGGATATTTGTTGGCGAGCACGGCGTAGACCTGATAGGCGCCGGAGAGTTTGGAACGCACAAACCACGTCGCGCCGGAGCCGATGTGGCAAGAGGTACAAGCGACGCGCGCGTGGGGGGAATGTTCGTAGGTCGTCAACTCCGGTTTCATCACCATGTGACAGGCATGGCCACAGAACTGCACCGACTCGGTGAAATGGTATGCTTGGTAACTGGCGAATGCTGTGAACAGGAAAAAAAACAGTGCCGCCACGACGAATCCACCCAGAATCCGCCTGTGTCGCGGCCGCGACAAGTCAATCAACAAGAACGCTTGCTTTTCACCCGCCGCCACCCTGCGCAGGCCGCGCCGCTCTAGGAGCACACCGCCGATCCCCACCAACACACCTAGAACCAGGAATGTCGGCGTGACCATGTAAATCATCACGCCCATGTACGGGTTGCTGAAGTGCGCCAGCGTGTCGAACAGAAACAACAAGGCAAACGCCAGCAAGCTGGCCAGCGCTACGATCAACCCAGTCAGGCTGATCCAGTTACGGAAGAGGGAAACTTGCGAGGCTGATTGGCTTGTGGTCTCGCTCACGATCTTATGTACCTGTCGCGGGAATGGAGAAAGCCGCGTTGGTTGCGGGACGAGGCCGCGACGCGACCAATAAGCACACCAGTAATACCGGTCGCGCGATTTGCAGCAGCGTCTTCATTTTTGCATACAACTATCTTGTCACCGGTTTGTTTCGTAAACGTTTATACCTGTCGTGCTCGGTGGAGAACTCACCCCTTCAAGTCGCATACGCCAGCCCAACATCTGCGACAGTTGGCCACCGGATGAGATCATCCCGGTTAGAATCCACACACCATCTTTCGCAAATTTCCAAACCGTTTGTCAAGCTGCTACTAACCCTTCACTCACGGTGAACGCATTTAGAATTTGAGGAGTGAGAGGAGGTATTTCGGCGACCGTCCAGCCTCTTTCTGTTTGGCGCTCACACCCACTTTGTGTTGCTGGTCACGCCGCAGCACGTTCAGACAGAAGACGCGTAATGCCGCCAAGTTTTGTGCCGCCTGACGGTCGTACACCCGACAGCGGTCTTCATTCATTTGCACATCCAACACCCAGTGGACGCCATTCTTAATTCCCCAATGCCCGCACACTGTCGCTGCAAACCGTTGTGCCATCGACGGCAGACTGCTCAGATAATAGGCCCGTTCCGTCTGCGCTTTGCCGGCCACTTCCACCACCCGCTCCACCAGGCCGATGCTGCGCAACTTTTCCCACTGTGGCTTGTCGGCCAACCAGTCAATGTCCTCGGTAATCCAGTAGCGCCGCGTCTCCAACCGTCCGTGCTCCTTGTCCACGGTCTCGACAAACTGATGCGCCACGCCGGAACAGAAAACCTCTTTCGCCCTCAGCTTTTCAGGCTAACCCACACTGTCTAACCAGCAGGGGCGCATCATCATCCAAAACTCAGGGATGTCGTCATCAATCAATACCTTTCCGCCCAATCCTGTTGCCGCCATCGAAGTGTGTGTGTGGGGGGGGGGGGGGGAATTTCAACACGCTTGGCGGTTGGCTCGGTCACAAGGACGGCGCAGTATTAGAGGCAAGTACTTATAGGCATTTGCGCGCTAAGATCTGTCATCGCAATCCAGATTACGCCCCATGACCGAAAATGGTCTTGTGTACTCATCATGGTTAAATGGCGACAATATCCATGGCTTGTTGCGAATGCGGCTGCACTCATATTTCTGTTCACATCTATTTTACATAGAATATCTTAAAAGATTAGCGCTCCTAAACGACATCATATTGGCATCGGCGTTGCTTAGTCAAAGCCGGGTGGACTATTCGTTTTTCAACGTGGGGTTTTCGATGCTTTTGTGTTTGCAGCTTTGCGGCTGCTTCATTAGTATGGGTGCGCCCAGCGGGAGAAACTCATGAAGAAAATCGAAGCCATTATTAAACCCTTCAAGCTCGAAGATGTTAAAGAGGCCCTCGCCGGCGTCGGCGTTGAGGGCATGACTGTGTCGGAAGTGAAGGGATTTGGACGCCAGAAGGGGCACACGGAAATTTACCGCGGCAGCGAATACACGGTGGATTTCCTGCCGAAACTAAAACTGGAGATTGTCCTAGCCGACAACGCCGTCGAACCCGCTATCCAAGCAATGGTGAAGGCGGCAAAGACAGGCAAGATCGGCGATGGAAAAATCTTCGTCACGCAGGTCGAACAAGCAATCCGCATACGCACCGAAGAGCGCGGCGACCAAGCCGTCTGAGTACAACAAAGGAAAATAAGAATGACACCAAAAGAAGTATTGGTTTTCTGTAAGAGCAAGAACATTCAACTTGTGGACGTCAAGTTCTGCGACTTTCTCGGAACCTGGCAGCACTTCTGCATCCCGATTGCCGAACTAGAAGAGGAGGTTTTTGAGGCCGGCCTAGGCTTCGATGGCTCGTCTATCCGCGGCTGGAAGGGAATCGAAGCCAGCGATATGTTGCTGATGCTCGACCCGAGCACGGCGATCGTGGACCCGTTCCCGCAGGTGCCGACGCTGAGCATCGTGGCCGACGCGGTTGACACCATCACGCACGAACCCTACAACCGCGACCCGCGCAACGTCGGCAGGAAAGCGGAAGCGTTCCTCAAGAGCACCGGCATCGCCGACACTGCGTACATGGGGCCCGAAGCCGAGTTCTTCATTTTCGACGACGTCCGCTACGGTCAGGACACCCGCAGCGGCTTCTACTACCTCGACTCCAACGAAGGTATCTGGAACAGCGGTCGCGAGGAGTTCCCGAATCTTGGCAACAAGATCCGCCACAAGGAAGGCTATTTCCCCGTTGCGCCGACCGACACGCAGGTGGACATCCGCAATGAGATGATCATGGTCATGAAAGAGTGTGGCCTTCAGGTCGAGCGCGAGCACCACGAAGTCGCCACCGCCGGGCAGGCGGAGATTGACTTGCGGTTCGACTCGCTCGTCAACATGGGCGATCATTTGATGCTGTTCAAGTACATCGTCAAGAACGTTGCCAAGCGCCACAACAAGACCGTCACCTTCATGCCGAAGCCCCTGTTCGGCGACAACGGCAGCGGCATGCACTGCCATCAATCGCTCTGGAAGAAGGGCAAACCTCTCTTTGCCGGCAACAAATACGGCGGCCTCAGTGAAATGGCCCTCTACTACATCGGCGGCATCCTTAAACACGCCAAATCCCTCGCGGCGATCTGCAACCCAACCGTCAACAGCTACAAGCGTCTCACCCCCGGTTTCGAAGCCCCAGTGAATCTCGCCTACAGCTCGCGCAACCGCTCGGCTGCGATCCGCATCCCGACGTACAGCCCCAGCCCGAAGGCGAAACGCATCGAGTATCGTCCGCCAGATCCGTCGGCGAACATTTACCTCGCCTGCTCCGCGATGTTGATGGCCGGCCTCGACGGCGTCCTGAATCGTATCGATCCCGGTGAGCCGATGGACAAGAACCTCTACGAGTTGGCTCCGGCGGAATTGAAGAAAGTTCCGCAGATGCCCGGCAGCCTCACCGAGGCGTGCGACGCGTTGGAGAAGGACCACCAGTTCCTACTCAAAGGCGACGTCTTTACCGAAGACCTCATCACCCAGTGGATAGACATGAAACGGAAGGAACAGGATCAAGTCCGCCTCCGCCCGCATCCGTGGGAATTCCACATGTACTACGACTGCTAAACCGGCGGTCACGTGAATCGAGTTGGGGCGCGGCGCGAGTCGCGCCCCAACTTTTTTTCGTGTTTCTCCCAGCCGGCGTTGAAGATTTCACCGGCTCGAAAATTTCCCTTGTCCTACAATACCCCGGTGACTATACTGCGCGTGCCAAAGGCGAAGGCGAGATGAAGCGAGGGTTGCAAATAAGTTGTCAACAACTTGGGCCTGAATCCGGGTAAAACCGGGGATTAGTTGCGGCGGTTCAAGAGACGGATTTGGTAGAACTCACCCCCTCCTCGTGCTTGTCGGGTGTCTGATGGGACTTGGTTGGTTGCCAACCCGGCGTGATGGCCGGGGTAATGCGAGGTTTACGAGGGAAACCAACCGCAAAATGCGAGTTCCTTAGGTTGTTTGTGGGTCTTGAAGCCCATCAAGAAAGTGCACCCGGTAGCCATCTGTCTGCCTCCTCCCGCGGCAAAATGCGCCGCTCAGGCACAGCAGGCGGCTGTGGATAGCCTGTGAATAACTCGGCGACGGAGGCAGATTGGTCATGCAGAATAAAGTATGGAAAGAAGCTTGTAGGACGCTGCGGACGATGCTGAACGCGGAGTTGTTCAACCGCTGGTTTGTCCCCATCCAACCCATCGAAGTGCGCGACGGTACCCTTGTGCTCGCTGTCGCTAATGAATTCTCCCGGATTTGGTTACAGGATAATTTCCTGTCGCTAGTTCGCGAGGCCGCATCAAAAGCCGCCAATGAAATCACCCAAGTGAAGTTTATCGTAGCAGCCCGCGCGCTCAAGGGATCAGCAGGGGAATCCTCCCCTCCCAGTTCAGTGGCCGGGTTTGTCTTGGTGCGCCCCTCTTCCGACGTGAAATTGAATCCCCGTTACACTTTTGATTCCTTCATTGTCGGCCCTAACAACCATCACGCTCATGCCGCCGCTCTCGCCGTCGCGCAGGCACCCGGCAAAGCATACAACCCACTCTTCCTCTATGGAGGAGTCGGCCTCGGCAAGACGCACCTGATGCAGGCCATCGGCCACTACGCTTCCATCCACGGCAAACATCGCAAGGTCTGCTACATCTCCAGCGAAGAGTTCACTAACGAGTTCATCCAAGCCTTGGGAACTAAGACGCTGCCAAAGTTCCGCAAGAAGTACCGGCAGGCCGACGTGCTACTCATTGATGACATCCACTTCCTCGCCGGCAAGGACCAAACACAGGAGGAATTCTTCCACACATTCAATTCACTCCACGATTCCCACAAACAGGTAGTTCTCTCCAGCGACCGTCCCGCCGCCGAGATCGCCAATTTGGAACACCGTCTTGTCTCGCGCTTCGAGTGGGGCCTCGTCGCGGACCTGCAGCCACCCGCGCTGGAAACCCGCATCGCCATCCTGCGGCAGAAGGCCGCAGCCATGCAAGTCAAGCTGCCAGACCCTGTGCTGGAGTTTCTGGCCGAGAAGGTCAAAACTAACATTCGCCGCTTGGAAGGCGCGTTGGTGCGCGTCGCGTCATATGCGTCATTCACGGGCAAGGATCTTACGTTGGATTCGGTGGAATTGCTATTGCGGGATGTCTTGCATGAGGAAGCGCGTCTAACATTAACTATTGAGGTGATCCAAAAGAGGGTGGCTGAGCACTTCGACATTCGCTTAGCAGACATGACGAGCCGCCGCCGGCCGCAGAACGTCGCGTTTCCTAGACAAGTCGCCATGTTTCTCAGCCGGGAACTGACCGACCGGTCGCTGGTGGCCATCGGCGAGTCGTTCGGCGGCCGCGACCACGGCACAGTGATGCATGCGTGCCGTCTAATTGGCACGAAGGTAGAGAAAGATCAACGGTTACGTCAGGCTGTTTCTTACCTGAAGGAATCTCTCTGGCGCGAACAACGTGTTTAGTTCTTGTGAATAACCGTCCGATCTCTTTCTTCCTTCATTTTCTCCTAGGTGAGTTTTCTTCTTTTTCTCAATTTTAAAAAAATATAAGTCTTTGCTGCTCCCTTGACAACGCACCCCATTTCCTATATTCACAATCTTTTATACGACGACGGTTCTTTTAGTTAAATAACTAATCAAGGAACAAGCCATGCCAATAAAGATTCATGTCACCAAAGAAACAATTTTGGACGGCCTACAAAAAGTCCAAAATATTGTCAGCTCACGTACAACGCTCCCCATCCTTTCCAATGTTCTGATTCAAGCGGATAAGGATGGACTTTGTCTTACCACAACAGACTTGGATGTAGGGGTCCGCTGCAGGATTGATGCAGAAGTTACAAAACAGGGTTCCACTACACTTCCAGCTCGGAAGTTATTTTCACTTCTACGCGAAGTTCCCACGGCTGACATAGATCTAGACGTGGACGACAAGAATGCTGCTTCCATACGGTGCGGTAGCTCTTTCTATAAGATTATGGGGCTGCCAGAAGCGGAGTTTCCACGGTTTCCACAGGCAGAAGGCGGTAAAGCTCTCAAAATGGAGCAGAACACACTCCACAACCTCCTAAAAAGAACGGCGTACGCAGCATCAAATGACGAGACAAGATACGTATTGAATGGCGTATTCATGAGTTTCAAGGCCGACAAACTAACCGTCGTTGCCACCGACGGACGGCGGCTTGCCCTCGCAGAAGCTGATGTAGAAGTAGCACCGGGTTCAGAAATAGAGTTCATACTCCCAACGAAAGCGGTGGCTGAACTCCAAAGGCTTCTGGCAGACAAAGGAGAAGCAAAACTAACCATCAGAGAGAACCAGATCATCATGGATCTAGGTTCAACAATACTTGTGTCCAAACTTATCGAAGGAACATATCCAAACTTCCGCCAAGTAATCCCCACAGAAGCCAAAGAGAGGGTCAACTTGGAGCGCGATCCTTTTTTAGGAGCGTTACACAGAGCGTCCATCCTCGCAAGCGAGAAGACACAGTCAGTAAAACTCAATTTTGGCAAGAACATCCTAACCATCACCGCCACAACTCCCGATGTGGGCGAAGCCAAAGAAACGCTTGTTATTAACTACAAGGGCAAGGAAATCAACATTGCCTTCAACCCCTTGTACCTTATGGACCCATTGAGGAGTCTAGATGCAGACGAAGTCATTATGGAGCTCACCGACGACCTCAGCCCTGGCGTCCTCAAGATCAACGCCCCGTTTCTGTATGTGCTGATGCCAATGCGTCTGAACTAAGCCGAAGGTGCGCTTGACGGACGTCCGCACCGCTCCTACTCTAGCGGCAACAAACCCGACTGCCTCGTAGTGTAATGGTAGCACAACTGACTCTGGATCAGTTTGTCTAGGTTCGAGTCCTAGCGAGGCAGCCAATCTTTACATTTTTCCAAACGCGCGGCTAAATAACTCAGCTGCATCCGCGATGCACGGAATTACAAGGTGCCGGGTAATGAAGCAGCCGGGCGCTCCGCGGCACTTCTCGATGTTGAGTAATGAAGCTACTTCCACCAAAAGGAATCAAGCACAGATGAGTTTTGCCCCCTTGGGATGCGGGTAAATGTTGTTGTGAGAGGGGCCGTGGTTCCAGAAAGGACACTATTTTGGGATTAGGTTCGCGACAGTTGATTTCCGTGAGCGGTTGCGGCATGCTGCGAATTCAGTGAAAGCGTTTATTTTAGCAGCAGGGCTCGGGACGCGGTTGAGGTCGCTTGGTCTGAACCTGCCGAAAGTGATGGTGCCGATTGGCGGGAAACCGCTGTTGCAACATCACATCGAGTTACTCCGCCGCCAGGGTGTCGGCGAGTTCATCATCAACCTGCATCATTTGTCGGAGCGGATCACTAGCTATTTTAGCGATGGTGGCGCGTTTGGGGTGAAGATTACGTATTCGCTGGAGCCGGAACTGCTCGGCACGGCGGGCGCGGTGAAGAAGATGGAGGCGGAACTGCGCGGCAGTACGTTCTTGCTGTTGTACGGTGATAACCTGTGCCGGTTCGATGTGACGACGTTGGCCGAGTTTCACTGCGCGCACCGGGCGCTGGCGACGATTGGGTTGTGGGAATCGCCTGAACCGTGGACGGGTGGGGTGGTGGAGACGGATGCGGACGGTCGGGTGTTGCGGTTCGTGGAGAAGCCGGACCGGAAAGAGGTTTCGACAAACCTGATCAACGCTGGTATTTATCTGCTCGAACCAGCGGTGTTGGACGCGATCCCGGCCGGGAAGTTCTGCGATTTTGGCAGGGATCTGTTTCCGAAGTTGCTGACACAAGGGAAAGATTTGTACGCAATGAAACCGAACGCCTACGTCCAGGACATCGGCACGCCCGAACGGCTGGCCAAGGCACAACGTGATTACGAGAGTTGGCAGCGATGATTATCACGCAGACACCGATGCGGATCTCCTTCGCGGGAGGTGGTGCGGATTTTCCAGACTTCTTCGTCGAGCACGGCGGTGCGGTCGTCAGCTCGGCGATTGACAAGTTTGTTTATTGCATCGTGAAGGAACGGTTCGACGACAAGATTTACGTCAATTGGACCAAGAAGGAGATCGTGGATAGCGTGGACCAGATCGAACACGAACTCGTCCGCGAAGCAATGCGGAAGGTGGGCGTGACGAAGGGAATCGAGATCTCTTTCCTTTCCGACATTCCCGCCGAAGGTTCTGGGCTTGGGTCGTCCAGCAGCGTGACCGTCGGCGTGCTGAACGCGCTCTACCAATACGTCGGCGAGACGCCGACCGCCGAGCGGTTGGCGTGCGAAGCGTGCGAGATCGAGATTGAGACGCTGAAGAAACCGATCGGCGTTCAGGACCAATACATCGCCGCGTACGGCGGCCTGCGGTGTTTCGAGTTTGGACCGGGATCGCAGGTAAAAACCACGCCGGTGAAGGCGTCGCGCATCGCACTGGAAGACCTCGACAACATGCTGATGCTTTTTTTCACGGGCAGGACGCGGCAGGCGTCAACTATTCTCACCGAGCAGAAATCCAATATCGCCGACAAGGTGCCGGTGTTGCGGCAGATGACGCAGCAGGCGGTGGAGGTGCGACGGTTGTTGGAGAGCGATGATGTGGAGCGGCTCGGCTCATTGCTGCATCACGCCTGGGAGTCGAAGCGCAAACTCGCCAGCGGCATTAGCAGTGGAGAGATGGACCAGATTTACGCCCGCGCCCTCAATGCCGGTGCGCTTGGCGGTAAGATTTCAGGTGCGGGCGGCGGTGGTTTTTTTCTGTTGTGCGTGCCGAGCGAGAAACGCCAAGCCGTGCGGCGTGCGCTGGCCAACCTGCGCGAGATGCCGTTCCGCCTCGAACGTGGCGGCACACGCGTGGTGCTCAACATGCAAAGGTACTGACATGAGAAACGCAACCGATTTCGCAAAGAACTATCTAAGCGGATTGAAGAACGTTTTGGACCGACTGCCGCTGGAAGCCTTCGAGCGCGTCGCGCAAGCCGTCGAGGCCGCGCACGCGGCGGGTAAGCAGATTTTTGTCATCGGCAACGGCGGCAGCGCGGCGACGGCATCGCACATGATGAACGACCTCGCCAAGGGTACGCTTGGCCACAAGGGCGACGCGCCGTGGAAACGGTTCCGCGTCATCGCGCTGACGGACAACGTGTCGTTGATGACCGCGTGGGCGAACGATACTGACTACAACCATGTTTTCAGCGAGCCGCTCAAGAACCTCGCCCAACCCGGTGACTTGCTCATCGCGATCTCGGCGTCGGGCAACTCACCGAACATCATCGCCGCCGTTGAAGCAGCGAAGCAGCTTGGCGTCAAGGTCGTAGGTCTCGCCGGGTTTGGCGGCGGCAAGCTGGCGAAGTTGGCGGACACGGCGTTTGTTGTGCCGTCGGACGACTACGGGCCGGTTGAGGATGTTCACATGATTCTTGATCACATGTTGACGGTGTACTTGTACGAGAAGTTGAAGGGTGCATGAGCAAAGGACGAGTTCTTATCAGCGGCGGCGCGGGTTTCATCGGCTCGCACACGGCGGAGGAGTTGTTGCGCGCAGGCTACGAGGTCCGTCTGCTGGACAACCTGACACCGCCGGTGCATGACGGAAACTGGCCGGCTTGGTTGCCGAAGGAGGCAGAGCGGGTGCTTGGCGATGTGCGGAACCGGGACGATTGGGCAAAGGCGTTGCGCGGCGTGGATGCGGTGATTCACTTGGCAGCGCATCAGGACTTACTTCCGAACTTTTCGCAGTTCTTTCACGTGAACTCAGTCGGTACAGCGTTGTTGTACGAGGTCATCGTGGCGGAGAAGTTGCCGGTGCGGAAGGTTGTCGTGGCCAGCAGCCAGTTTGTGTACGGCGAGGGTGGGTATCGTTGCGAGAAGGACGGCGAGGTGTTTCCCGACGGGCGCGACCCGCAACGGCTGGCGCGTGCGCTGTGGGAGACGGTGTGTCCAAAGTGTGGCGGTGCGATCCAGCCGTTACCGTTGGTGGAATCTCACGCGAATCCGAGGAACCAGTACTCCATCGCGAAATACTCGCAGGAGTTGATGGCGGTGTCGCTGGGGCGCAACTACTGCATTCCGAGCGTGGCGTTGCGTTACTCGATCGTTCAGGGAGCGCGCCAGTCATACCGTAATGCGTACTCCGGCGTGCTCCGCGTGTTCACACTCCAGATGATGAACGGCCAGCCGGCCAGCATCTTCGAGGACGGCGGGCAGTTGCGCGATTACGTGAACGTCGGCGACGTGGCGCGCGCGAACTGCCTTGTGCTGGAGAGCGATGCCGCAAACTACGAGGTCTTCAACGTCGGTGGTGGACACAGCCACACAGTGCTGGAGTTTGCCGAGATCGTGCGCGAGGTGCTCGGCGCAAACGTCGGGCTGGATGTGAGCGGCGAGTATCGCGTGGGCGACACGCGGCACAGTGTCTCGGGCATCACGAAACTGGAGCGGCTCGGCTGGCTGCCGACGAAACGGCCGCGCGACAGCGTGAGCGAATACGTCGAGTGGATTCGCGGCCAGACGCTGGAGAAGGATTACGCTGCGGAGGCGCTGGCGATGTTGCGGCAGACGGGCGCGTTGCGGAAGGCGGGTTGAGCGTGGCGCAACCATATCTGTCCATCGTCATCCCGGCCTACAATGAGGAGCGGCGGCTGGTGCGCGCCATTCCCGCGATTGCGGCATTCGTCGCACCAAAAGGCCCGTTCGAGATTGTTGTGGTGGACGATGGCAGCCGCGATGGCACCGCGCACATCACCGAAGAACTGACAAAGACGCATCCGCAGGTCCGTCTGATTTCCTACAAGCCGAACCAAGGCAAGGGCAACGCCGTGCGCGTCGGGATGCTGGCGGCGGAAGGACGGTATGTGTTGTTCACTGACGCCGATCAGAGCACGCCGATCACGGAACTGGACAAGCTGCTGGTGAAGTTGGAGCGTGACGGCTGCGACATCGCCATCGCCTCGCGCCGGGTGCCGGGGGCGGAGGTGGTGCTGGCGCAATCGTGGTTGCGGGCGCTGGCCAGTCGCGTGTTCTGGATGGCGGTGCGGACGCTGGCGTTGCGCGGCGTGGCGGACACGCAGTGCGGTTTCAAGTGCATGAGGCGCGAGGTGGCGCAGAAAGTTTTCCCGCAGGTGACGACCAATACGCCGATCTTTGACGTGGAGATGTTGATCCTAGCTGCTCGCGCGGGCTACCGGGTCGTTGAAGTGCCGGTCCGCTGGGTGCACGATCTCGATACGAGAATTCCGTACAACTTCCGCCGGGCCTGGCAGACGTGGCGGGAGTTGATGCGGATTCTGTGGCGCCACAAGGTCCACTGGCCGGTGCGAGTAAAGGGATGAAACCCGGCATCGGGAAGCTCGAATGGATGGCGTTGGCGCTGGTGCTGGCGCTCGGCGCGTGGCTGCGGTTCCAACAGCTTGATCTACTGGAGTTCAAGGGCGACGAAGCGTACGCAACCCACATCGTCCAACGCGTCCTGCACGGCGGCGGCTGGCCGGAGGTCGGGCTGCTCTCGTCGGTGAAGGTGATGAACCCGCCGCTGTTCCTGTACCTGCTCGTACCGCTGTTTGCCATCAGTGCCAGCCCGGTGTTTGTCTGCTGTGCCATCGCGGCGCTCAACCTCGCCGCAGTCGCCATTGCGTGGCACGTCGGGCGCAAGTACTACGGTGCCGTCGCGGGCTTCGTCGCGGCGCTGCTGTTCGCCGTGTCGCCGTGGGCGGTGTTGTACTCGCGCAAAATCTGGGCGCAGGATTTCGTGCCGCTGATGACGGCGGGTTTGCTTTGGGCGTTGCACGCGCTTGTGTTCGGCGGACGAAAGCGCGCGGTGTTCTGGGTCGTGCTGCTGCCGTTGTTGGTGATCGAGGTGCATTTTGCCGGGTTGGCGTTGACGGCGATGGTGATCGGGCTGTTGGTGTGGCTGCGTCCGAAGATGGATTGGCGCTGGGCGGCGGCGGGCGCGGCACTGGCGGCGGTGTTGATGGTGCCGTACCTGCGTTATCAGACGGCGCACGAGTGGAGCGATTTCCGCAAAGCGGCGAAGACCGTCGGCGGGCAGGCGTACAGGATTCCGGAAGGGGTGCTGGTGCATCCGCGACTCGGCTACGCGATGCCGCGACGCGATCCGTGGTGGCAGGCGCTGGGCATCCTGAACTCCGGCGGCATCGAGGACGTCTTCGGCTTGAGCACAAGCGCGAAGTTGGATGTGGACAAGGTCTGGAAGTCGCAATACTTCCGCGACGGCTGGCAATTGGGCGACGCGATTCTTGCGGTGCAACGCGTCGCGTTGCTGGCGGCACTGGTGTGGCTTGCGGTGTGGGGCGGGAAACCGGGAAGATTGCTTGTCGTTTGCATCCTCGGTCCGCTGGCGGTGTTCGTGACGACGCGACTCTGGACGGTGCAATCGTACTTCGTCGTGCTCTACCCGGCGTTGTTTCTTGCGCTCGGCGCAGCGGCGCAGGCGATCCGGTGGCGACTTGTGCTGGGCGTGGTCGTTGCCGTGATCGCGGCGGCGAACGTGTGGTTCATGTTGGATTTGTACCGGTTCCTCGATGCGCATGGCGGCGCGCACGGTGGTTACGGGACGGTGGTGGGTCACAAGCTGGCGGCGGCCCAGTTTCTGCGGGAGCGTGTGGACTTGGAGGAGTTGATGGCGAAGAAACGGCTCTGGCAGATGGATCGCTGGGGCACGGCGGAACGGGCGCGGCTGGAGTTGCCGGTGTTGGCGTCGCAGATGAGCGGGACGGCGACGGGCGGCGTGGACGCGGTGTTGATCGTGGACATGAATCGTGCAGACTTCACGGTGCCGCCGCAAAAGCAGGTGATGGAGTTGTTGGGTGGGCGGAGTATGACGACGACAAATTTTGGGCCGATGTGGTTGTTCTTGGCGGGGCGGTGAAGTATGATGATGGGCATGAACAAGCGAGCGGTGGTCATCATCCCGACGTACAACGAAAAGGAAAACATCCGCAGCATCGTGCCGGCGGTGTTGGAGCAGGTGACGAACGTGGATGTGTTGGTCGTGGATGACGGTTCACCCGACGGTACGGGTGGGATCGTCAAGGAGATAGCAACAGCCAACCCGCGCGTGCACCTGCTGGAACGTTCTGGCAAACAGGGCCTCGGCACGGCGTACATCGCCGGTTTTAAGTGGGGATTGGCTCAGGGATTCGATTATCTAATGGAGATGGATGCGGATTTTTCGCACGACCCAAAGGAGATTCCAAATTTTTTGAAGGCGATTGAGGCGAACGATTTGGTGCTTGGATCACGGTACAAAGATGGTGCGGTGCGCGTGGTGAACTGGCCGTTGAGACGGCTGTTCTTGAGTAAGGGGGCGTCCTACTATGTGCGGGTTGTCACGGGTTTGCCGATTGCGGATCCGACAGGCGGATTCAAGTGTTTCCGCCGGGGGGTACTGGAGGTGTTGGACTTGGACGCGGTGCACAGTAATGGGTACGCATTTCAGATTGAGTTGACCTACAAAAGTTGGATGAAGGGGTACCGCGTGGCGGAGATCCCGATCACGTTTGCGGACCGCCACGCAGGGAAGTCGAAGATGTCGGGACACATCGTGCGCGAGGCGTTGTGGGTGGTTTGGGCGTTGACGCTGGCGAATGGGTTCCGTCGTTGGCCGCGCAAGCGAACGGGTGATGGATGAGATTGATTCCCTCGCCAGGGGATGGATGGGAATTGTCCAGGAGCCGGGCGCCGCGAAGTTTCTGGCACGCGTTGGACTGGTTGTCAGCAGGCACGACGGCGCTGGGCGCATTCTTGGTTTATCTGCTGACGCTGGCGCCGGGCGTGACGCTGGAGGATTCGGGTGAGTTGGTGACGGCCGCTTGGACGTTTGGCGTGCCGCATCCGCCGGGGTATCCGGTCTGGACGCTGGCGACTTGGATTTGGACACATCTTTTTCTGGTAGGCAACGTCGCATGGCGTGTGAACCTGCTCTCGGCAGTATGTGGCGCGGTGGCGGCGGGACTGGTTGCATTGCTGGTATCGCGCAGTGGGCGTGTGCTAGCGGTCAAGTTGATCTCGCACGAAGAATCATTCCAACACCAACTCCCGTTGCGCGCGGCAGCCATCGGCGGCGTGGTGGCGGGATGGATGCTGGCGTTCAGTCCTACAATGTGGTCGCAGGCGGTCATCGCGGAAGTGTACACGATGCATGTGTGCATCAGCATGGCGATGCTGGTGGGAATATACCGCTGGAGTTTTGAACCGGAACAACGGTGGCGGTTGTACCTGACGGCGCTGTTGTGGGGTGTGGGATTGGGAATCCACCAGACCATGGTGCTCGGCACGTTCTCGCTGGTCTTCTTCGTGTGGCTGGTGGATCGCACGCTAGGGCGCGACCTGTTGGTGGTGCTGCTCGGCATGTTCGTGTTGTTGTTGGGCACGCTGGCGGCTATACCAAGCAGCCTGTTTCATCAGGGAGCGTTCAGTGGTACGGTGCTGGGCGGACTGGCGTTGGGCGCTATAGTGTGGCTATTTCTTCTCTACCGGTCGGGGCCGGGCCTGATGCGGCAATGGCGTGCGTTGCTGGCCATCGGTGGTGCGGTGATCTTAGGGTTGGCGTTTCACTTGTACGAACCTGTGGCGTCGGAGACGAATCCGCCGATGAACTGGGGATACACGCACACGTGGCAGGGCTTCCTGCAACACCTGCTGCGTTCGCAGTATTCGGCGGTGCAGACGGAGCGGACGCTGTTGCAGTTGTGGGCACAGTTGAATGTGTTGCTCTACAATGTACAGGCGGAGTTCAATATCGTATTTGCCGTGCTGGGGCTGTCGGTCTGGTTCTTCTTCCGGGAATTGACGCGGTTCAACCGGGACTGGCTCTGGTTTCTGTTGGTGGCGTTTCTGAGTTTCGGATTGGGGTTCATGTTCCTGTTGAACCCGCCTTACGAGACACTGTGGACGTTCACGAACCGGGTGTTCTTCCTGCCGTCGTACTGCGTGTACACGATATGGATCGGGTACTCGGTGGTACTGTTGTTGGTGTTTGCGCTGCGGCGGCGTGTGGATGCACAACCGCTGGTGGAGTTGTGGATTCTGGCGGCGCTGGCGTTGCCGTTGGTGTCGTTGTTGCAACACCAAGCTGAGAGCAGCCAGCGCCAGCATAACTTCAGCTACGGCTACGGCTACCGCATCTTCAAGCCCGGCGGCAGCTACTCGGAAATGGAACACGACGCGGTGTTGTTCGGTGGCAGTGATGCGGGACGGTTCGTTCCGACCTATTTGGTGTTTGTTGAGAGCCAGATGCCTCCCTTGTTCAAGGCGCACTTTCCAGAGTATCCGGACAGTGTCATCTTCGATCGCCGGGATGTGTACGTGATCGCGCAGAACACACTGGCCCAGCCGTCGTACCTGTGCACCCTGCGCGACCAGTATGGACCGTCCCGCCCCGCAGGTCGGCGCGAAGCGTTGTATCCGTCACAACCGCTCTGGTTGCCGTCGGACACGGATTGGCACGAGTGGCTGCAGCGGTGTATGGTCCAACTAGGACGGCCTGTCCGTGAGATTGAGGCGAGCCACGGTCGTCTCCGTATCAGCAATCCTGCCGTCCTCCAGGCGTTTAACGGCGCGCTCAGCCAGATGATCTTCGAGCAGAACCGTCAGCGCCACCCCTTTTACGTCGAGGAAGGGGAGTTGTTGCCGTGGATGTATCCGTACCTTGAGCCGTACGGCTTGATCCTGCGCCTGCATCCGAAACCGGTCCAACTGCTTGACCCGTCCGTGGTTGGACGCGACCGCCGTTACTGGGACGAGCGGACGCGAGAGTTGCTGGCCAACGATGGGTTTCGGCACGACACCGTGGCGCGAGCGGTCTATTCGAAGGCGCGCGCGGCCATCGGCGGTGTCTATGCCTATCAGCGCATGAATGAGGACGCCGAATACGCCTATCGCCAGGCATTGGAGTTGTATCCGTATAACACGGATGCCGTACTTCGTTTCGCGCGGCTCTGTGTTCAACTCGACCGTTTCGACGATGCGCAACAAACCCTTTCGAGCGCCCTTGCGCATGACCGCTACAACGCTAGCCTTCGCGAAGCCGCTGTCCAAGCCACGGAAGCTCAGCGGCTGGCGGCGCTTATCCGCGAACTGGAGACACAACGTGCCACGCGGTCGAATGATATCCAGCTTGCGCTGCAACTACTGACTGCCTATGCCCGCCGCCAGCGTGTGGACACAATGGACGCGCTCGTCAGCGAGTTGTTGCCGCTCGCAGCGATCGGCGCCGCCGACCTTACGCAGATGGCTGATCTCTACGGCGAGATCAACCGTTTGGACCGCACCACGCACCTGCTGCGCCTTTGCCTCCAGCGTTTCCCCAACCACGCTATGGCGTGGTACAATCTTGCTGCCGCAAACGCTATGCGCGGCAACTGTTACGAATGTGTCACCGCCTTAAGCCGCGCCTTCGCTTTGGAACCTCCGTCCGGCCGCTTCCGCGAGATGGTGCAAAAGGATCCTCGTCTTCAGCGCTGCCGCGAAGACCCGCTCTTTCAGAAAACACTTGGGGCTCTCTAATTACCGACCGGCAATACCAGTTTTACCCCGACGAAGCCATGGCCTGTCAGCGAACTGAGTTTGATGTCCGATTTCAGGTGGGCGTTCTCCAGCGCATCAAGAAACGGATTGGTGCGGTTGCGATGGGATGACGCCTTCGACGGTGTGGCACATCCAATGTCGCGCAACGCATAGTCGAAGTTCAGGGTGTTCTCGAAAAAGTCTTTGACCGTGAAAAGCGCGCGGTCAACCTGATACAACGATCCCTTAAGCAATGTCGGTTTTTTCTCAGTCAGCCCAAATTCCGCCTCGAAGCGTTCCCAGCGGGCTTCCGCGCCTCTGGACGGTGGCGATAGCGCTAGCACTCGCACCTCCCGCTCCGGCGGCACCCGTTCCATGGTGCTGTTGGTTTGTAGTAGAGAAGGGGGGGCGTAATAAACAAGAAATTCCAATTTCTCTTCTGAGGCGGCCAGAACTGTTGCCGCCAGCAACCCAGACAACCCCAAGAAAGCTCGATACATCTAGTGTGGTGTAACAGTTGCAGCTTTACAATGTCCGACCTTTTCTAGGATCTGCTCCACACGTTTCGTCCAGACAAATGGCTTCGGATTTTCATTATTGTGGTGGATGAATTCTTCGATGGCGGCGATGAGCTCCTG
>CAIKAP010000035.1 GCA_903825435.1 uncultured Verrucomicrobiota bacterium
CAGGAGCTCATCGCCGCCATCGAAGAATTCATCCACCACAATAATGAAAATCCGAAGCCATTTGTCTGGACGAAACGTGTGGAGCAGATCCTAGAAAAGGTCGGACATTGTAAAGCTGCAACTGTTACACCACACTAGATGCACGGGATTGATTCGCCCGATATACGCGACCGCGAAGGCCAATAAGCAAGCCCCTGCCCCTGTGACCAAGTTTCGAACGGTCAGAACCACGGCATTCTTATACTTTGTTCGCGAGAACCAATCAACCGAGGAATGCTGTGGCATCGGAAAGTAGCACTCCGCGCGGACGATGGGTTTCTCGTTGGAACTGACTGACGAACCGGTGTGAGTTATTGATCGCCGGCGGCGACCGCAGGCGCGGTCGCGGGTGTCGGTTTTGTTCCGGCGGCCGGTTTTGCGGCGGCACCGGGTGCCGTCGGTGTTCCCGGGGGAGCGGAGGCGGAGACTGGGAGGATTGAGTAGTTTTCGAGCGGGACTTTGATGGTGCCGGCTTCGCGGAGGTATTGGACGCCTTGGTCGAATTCGGTGCGGTCGAACCAGCGGGAGAAGTAGATGTCGAGCGTGGATGTAGGATCCATCGCGGAGCCGACGCTGTGGACGCGCATGTTGCGGTAAACTGACTCGGTCATCTGAGTGACTTTGTCTATGACGTCCACTTCGATTGCGAGGTAGCTGGTGATTTTTGGGATGGCCTTGGTAATGAGTTTCTGGTGGTCTTGGGTGGTCTTGAGGATTTCCATCAGTTGCGGGGCACGGTCAGCGCGTAGTTGGATGGCGGTGGTGAGGTCGCGGTCGCCGTTGGTGAAGAGTTGGGACATGCGAACCATAGCAATGACAGAGCGTTCGCGACGTTTGTTGCAGTCAAGGATGCGCTGGCGCAGCCCGCTGAGTGCCTTGCCAAAGTCCATGGTGGTCTTGATGCGGCTGAGACGGGTGTGCGTCATGGAGGCGTTAACGTTCTCGGGGTTGGGGTCAGGCGAAGTGTTGTCGGGTGTGGAGGTGTTGTCAGCGGGTGTGGAGGTGTTGTTTGCGCTGTTGCGTTTGGAAGAAGATTGCTGAGCGGAGGCGCGGGCGGAGCGGGCGGTGGCTCGAACGCGGATGGCGACATTGGTGGCGGACATATTGTCGAGCATGTCAAGGATCTGATCAAGGAGGCTCTGTGCGGCGGTGGCGTCGTAGCGAACTTGCATTTCGGGTTTCAGTCCAGTGGCGGTGGGCGGTAGAATTGTATTAAATACAGGGCCGAAATCGTCGGTGGTTTGGGAGCTAGTGGCCGAGGTGGTGGCGTTGGTGCCGCCCGCGGGAGGGATGATGATGTTGATGGCGGTGGGCGCGGCGTTGGAGCTAGTGGTGGCGACGGTGGCGTTGGTGGCTTGGCGCAGGAGGCCGGCGTAGGCGACCATGGCTTCTTGTTCGATCTGGAGTGCGAGGAGGATCTGGGCGTAGCCGCGGCGGGCGTAGTAGTTTCCGATGTTGGGTTTGGCGGTGATGGCGCGGCCGTAGTATTCGAGAGAGTCGAGATAGTTGCCGCGGGCGACTTCGACGGAGGCGTAGAGGTCGTTGTATTCGGCGTCCTTGGCGAATTCGGGCTTGGCGCCGATGAGCAGTTGGAGGGCTTCGAGGTAGCGGCCTTGGGTAAACTCGACTTTGGCGACGTTGAACTGGAGGCGGCTGAGGACGGCGAGGTTGACTTCGTTGGTGGCGGGTTCGAGCATCAGATAGCTGGTGTAGAGGCGCAACGCATCGCGGGCATCGCCTTCATCCATGCGTTTGCGGGCGACGCGGGGGTAGAGCTGCAGGAAGAGGTCGCGGAAGGAGGTGCGGGTATCGGGGTTGTTGGCGCAGGCGTCTTCGAGGCGGGCGAGCGCATCAGCGTCGCGACCGGCTTTCATCTGCTCGACGGCGAGGACGCGGTATTGTTCGGCGAGGGCTTTCTGGTAGAAGGTGGTGATGGCGTCGCGGTTGCGCTGAACGTAGTCGGTGTCGGTGTAGTTGCGCTGGAGTTGCTGGAGAAGATTGACGATGTCGCTGGCGGCGGTGTTGATGGTGAGTTCGCGGGCTTGGGCAAAGAGTTGCTCGGCAGCTTTCTCTCGGATGGATTTCTGGAGGGCGGGCTTCTGTTCCTTGATGCGGTTGGCCCAGTCGGTGGTCGGATAGTTCTTCTCGATCTCGACGTAGAGTTTCAAGGCGTCTTCGGGTTTGCCGTCGCGCTCGAAGGCTTCAGCTTTCTCGAAGAGATCCTTGGCTTCCTTGTCGAGCTTCTGGAGAAGGACGGTTTGGTATTTATTGAGGTCGTCGGTGACAGCGCTGATCTTGGTGTAGGTCGGGTAGAGGTCGGAGATTTCCTTGAGGATGCTGATGGCGAGCTTCAGATCGTTGGCGGCGATGGCGGTGTTGGCTTTTTGGTGCTTGGTAGAAGCCTGCGCTTCGATGATGAACGGATCTACGCTCTTCTTCAACGAGTTCAGTTCCTGCGCGGCGGTGGTCATGGCGAAGAGAACGGGCACATCATCGAGAATCTGGCGGCACTGTTCGTACTTACCTTCATCGGCAAGGCGTTTGGCGTGGGCGATGACTTCGTTGGCGATGGCGTTGTCCATGCCATCGAAGGAAGACTTCGTTTCCGTGACAGCGGGAAGTTGAACAGCAACCTGCGAGTAGGTGCGGCCTTTCAAGTCCTGTCCGCGGACGATGCCGGAGGCGTCCACGGAAAAGGCGCGTTTGCCGTCTACGCCGTGGTGTTCGGGTTCGGCGATGGCAAGGTAATTGGCCTCGGAGGCGTCGCGGATGCTGTAACGGTAGCCGTTGGCACGGCCTTCGGCGAGCATCTGTTTGAAGAACGGTGGACGTACTTCCGCAAGTTCGTTCATGGAAAGGTACTGGCCTTTGCCGGTCTGGTTCGGGTCTTTGAGGCGGGCGACCTTTGCGTATTTTTCGGCGCAGGCGATGCCTTTGAGGTCGGTAATGACAGCCGCCTCATTTTCGGCAATCTGTTTCTCCAACACATCCCGCTGCTCAACCATCAGCTCGCGCCGGTGTTTCTGAACCTGGCTCCAGCCGTACCACGATATGACGGCCACACACACCATCACCCAGAAAAATCCGAGGAACACGCCCCACGTCGCCTGTTTGCGGTCGGATTCCAGACCGCCGTGTCGGCGAATCTGGCCGATGGCCAGCAGACCGAGGATGATCGCCAGTACCGACGGAATCGCGAGGAAACCAAACACGCCACACAGCAGCGCCAGCAGCGGCAACATTCCGACGCTCTGTCCGCCCGGATGTTCCATCGGCCGCACAAAGCCGACCGGCTGCGGTTGCATCGGGAACGCCAGCGGCGCCGTTGAGGCAAGGCTGAACCCGCAACGCGGACAGAAATTCACCGAGAACGGAATGAACGCCTGGCACGATGGGCATTGCACACCGCGCGGCGCCATCGCCGTGCTCGGCCCCGACGGCATCAACGACATTTCCTGCGACACCGGCGCTGTCAAGGGCGTTTCCGAAGTGACCGACGGAGTCGACATAGGAGTGACCGGTGCCGCTGCAGGCGATTCAGGGATCATCACCACAACGGTTTCGGGTTGTGCGGGCTTCGGTTTCTCCTCGAACGGGCAATTGAACCGCGCCTGTACGTTCACGCCGAACTGCAACAAATCGCCTTCCTGTAAACGCACTTCACGGACTGGGGCGCTGTTGACGAACGTGCCATTGGTGCTCTTCAGGTCCACCAACCAATACTCCTCCCCGCGCTTCTCGATGCGAGCATGGTACCCGCTGATGGAGTCGTCGTCGAGCTGGAGATTGTTGGTAGGCGCGCGTCCGATGTCGCAACGCGGCTCATTCCACCGGAACACTCGTTCCCGCGGCGTGGCGGGATGTATCGTCAACACAGGCATGACTGTAGAAACTACGGCATTTGCCCCGCCGTGGCAATAGCGGAAACGCCCCGTGATTTTTCTTACCTTTTATCCCCACACCAACTACAGTGGGCGAGCCATGACTAACGGCGCCATCATCCTCAACGCCTTCTTTCAGGCCGGCGGCGGCTACATCTCCTCCGGGCAACTCCGCCGCGCCCTCCGCGCCACCGACCGTGCCGTCGCCGTCGAAATCGCTGAACTCGGAAAACTCGGCTACCGCATCGAATCCAACCCGCACCTCGGCTACCGCCTCCTCAGTTCGCCGGACCGCCTCACCGCCGACGACATCAAAGCCCAGCTCAAACCCCAACTCATCGGCGCCGAGATCCTCGTCTTCGAACAAACCGCCTCCACCAACGACATTGTCGCTACCCTCGCCGCCTCCGGCGCCCGCGAAGGACTCACCGTCTTCGCTGAGTCCCAGACCAAAGGCCGTGGCCGGCACGGACGCGCCTGGGCTTCGCCTCGCGGCAAGGGGCTTTGGTTCTCCGTTCTTCTTCGCCCCACGCTGTCGCCCGCCGCCTTTCCGCGCATCACCGTCGCCGCCGCCGTCGCTATCGCACGCGCCATCCGCAAGACCAGTGCGCTCGATGCGCGCATCAAATGGCCTAACGACGTCACCCTTCGTCGTAAAAAAGTTGCCGGTATCCTCACCGAGATCCAGAACGGTGCCGCCATTCTCGGCGTCGGCATCAACGTCAACTGCACACGCGACGATTTCCCGACCGACCTCGCCCCGCTCGCCACCTCTCTCGCCCTCGAAGCCGGCCGGCGGCAAGACCGCGTTGCCCTTGCCGCCGCCGTTCTCACCGCAATCGACGATTGCTATCACCGCGCCCTCACCAATTTCGATGAGATCGTTGCCGAGTGGGCTAAGTCCTGTGCCACGCTCGGACGCCAGCTCACCGTCAAAATGGGCCGCCGCCGCATCGAAGGACACGCCCAAGCCCTCGACGCCGATGGCGCGCTCCTCCTGCGCAAAGACAACGGCCAGATCGAACGCATCCTCGGAGCCGACGTTGAGGTGGAAAAATGAACGAACGTATCCTCCTCATTGATGTTGGTAACACCAACACCGGCTTCGCCATCGCCACACCGCGCCGCATCCAACGCGTCGCCAGCGTCCCCACCGCGAAACTTACCGGCATCCCGCGTACACTCGGACGGTACACCGCAGTCGTCCTCGCCTCCGTCGTTCCCACCGCCACCAGGAAATTCCGCCGATGGGTGTCAGTGACACCCATCATCGTCAACGCGGACGCCGACCTCGGTATTGGCGTCCGTTACCCAAACAAAAAACAGATCGGTCCCGACCGCCTCGCCAACGCCGTCGGCGTCGTCCGTCTTTACGGCGCGCCCGCCATTGTCGTGGACTTCGGCACCGCTGTCACCTTCGACGTCGTCAACGCCGACCGCGAATACGTCGGTGGCGTCATCGCGCCCGGGCTTGCCGCCATGACCCACTACCTCCACGAACACACCGCACTCCTGCCGTGCATCACGCCGCGCGAACCGCGCACCATCATCGGTAAAAGCACCGACGCCGCCATGCAAGTCGGCGCTGTCATCGGCTACCGCGGCCTCGTCAAAGAAATTCTCGACGCACTCCGCCGCCAACCCGGTATGGCCCGTGCCACCATCGTCGCCACCGGCGGCTACGGCGGCCTCATCGCCCGTCAGGTTCCCGCCATCCAACACGTCAATCCGCTATTGACCCTCGAAGGTCTGCGGTTTATCTACCTGAACAATGAATCGCATTGACGCCAAGTTCACCGCGCTCCGCTCCGCCAAACAAAAAGGTTTCATCGCCTACATCTGCGCCGGCGACCCTAATCTGAAAGCGACCGCCGCGTTCGCTCGCGAGTTCGAGTGCATTGGTGTGGACGTGCTGGAACTCGGCGTCCCGTTCAGCGACCCACTCGCCGACGGCGTCGTCAACCAGCTCGCCGCTGAACGTGCACTCCACAGCGGCACGACGCTCGACGGCGTGCTCGACACCGTTGTGCAACTCCGCCGCACCGGCTGCGAAATCCCCATCGTCTTCTACATCTACTACAACCTCATTCACCGCCATGGCGTCGAGCGTTTCGCCAAGGACGCTGCCGCCGCCGGTGTTGACAGCGCGCTCGCGCTCGACCTGCCGCCGGAAGAAGCGGCGGTGTATGAGCGTGCGATGAAACGCGCCGGGCTATGTCCGATCTACCTCATCGCGCCGACGACACCGGAGAAACGCATCGCCGAAATCTGCCGGCACGCCAGCGGGTTCATCTACTACGTCTCGCGCGAAGGCGTCACCGGGATGCAGAAGACGATTTCTACTTCCATCGCGCCGAAGATTGCTGCCATTCGCCGTCACACCGACATTCCGATTGCCATCGGATTCGGCGTTTCGAGTCCGGAACAAAGCCGGAACATTGCGCAGCACGGTGACGCCGTTGTTGTCGGCAGCGCAATCGTCAACCAGATCGCCGTGGGGCGCAACGTGGCGCGGTTTGTGGCGCCGATGGTCAGGGCGGTGAAGAGCGGGATGGGATGACCGTGTTGTTCCGTTTGTGTATACGTCAGTTCTCGGCTTTACTGGTCATCACCTTTGCCATTTCGGCGTCAAGCTCAGCACAGTTGCCAACCGAAAAGTATCGGGAGTTGCTGTCGCAGTTGAAACAGGGCACGACAAACCGTCAAGCCAAAGAACTGATTGCACAATGCGCCACAGAGTATGGAGAGTATGAGGCTATCTCATACGACCAGCCTGTGTGTTCGCGTTATCAATTGGACGATGAGACGTACCTTATCTTGAAATTTTCCAGAACTAAGCAGCAGCTTTGTCTTTCGCCCGACGACTTGGTTTCGTCATCTCAGCTGGTCAGGCTTGACAATTTGCGCGGAGAGATACCGGTTGATGTTTTCGATAGCATTCGTGTAATTCACAAATCGCCAAAACCAAGTCCTTACGGGTTTGATCCGGTCAGACTCATTCGCGCGGTAAACCATTTGCGGTCGTTGGGAAAGAATGAAGCGTTGCGGCGGCTTCGATTTTACCATGACATGGCCATCAAGGATAATGGTCGTTCATGGCGGTACGATTTGGATAAGCAGCGGATATTCCTGATTGCAAGGCTGCTGTTTATCAGAAGAGATGGACGGTCTGAGATGCCAGACATGAGGATAGGAGGGACTGCGCCCGATGCAGCTAGAGGCGATCCGTCTTGGCCGCTGTTCCCGTTGGTTGTGAGTAACGACATCCCGTTTTTCATGGCCAGCGGCTACTCCCTCGCTGGCTGTGCGGAGTCTCCGTTGGCACATCTGAAGTTTTGCGAAGGGCATTGCGAACTGCGTCGTGCTGCGCTTGTGCCAAGTGAATCGCCCGTCGTGACGGTCAATAAGATTTACGCGTCGCCAGAATGGATTGCTTTGTTTCGAAAAGAGGCAACAGGTGGCAGTTCTCCTTCGGTAGATTCTCTGAGTCGGTATGTATTGCGATGGCAGGCAGTGAAGTGTTTACCCAAGCCCTACAATTCAGGTATTAACGAGAGCGATTTCAATCCCTATTGCTCCGGTGAAGCAAGCGCCGAACAATCGTGGGAAAAGCACCTGAGTAAACTTGGTGCAGCAGAATTCCATTGGAACGCAAAGATGGAAGTTTTTGAGGTGAACGTTGCGCGTCCTCGGCGTTGATCACGGCACCAAACGCGTCGGTCTCGCCATCAGCGACGAAACCGGCACGGTCGCGCAATCCATCGGTCATGTGGCTAGCGTGGCGGAAGTGTTGCACATTGCCACCGAGCGCAGCGCCGGTAAGATCGTCGTGGGCATCCCGCGACGGCTCGACAACACGGAGAGTGAGCAGACGAAGTGCGCGCTGGCGTTCATCGCCGCGTTGCGGGCGGCGACGACGTTGACGGTGGAAGGCTGGGACGAGCGGTTGACGACGGTACAAGCCGAGCGCGTGTTGATTGAGGGCAATGTTCGACGCGCCGACCGCAAGGAGAAGCGCGATCAAATCGCGGCGCAACTGTTGTTGCAAAGTTACCTCGATGCGCACTCGCTACTTTAAGCTGACTATTGCCTACGATGGCACTGGCTACGGCGGCTGGCAGTTGCAGCCAAATGCCGCCACGGTACAAGGGATGGTGGAGAAATCGCTCGGCAAACTTGCTGGCCGGGTTGTGCGAATCCATGGTTCGGGACGGACGGATGCTGGTGTTCATGCGCGCGCGCAAGTGGCATCGTGCTCACTCACTACCCGCCACCCACCATTCGCGCTCCGCCGGGCACTCAACGCGAGTCTGCCGGAGGACATCCACATTCTGCGCGTGCAGGAAGTGGACGCAAAGTTTCACGCGCGATTCTCGGCGAAAGGGAAAGAATACCGCTACCAGGTTGATTGCGGCGTGGTGGCTGATCCATTTCTGCGACGGTACGCATGGCATCGTCCGCGTCCGCTCGATGTCGGCGCGATGCGGAAGGCGGCGCGGTTGTTGAAAGGGCGTCGTGATTTCTCTGCGCTGGCGGCGAAGTCGGAACGGTCACCGGTGCGGACGATCTCGAAACTGACGATCACACGGCAGGGCGACCTGCTGACGATTGCGATAGCGGCGGACGGCTTTCTGTACAAGATGGCGCGTTCTATCGTCGGTGCGCTGGTGAAGGTGGGCGAAGGAAAACTGACGCCGGCGCAGTTGAAGGAACTGGTGGCGTCGAAGAAACGCACGGCACTGGTGGAGACGGCGCCCGCGCGCGGTTTGTTTCTGTGGCGGGTGCGCTACTGACTCAACGACGTTTGGGATTCGGCTTGAGATTGTGCGCGATCGGCATGGCGGTGAGCCACTCGATGAACCAGCCGGTGTCGAGGCCGAGGAACAGCGGGCTGCCGACTTGTTGGATTTCGGTTTTCGAACGCGTGAGTTTGACGAAACCGACGGCGATGTCCGCGGTCTCGATTCGCTCGTCGGGGGCGCGGCGGGCCAAGGACCAATAGGCGGTGGTGCGCCATTCGATCGCAATGTTCTGATCGGATCTCATTGCCATCTCCGCTGGGGGAATACTGGAGAGATCCAAGGCGATGCCGGTTGCTTTGCCGAGCTTTTCAAATGCAGTTCGCGACGGCATTCCGGCGGTGATCGCGGCGAGATTAGGGAAGCGTTCGACGAGGATGTATTTGCGGTAGCGAAGACAATCCGGATCTTGCGCGGCGACAAACCTAGCATCGGTCGGCTTGACTGCGAGGTTGGCGTAGCGGCGGCCGGAGATCGGGCTGGTGGTGGCGCAGCCGAGAAGGGTCAGTGCAGTGAAACTCGTCCACCAGCAACGCGCGTTCACGGCGTTGCGACTTTCTCCCAGGCGTAACGGCCTTTGATGTGTTGAAGGAAATACTTTCCGGGCGACGGCGTGGCGAGAAGACCTTCGTAGGTTTCTTTCGGCACGGAGAAGTAACGATAGACGTTGGTGGCGTGGAACTCGATCTCCAGCGTGCCGCTGGCGTCGTCGTAGCCGATGCTGGCGATGTCGCTGGAAGTAACTTTGTGGCGTTCGATCTTGTTCATGGTTTATCGGCGAGGAATTCGACCTTGGCGGTCAGTTCGGGCGTGAGAAACACGTCGGGTTTCTCGACCTGAACCTTGACCTGCAAGGTGCCCTTGGAACGGTTTGCCTCCGGCGCGATCTCGGCAACGTAGCCACCGTACTTCTTATCGGGATACGCTTCCGGCACGATCCGGCAACGCTGTTTCAGATGAACTTTCGAGAGGTCCGCTTCATTGATGTCAATCTCGACTTGGAGGTCGTTGAGGTCGGCGAGCGAGACGAGCGCGGTGCTGGGTCCCCGTGTGCCGCCGAAACTTTGCGGGACGACAAGCTCGTTTGCTTTCGCGAGTTTCTCGAGAATCACACCGTCCACGGGGGCGCGGATGGTGCACCAATCGAGATAGGCTTGCGCGAGCGCGAGCTGGCCTTTGGCGACGGTGATCTCCGCCGCGGCGACGTCGCGGGCGCGGCGGGCTTCGTCGAGCGCTCGCTGGCTTTCGACCTTCTCCTTGTCGAGTGTGACCTGACGTTGAAGATTCAGTTCGGCGTTGGTGAGATTGGCTTCGGCGAGCAAGAAGCGTCCTTGCACTTCGAGAACCCGAGCGCGGTACTCGGCATCTTCAAGGCGCACGATGACGTCGTCCTTCTTCACGCGATCGCCTTTCATAACGCCGATCCACTGGACAGTGGCCATGAATTTGGGGCTGAGTTCGATGCGCTCGCGCGGAATGATGTAGCCGCTGACCGTCAATAGCGCATCGCCAGGTTTCAGCGCGGTTGCGGATGCAGAAGCTGCGGTGGGAATCGGTTTGCGGTCGTTCTGTTGGGTTTTGAAGAACACCACGAGTGCGCCCGCCAGCAGCACGAGAACGACGATGAACATGACCCACGGCCCGGTTCGGCGGCAGGTTTTCTTTTCGATCGGGATGGTCAGGCGAGTGAGGGATTGTTCGGTGGTGTTCATAGCTTGTTGGGAAGACTTGTAACAGCACATTAGGCGGAGCGCAAGGCGTCAAGCACAGGCTTGCGTGCTGCCATGCGGGCGGGCAACAACCCGCCGAGCACCCCCATCACAAGCGCGAACGCCATTCCTTTGGCCAGCAGTTCCGGAGTGATCCGAAACTCGAAAGCCACTTCTGAAAACGTTGTGAAGCTCATCGTGCCCGTTGCCATGCCGTTGAGCGGGAGCGAAAACAGGCATCCGACCGCACCGCCGAACAATGCAAGGATTACGGACTCCAGCAGAAACGACAGGTAGATGTGCCGACGGCGGAAGCCAAGGACGCGGAGCGTGCCGATCTCGCGGGTGCGCGAACTGACAGCGGCGTACATCGTATTCATTGCCGAGAATGCGGCGCCGATACTCATAACGACGGCCAGTACGCTGCCAAGCCACTGGATCGGTGCCGCGGTATTGGTTTGTTCCTGATAGTATTCGACCTCAGGCAGTACGCGAATGGACAAGTCCTTGTCGGCCTCCATGCGTTTGATCATCGCGGCAACAGCGGTGGAGTCTGCCATGGGACGGATGAGAATCGAGCCGTAGAAATTACGTTTGAAAATGTCGCGCGCCTCGTCGGCGTCCACCCAGATTTCTGACTCGTACGCTGTCTTAGCAGCTTCGAAGATGCCGGTAACTTGCCATTCATTTCGTCCGCTGCGAAATTTTTCACCAACCTTGCAGTTAGCAAAACGCGCGGCAATTTTGCGGCTGACAACGCACTCGCGTAGGCCAGGATTGAACATCCGCCCCTCGACAAGATGAACGTTCGTGCGCAACCGCAGTCCGATGGGGCCGATGCCGCGCACAAGGACATTGGCAGTGCCGTGGTGGTCAATGCGGTCGAGGCTGATGAGTATGAGGATTTCCGCGGAGGCCAGCGGCTCGCCGTCGGCTGGATCGTGGGCGATGCCGTCGAGATACTTGATAAGGCGGACTTCGTTACGCGTGATCTGGCTGCTGGACTCGGCGGTGGAACCTTTTCGAAGCACAAGGAGGTTGCGCGGGTCGCCGGTGCTTACGTAGGTGGTTTTGAGGCCACGTGCCAACGCCATGATCATGATGAAGACGGCAACGACTAACGCGATGCCGAGCATCGTCGCCAGCGTCAGCCGCCAGCGGACGCGGAGGTTGCGGAGGTTGTAGCGGAGCGGGACGGCCATCAGTCCAACTCCTTCAGACCCGCGACAACGCTGGTGCGGATGCTGGTGTAGGCCGGTACGAGGCAGCTTACCAAGCCAAGCACGACGGCGATGAGCATGCCGCTGACGACAATGTGTGGGGTGACCTCGAACTTTTTCAATAACCCGTTGGAGATTGTTGTGATGTTGATGTGCTGAAATAGAGCCCAGGTGCCGAACCACGCGCCGAAACAGCCGAGAAATCCGCCGGTGATGGCGAGGCTGAACGACTCGGCGAGAATCAAACTAAACAATTGTTGGCCGTCGTAGCCGATGGCCTTAAGGATAGCGATTTCGCGGGCGCGTTCGCGAATGGCCATGCTCATCGTACTGGCGCTGACGAGGATCATGGTGAAGATGATGACTGAACAAATTGAGCCGATGAGCACCTTGACGTTGCCGAGCATCGAGACGAAGTCCAGCAGAAAGGCACGTTCGGTTTCGGTTTTGGTTTCCGCGTCGGTGTTGGCGAAGGTTTCGTCAATGCGACGAATCAGGATGGGAACGGCGGCAGCGCTATCGGCTCGGACCCAGTACATAAGGCACACATGGTATTTGCAGAGTTCTTCCATGTAATTGTGGTGAAAGAATAGGTTCGTCTGATCAATGCCGCCGCGATAGACGCCGCGGATGGTAAGCTGTGGGTCGCACGGCCAGATAGTTCCCTGAAGCGTGATTTTGTCGCCGACTTTCCAGCCAAACCGTTCCATTGTCTTGATGCCGACAATGCAACCCGCCCGATCTTTGACGAAGGCAGCGGCCTCCTGTGGATCAAACTGCGCTTCCGTGAAGACATCGACAAGCTTGTCGGCGTCCACGGCGAACTGCGGAAAAAAATCTTTCTGATCTTTGTAGATGCCACCAAACCATGTGAACTTCGTGCAGGTGCGAACGCCTGGCGTATGTTCTATGCGGGTCTGGTATTTGAGCGGCAACGCGTTGCCGAGCGAGACCTTATGGCGAACGAGAACACGCAAGGAGGATTCCTCCGTCTGCGCCGGCTGGGTCATTTCGCGTAACGCGGTCTGGAGCATTGTGAACAGGAAGAGCGATAGCGTCACGCTCAACAACGTCAGCACGAGACGCCGTTTGTTGCGGAGCGCGTTACGGAGAATAAAGCCGGGGACAGTCACGGCTTCTGTCCGTTGAGTAGCTCACCTTTCTCCAGATGCAATGTCCGGCTTGCGTATGCCGCCGCTTTCGGGTCGTGCGTAACCAGAATAACGGTCTTGCCGGCGGTGCGGTTCAGCGTCTGGAGTAGCGAAAGGACCTCGGTGGCGGAATGGGCGTCGAGGTTACCGGTTGGTTCGTCGGCGACAAGCAACGTCGGGTCGGTGACCAGCGCACGGGCGATGGCGACACGTTGTTCCTGACCGCCGGAGAGCTGGCGGGGGAGATGATGCATCCGGTCGGCGAGGCCGACGAGTTCGAGCGCGGCTTCGACGTGGGCGCGGCGTTCACGGGCCGAGAGGCTGGTGAGAAGCAGCGGTAGTTCGACATTCTCGAATGCGGTGAGGACGGGGATGAGGTTGAAGGTTTGGAAGACGAAGCCAACGTGATTGTTGCGCCAGTCAGCGAGGTTGGTTTCGCTGAGTGTGCTGACATCGGTGCCTTGTACGAGGCACTGTCCGTTGGTTGGCCGGTCTATGCCGGCGATGATGTGAAGCAAGGTGCTTTTACCCGAACCACTCGGTCCCATGAGCGCAACGAATTCGCCACCGGCTATGTCGAGAGAGACGTTGTCGAGCGCCGTTACGTCAATCTCGCCGTGACGGTAGAGCTTGGTCAGGTTGCGGATCTGGATGATCGGCGCGGCTTTCACTCGGCTAGGAGTTTCTCGACCAGTTTGCCCAACTGCTCGCCGCGTGCTTCAGTGGAGCGGACCATGCCTTTCTTGTCCAATAGCCACATGGCCGGGATGGCTTGGATGCCGAACTTGGTGCTGATCTCGTTCTGCCAGCCTTTGCCGTCGAAGTACTGCGGCCAAGTCATGCCTTGCTCCTTTGTGTACTTGAGAACGGCCTCTTTGTCTTGGTCTAGCGAGATGCCGACCACTTCAAAGCCTTTCTCATGGAATTTCTTGTAGGTGGCGACGACGTTAGGCGCTTCGCCACGGCACGGGCCGCACCAAGTGGCCCAGAAATCCACCAGCACAACTTTGCCGCGAAGCTTGGTCAGGTCCACTTCCTTGCCGTCCGCGGCGGTGTACTTCAACTCGACTGGCTTCTTTGCGAATTCTTTCTGCTCCAGCTTGGCTTTGGCGCGGCGGGCGACGCGCGGGTTCGAATCGGAAGCGAGTTCTTTCAGGAGAGCATCCGTCTTGGCTGGGTCGATTTGTTCTTGCAAGTCCACGCGCATCAACTTCAGGTGCGAGGCACGTGGATCGTCGGGGAACTGTTTCAGGAACTCTATGACTTCCTTGTCCAATTGCTCTGCGGTCTGCTTGGTTGGGATCTGGCCTGTGGGCTGCCCGTGCATCTGGATCAATAGGAAACTGGCATTACCTTTCGCGGTAGCTGGCGCCTCTTTTGCGGCGACAATCTCCCGGAGTTTCTTCTCCGCGACGTTCTTCTCCTCTTGACCGGGCGGTTTGCCTTGAAGGAACGCACGGCTCAACCCGGCGTGCACCTGCATCAACTTCACGTCCCAGACGCGCGCATCCTTCGGATAAGACTCGAGGAACTTCGCCAACGCCGCGTCCATCTGTAGTAGTAAATCCGAGGCGACCTTCATGGCCTCCTCGCGGGATTGCGGCTGCTCTTGCGGGCCTTGCTGGAGCTTCTGGATGTGTCCCCATAACTCGTCTGCCGTCTTGAACTGGGACAGGTCTGCCGCGACGCTCGACAAGACAAGCGCTACCGTGGCCAGTGAGAGGGAAAGGAATCTTTTCATAATCAATGCGCGCACTATACACGCGTCGGACGGCGTTGCAATTCACAACTTACCGCGTCCGTCGTTGCCAGCGCGGGCGCGTGAGTGACCGTTCGGTCTGCGTCAAAAAACGCGCCACCGTCGGAAAATGAATCTGGTATGACGTTGACGATTCCCATCACCAACGTCCGCCGCGTGTCCCATTGAAAGGCGTTGTTACGTCGCCAGTGTACGCGAAATGAACGGCGAGAATCAACCTTGCGCTCTATGGCAGGTTGATTGCATGAACAATTCGTCAACCACCGCCGGAGCACGGCAGAACGCAGCCGGTCAAGCAACAAGTCTGCATGTAAGGTCCCGGACGGAGGCAATTAGCCGCATCGCATCGTTAGCGATTGCGGTCATAGCTAGTGGAGGAGGGTAGAACGTTTGCGCAAATATCCGATGATAATGAATGTGGGAATGGCTAACACAACGTCGAGTGGAACAATGCCTCTGCAAATAATACCGATCACGGGACGTTCTTGCAACACTTCTTTTAGTGGATGGCGATTGGAGTGGAGATGGCGAGCCGAAGGTGTGAAAACAGTTTTTCCAGAGGCCCTTCGGCTTACTTTTACGATGGGCGACCA
>CAIKAP010000036.1 GCA_903825435.1 uncultured Verrucomicrobiota bacterium
GAGTGTAGGGAAAAGATGGCGTTGAAGATGGTGGAAGATCGCGGTCAGTTCATGCATAACTCTGAGACGCTTCCCCTTGCATCCCGTTCAAATCCATCGCCGAAAAAGCCCGCAAAAGCGAGTTTTGCAAGAACGTCCTTAGGCTGCGAATTTGTGTGCCGGTGTTGTACCGTTTAACGGAGCTTCTTTTCCGGCTTTGCAGTAGCGACCGGCGAGGGGGTGCAGCTTTTCGTAGAGGGCGAAGAGGTAACTGACGGTCGCAGAAGGCCGAGCGGAATGTAAGTACGACGTTCCGACGAAACCTCCGGGATGTCGAGATAGTCGGTTGTGACAGGACGTATTTCACCGAATAAGGAGGGCGTGTTTGCGCTCTCTCTTGTCTGCGCTTTCTTGCTCTTGAGACGAAAGTCTTTCACCGCTTCGACGCGGCGACGAAGTTCGGGGTTCTGTCTGATCAGCGATGGCGGTGCGTCAACGAGCCAGAGACACCACCTTTCACCACCGTTTATGAGTTCCTATGAGCCTAAAAACTCGCGTACGTATGGTGCGACATCGGGATTGTTGGCTAGGAGTGCTTGGCGTTCTTCTTGTGTGAGCATCAGAAATCCGCCGTCCACCTGTTTGCTGCCATTGATTATTGCCGGTACCGCGCAGATTGGAGTTGTCCGCGAGGTGACGGCAAAACCATTTCCTTCGACAAGATACGGGCTGATGTTTTTCGCGGGCGTGACTGTAACGTGACTGCCATCGGCGTCGTAATCATAGATTTGTTTTTCTGCGCGGTCACACGCAGCGAAGCCGATGATGACGACATGGACGTGTGCCTTACCGCGTGCTTCCCCGGCAAAATAGAGCTTGGGATAAATACCGCTCTCCATTGCGTTGGAACTCGCTTCGCACAACCCCGCGCCGCTTCGCTGCAAAACGTGAACAGTGACGCTTAACGGTGTCCTCGGTGCGCGACAGTCGCCGGCGGTCATAGGTGGGTATCATGGCTGGTTATACGACGGGAGTCGAGGTCTGCCGTTGCGCGATGTGGAAATCCTGTTACATTCGTAGTTCTTGTGAGCATCGCTAACGAAATTGCCAAACGCCGCACGTTCGCCATCATCTCGCATCCCGATGCCGGAAAGACGACGATGACGGAGAAGTTGTTACTGTACGGGGGTTCCGTGCAACTAGCGGGATCCGTCACGGCCCGGAAGAACCAGCGGGCTTCTAGATCAGACTGGATGGAACTCGAACGCCAGCGCGGCATATCGATCAGTTCGACAGCATTGCAATTCGATTACGATGGTTACAAAATCAATTTACTCGACACGCCTGGTCACAGGGATTTCTCCGAGGATACGTACCGGGTGCTGACGGCTGTCGATGCGGTCGTGATGATCATTGATGCAGCGAAAGGCATCGAGAGCCAGACGCGGAAGCTGTTTGAGGTTTGCCATCAACGCGGCGTCCCGATCTTCACGTTCATGAACAAGTGCGACCGGCCGACGCGCGATCCGTTGTCGTTGATTGACGAACTAGAGAGCGTGCTCCAGCTCGGCGCGTTCCCGGTCAACTGGCCCATCGGCACCGGCGTGGAATTCAAGGGCATCTACGACCGTCTGACGAAGCAGGTGCATCTGTTCGAGCGAACCAATGGCGGCGTGTATCGGGCACCGGTCTCGATTGGCGATTTGTCGGCCCCGTACATACGGGAACGGATTGACAACGCGACGTATGACCGTATCACCGAGGAACTCGTGATGCTTGATCATGCTGGCGAGACGTTTGATCCGAAGGCGGTGCTGGCGGGTTACACCACGCCGGTGTTCTTCGGCAGCGCGTCAAACAATTTTGGCGTGCAGCTTTTGCTTGATGGCTTTCTCAAGCACTCTACGCCACCGACAGCGCGGAAAGTGGCCGACCGCCTTATTGCGCCGGAACATCCGGAGTTCTCGGCTTTTATTTTCAAGATTCAGGCGAATATGGATCCGCGCCATCGCGATCGCATTGCGTTTTTACGTGTCGTGTCCGGCAGGTTTGAGCGCGACATGATTGCCACGCACACGCGCACCGGTAAGAAGGTGCGGCTCTCCAGTTCACATAAACTGTTTGCGAATGAACGCGAGACGGTCAACGAAGCGTTCCCTGGCGACATTATCGGCTTGGTGGGCCACGACGAATTCGGTATCGGCGACACGCTAACAACCGATCCTATGATTGTGTACCGGGAGATCCCGCGGTTTCCGCCGGAGAGTTTCGCGTTTCTTCGCAATCCAAGTACAGCAAAGTACAAACAGTTTCGCAAAGGACTGGATCAGCTCTTTCAGGAAGGTGTCATTCAACTCTTACGCCTCAAGGATGCAACGACAAACGTGCCGTTGCTTGCGGCGGTTGGCCCGCTGCAGTTCGAGGTGGTGCAATACCGGTTGCAGAGCGAGTATGGGGCGGAATCGAAGCTCGAAGCGACACCATGGAGTGCGATCCGGTGGTTACCAAAGAACGTGATGAATTCCGATTGGGGAATGGGCTTGCCGACCGGCGCAAAGCTAGCATACGACACCGACGACAACCCGGTCGTCCTCTTCGCCAGTGATTGGTCGGTAAAGTATTTCGCCGAGATCAACCCGAAGATCCCGCTCGAGAAACTACCGCCCTCACGGGATGACAACCGCACGCATCCATAAAGGGTGCGACTACAAGACACGCTTGCCGATCAATTCCAGCTCCTCCCAACGGGCATACAGTCGCGTCACTTCCGCCTTCGCCGCCTCCAACTCCGCCACAAAACTGGCCGCATCTTTGGCGCGGGTGGCGTAGAAGTCGGGATCGTTCAATGTTGCCTCCAACTCGGTCACGCGCGTCTCGGCGGTGAGGATCGTGACTTCCATGCCGGCCAGTTCATGTTGTTCCTTGAAACTGAGCTTGCGCGTGCGTACCGGCTTAGACGGCAGCGCCGCGGCGGCGGTTACCGTTGCTGACGCGCGTCGCGGTTCGCGTTCCTTGCGCTTTTCGAGGTAGTACGAATAGTTACCGGGCTGGACGAAGATCTGGCCGCTGTCCTCAAATGCGACGATCTGGTCGCAGATACGGTCAAGGAAATACCGGTCATGGCTGACCACAAGCACGCTGCCTTCGAAGTCCGCCAGTGCCTCCTCCAACATCCGCAGGCTCGGCAGGTCGAGGTCGTTGGTCGGTTCATCGAGCACAATCACGTTGCCGCCGCTCTTGAGGACTTTCGCTAACATCAGCCGGGCGCGTTCGCCGCCGGAAAGACGAGCAATGGATTCGCGAATGCGCTCGTCTGGAAAGAGGAACCGCTGCAGATAGGCGCGCGCGCCCATCGTCTGTTTGCCAAACTGGATCGTGTCGCCGCTACCGGCAATCTCCTGCAACACGGTATTCGCGCTGTTGAGCTGCATGCGGGTCTGGTCGATATAATTGAATGTGACTTTCTTCCCAATAATCACACTACCGGCATCCGGGGCGCGTTCGCCGAGGCAGAGACGCAATAGTGTCGTTTTGCCGACGCCGTTGCGCCCGACCACGCCGGTGCACTGACCTGGCTTGAGGGAAAATGCTAAATTACGGAACAGCCACCGGTCACCATACCGCGCACCGGCGCCTTCCAGTTCGACGGCGGTATTGCCAAGTTCGGGCGCCGGTGGGATCAAGAGATCCATCTCGCGTTCCTCGGGAGGCGCTTCGAGACCTTCAACTTGATAGAACGCTCGCAGCCGGTGCTGTGATTTTGTCCGTTGGGCACGGCAACCCGATCTGACCCATTCCAATTCAATCTGCAGGAAACGTTGCCGGCGGCGTTCGTTCTGTTCGGCGATCTGTTGCCGGATCGCTTTCGACTCGAGGTAGGCGGTATAGTTGCCGGGATGCGAATAACACCGGCCGTCGGCCAGTTCAATGACCCGCGTGGCAATCACGTCGAGGAAATACCGGTCGTGCGTCACGAAGATGACCGCGCCCGGAAACTTCTGGAGAAATTCTTCCAGCCACCGAATCGATTCCGCGTCGAGATGGTTCGTCGGCTCGTCCAACAACAGCAGGTCCGGCTGGGCCACCAGCGCCCGACACAACGCCACGCGCCGTTTCTCGCCGCCAGACAACGGCCCAACCAGCGCGTCCAACGGCGGTGCCGCCAGTGCCGTCACGCTGGCTTTGATGCGCGACTCCAGATTCCAGCCGTCGGCCTGCTCGATGTTGTGGAGCAACTCGGCCATCTCTGCCTCGCTGCGGTGACCGTCTTCATACCTAGCGAGCCAATCCATCAGATCCGCCGCGCTGGCTTCGATGTTTTGTCGGACGGTCTGGTCGCCGCATAGTTCAAACTCCTGCGGCAAGTAACCGACCCGCAATCCGCGCCGGCGCGAAATCTCGCCGGCGTCAGCCGTTAACTCACCGGCTAGAATCTTCAGCAGGCATGTCTTGCCGCAGCCGTTGCGCCCGACCAAGCCGACCTTCTCGCCGGGGGCGACCGACAACGTCACGCCGTCGAGCAGCCGCTGCCAGTCGAAAGCCAGCACCATCTCGTTGGCGGACAATAACGCGGGATTAGGAGCACTCATCCGTGAGAGAGTACCGGAAATCGCCGCGAAAGTCGCTTTCAGCCTTGCCCGGTGCGCGATCTGCCGGTAGGTTGCGCGGCTCCCGATGCTCACGATCTCCGGAATAACCAAAGCATTTGCTGCGCGTACTCTTTTTGAGGACGCGACGCTACAGGTCAACCGCGGCGAGCGGATTGGATTGGTCGGCCCCAACGGCGCCGGCAAGTCCACGCTGTTCGCGCTCGTGCTCGGACAGGACACGCCGGACGCGGGCGAAGTCCAGTTGGAACGCAACGCGACGGTCGGCCATCTACCGCAGGAAACCGCGCCTGCGGGCGACGAGACGGTGCTCGAATTGGCCACGGCCATCACGCCGGAAATCGCCGGACTTCAGCGCCGTCTCCGGGCGTTTGAAGCCGGGCACGACACCGAATCGCACGATTACCACGAGGTGCAGGCCCGGTACGACGAGCTCGGCGGTTACCGTCTCGAACCAAAAGCCAAGACGATCCTCCACGGCCTCGCGTTCCGTGAAACCGATTTCAACCGGCCGGCCAAGGCGATGAGCGGCGGCTGGGTGATGCGCGCCTATCTCGCCCGGTTGCTGGTGCAGCAGCCGGACCTGTTGTTGCTCGACGAACCGACGAACCATCTCGACCTCGAAGCGTTGCAATGGTTTCAGGAATATTTGAAGGCTTATCCCGGCGCGATTCTGTTGATCTCGCACGACCGGGATTTCCTGAACCAACTCGTCGGCGGTATCGTCGAGATCCGACAGACGCAGTTGATCCGTTACCGGGGCAACTACGACGAGTATCTTGTCCAGCGCGAAGCCAACGATGTCCAGTTGCTGGCCGCCCACAAGAACCAGCAGAAGAAGATCGAGCAGCTCCAAGAGTTCGCCAACCGTTTCCGTGCCAAGGCCAGCAAGGCCACGCAGGCGCAGGCCAAGCTCAAGCAGATCGAGCGGATGGACAAAATCGAGGCGCCGGTCAAGGACGGCAAGACGATCAAGTTCCGGTTCCCGCAGCCGCCACGCAGCGGCCACCGCGTCATCACACTCAAGGACATCCACCACGCCTACGGCGAGACTGTCGTGTACCGGGGCATGGAGTTCGAGGCCGAGCGCGGCCAGCGCATCGTGCTCGTCGGCCCCAACGGCGCCGGCAAGTCCACGTTGCTGAAACTGCTCGCAGGCGTCCTGCCGGTGCAGTCGGGCACGCGCGAACCTGGTTTGAACGTCCGTGTCGGTTACTACGCGCAGTACCGCGTCGAGATGTTGCGCGCCGACCGGACCGTGCTTGAAGAGGCGATGGACAACCCGCAGCGCCTCGGGGAAGAATTTGTCCGCACCGTGCTCGGCTCGTTCCTGTTTCGCGGCGACGACGTGTTCAAGCCCGTCGGCGTGCTGAGCGGCGGCGAGAAAAGCCGGCTGGCGCTGGTGAAACTGCTGCTCGATCCGCCGAACCTGCTATTGATGGATGAACCGACGACGCACCTCGACATGGCGAGCATTGACGCCCTGATCGGCGCACTCGAACAGTACTCCGGCACGCTCATCTTCATCAGCCACGACGTCTATTTCATCCGCCAACTGGCAAAACATGTCCTTCACGTCGACTCCGGCAAGCTCACTCATTACCACGGCGACTACCAATACTACCTCGACAAGTCCGCCAAGCTCGTTCCCGTCGCCACGGCCAAGCCGACGCCGTCACCAACGGACAAGCCGACGAGCCGCGAACAGAAACGTCGCGACTCCGAAACCCGCAAAGCCGTCGCCCAAAAACAACGCGAGGCTCAGAAGGTGGTGGACACGCTCGAAGCGGAGATTACCCGTCTGGAAAAGACCCAATTCGAACTGGCCGCCGAGCTGGAGTTACCGGAAACGTACGAGAAGCCCGGTCGCGCCGTGGAAGTGAACCGCCAGTTGACCGGCATCGCCGAAGCCCTCGCCCGCACCGTGCCGGAATGGGAAGCCGCCGAGTCACGCCTGAGTGATTTTGATCCGCAGTAGAATCGTATGGCGCGTCGGGGGCTGACTGGCTAGAATGCCGGCCGTGAAACGGCTCTGGCACAGAGTGCTGCTGCTGGTCGTGTCTGACGACACCGGCAAAGAGGTTGCCATCGGTAACGGCTTCCGCGTCTCCAGCGATAGAAAGCTTATCACCAACCGTGCGTAACATGAGGAGAAAACACAATGAGTGACATTCTTACAACGAAGGTGTTGTCGATAGCAGAGTGCGGTCACGATGAATACTGGCTTCGGAATGAGATCTACGAGGACCCGAGCATCCTGGGTTTGGGTGACTTACAGGCTGTGATGAAGGAAAAAACTCAGTCCCAAGGGGGACGCCTTGACCTGTTGCTGAAGAACCCCATAGATGACTCGATGTACGAAGTGGAACTGCAACTTGGAGCGACAGACGAGTCGCACATTATCCGAACCATCGAGTACTGGGACAATGAAAAACGACGCTGGCCGAATCGAAGTCATACGGCGGTTTTGGTGGCTGAGGAAATCACAAATCGGTTTTTCAACGTGGTTCAACTATTGAGTTCGGCCGTCCCGATTATTGGAATTCGCGCCTGCATTGTCCAAGTAGGAGACTTAAGAGCTTTACACTTTATGAAGGTGATCGACTCCTATGAAGAACCGGAAGAGGAAGAGTCAGCACAACCGACTTACACTGAGAAACACTGGATAGACAATTGCCCCGGCACCTTGGAGTGCGCCAGATGGTACAAGAATTTGCTGGCGCAGTCTTATGGTGAAATCCCGACGAAATACTTTGAATCGTACATATCATTCACCGTGGGCGGAATTGCGCGGGTGTGGATTAACAAACGAAAGAACGATAGAGCGTTGCTAGAGGTCAAGTACGTCGAGGAGAACATCTCTGAAGCAGTTGACCATCTTAACAAAGAGGGTGTTGCGTTTGGGACAAGAAGCAACAAGTATCTAACGTTCAATGTAAACTTACAGCAAATGAGGGAGAAGCAAACGGCACACGAATGGATAGTACAACGGCTGGCTCCGCAGCATCTGAAAAATCAAAAGGGCAAGCCTGACTGATTTACAGTCCAACCGGTAATGGCATGCAATAGCGTTTTCTTGCGTTTTCCGTCCGGAACACAGACGGCATTGCCGCGCGTTGACTTGCCGGCCTGATGAAGGTAGTTTGGTGCCATGAGCGGCAAGACATTAGCCATGCAGGCGGCGGCGCTGCCCGAACCGGAGCGCGAGGAGTTCATTACGGAACTGCTCCAGCATCAGGATTTGGTGGAAGACTTGGAGGACATTCTTCTCTTCCGGGCGCGACGGAATGAACCGTCCGTTCCGTTTGACGTTGTCGTGGCCGGGTTGCAGCGCGACAAGCTCCTATGAGCTAACAGAAGCGCCGCTACAACTTCAGTCCCACGAGCCGGAACGGCGGGATTCCTTCTTGGCGCCGTGATGAGACTTGTCATCGAGCATCCGCGCCTTGGCGCGCCGGCTGCGACGGCGTTTCTGGCGTCGGATCTTCTCGGCGCGGTCACGCTCGGCGGCAACGAAACCTTTCTGACGGGCTTCAATCTTGTCGAGTAACAACCGCCGGGCTAGAAAGCGATTCAGACCCTGCTGGCGTGTTGCGCTGCATTTCACCTGCAAGCCGGTCGGGCGGTGCAGCAGCATGACGCAGGTTGAGGTCTTATTGACGTTCTGGCCGCCATGGCCGCCGGAGCGGACGAACGTTTCCTCGATGTCGGCTTCGCGGACGCCGAGCGCCGCCATGCGCTGGGCAAGCTGGGTTTCCTTGTCGGGGTTGACGGGGAAAGCGCTCATCGGACGGAAATAATCCTGAACTCCTGCGCCGGGCCGCGAGTCTGAAGCTTGACGCGTTCACCGGCTTTCTTGCCGACGAGTTGCTGGCCCAGTGGCGATTCGGACGTGATGACGATGACTTCGGTCCCTTTGTGTTGAACCTCCATTCCGCCGCGCTTGGGGCCGATAAAATAGAGATCGCGCGCGCCGCGCGATTCCAGTTCGACCAACGCGGCCAGGTCAATCGAGTCCGCCGGGGCGAACTTACGGAGCGTGAGCGTCTGATACGCCGCCATCGCGGCTTCGGTCTCTGTTGCCAACCGCGCTTGCGAGCTGGCGAGATAGGCGGTCTCCAGTCCGCGCGTGTCGTATTGGTCCTCGGCCTTGTTCTGCTCGTCGGACGCATCGGCGTGCATCGTGCGCGACGCGCCGGCAAGGTTCTCCAGCTCGCGGCCGAGTTGTTTGATGACTAGCTGGACGATGACGCGCTTGGTGATCATGCCGCCAGCTTTTCCTTGAACGCCTTCGCGGCGGCAGCGACATCCTTGGCGTTCAGGATGGCCGAAACGACCGCGATGCGGGATGCGCCGGCGGCCAACAGTTCGTCGAGGTTCTCCAGTTTAATGCCGCCGATGGCGAAAAACGGCGTGTGCACGCGCGTCGCGACCTGATGAACGAGTCCGAGGCCGACGGGCGTATGTTCCGGTTTTGTTCCGGTGGCGTGGATCGGGCCGACGCCGATGTAGTTGGCGCCGTCGCGCTCGGCTTCCATCGCCTGTACCAACGAGTGCGTGCTGATGCCGAGAATGTCCAGACCCATCAGGCGTTGGTGACGCTCGGCGCGCGGGATGGCGGCCCAGTCTTCCTGGCCGAGATGAACACCGTCGGCGCCGGTCCCGCAGGCGGCCTCGATGTCGTCGTTGATGATGACGGGCACGGACGTTTCCTGCGCGGCGCGGACGACGGCGAGGCCGATCTCGACGAGCTTGGAGCATTTCTCCTTCTTGGCCCGGACCTGAATGATGTCCACGCCGCCTGCGATGAGTTGGCGGGCCACCTCGGCCGGATCGCGCTTGGCGAGATAGGTCGTGTCAATGAAGCCGTACAACCGGCAATCGGTGATGGCGTGTTTCTGCACGGCGCACAGCTTACCAGACCGGACAAGCGTTGCAATTCTTCCTCAACAGAGGTATGAATTTACCACTATGAAAAAGCTACTCTTTCTCGCCGCCGTTGTGTTGCTCGCCCCGTGGGCGATGGCCCAGGATCAGTCCGCCGCCGACAAACTCGGCTGGCAAGTCGCCGTCCACTCCTACACCTTCACCAAGTTCTCCATCTTTGATGCCATCGACAAGACTGCCCAGACCGGCGTGAAGTACATGAGCATTGCCAGTGGTATAAACCTTACGAAAGGGGGCAAACGCATCGATACTCCGTCACTTTCCGATACAGACTTCGCCGCCATCCAGGTGCGGATGAAAGCGAAAAGCATCAATCCGAAGTTCGTCAACATGGGTGTGCTCCACCCCAGCGCTGACGAAGCCGCGAGCCGGAAGATATTTGAGGGCGCCAAGCGGTTCGGCATTGACGTACTGGTCGTTGAACCGGAAACACACGGCAAAATGGAAGAGCTCCCAAAGGTAATGGATGTCATCGAGAAGCTAGCCAAGGAATACAACATCAAGGTCGCCATCCACAATCATCCCGGCCCGAAGAATTTCTACTGGAAGCCCGAGACTGTCCTCGCCGCTGTTAAGGGCCGCAGCCCGCTGCTCGGCGCCTGCTGCGACGTCGGCCACTACGTCCGTTCTGGCCTCGACCCGGTGGAATGCCTAAAGAAACTGGAAGGCCGCATCATCACGCTGCACTTCAAGGATCTGGTGCATGACGGGAAAGGCATGAACGGCTACCACGACGTGCCGTGGGGCACCGGCATCTCCAACGTCAAAGGCATGATGGCTGAGCTGAAGCGGCAGGGTTTCAAAGGCGCATTCTGCGTTGAGTATGAGTACAATTGGGATCATCCCGCTACTGAAATCGCCGAGATCACAAAATGCATGAAGTTCTTCAACGCCACCTGCGCTGAACTGGCAAAATAAGATCGCGTTACAGTTTCAACCTGTCACACCTGTTGACGAACGAGGGGTCGCAACGAGCATCTGTTCTGCAACACCGGATTTTTGATTGACCCATGTGGTTAGTCAGTGCATCCATGTTGGAATGAAACCTGTCATTCTCGCCATACTCTCCGTTTCACTGTGCTGGACTGCAACCGTCCGCAGCGAGATTCTCCCCGCTCAGCCCTTCGGTATCACCTCGCACGCTGGTACGGTGCCCGCCTTTATCCGTGGACCGGCACGCTTCCAAGTGCTCGCCCCAGCATTGGTTCGGCTCGAGTATTCGTCCTCCGTCGCCTTTGTGGACGCGCCGAGCGTGTCGGTGATCAATCGAGATCACTGGCCTCAGACCCCGGTCAAGAGCCGGGAGGAAGGGGGCTGGCTGATTCTCGACACGGAGACTCTTAGCCTGCGTTACAAGCTCGGTTCGGGACCTTTCACGGCCAACAATCTTCGTATCGACTGGCGGGACGGCTCCGGTACACACCAATGGAAACCGGGCGATGCCGATGACCAAAATCTGGGCGGGGTGCCGGGCGAACTGGGCAATCGCAGCACCAAGGTCGTCACGGACCCAGGCCCGCTCAGCCGTAAAGGCTGCTACCTGCTCGATGACAGTAAAACTCCCCTCTTCGACAAAGCGTCCGATTGGATAAAACCCCGTTTGGCCAAGGATAATCTGGATTGGTACTTTCTGGCATATGGGAACGACTACAAATCTGCCTTGGGCCAATTGTCGGAACTGGTCGGATCGGTGCCGATGCTTCCCCGATATGTTTTCGGTTCCTGGTTCGGTTCACGGGCCGGTTACTCCGGCGAGCAGTGGAAAATGATTGTCAAACAGTTCCGCGACGAGCAATTCCCGCTGGACATGTTGGTGATTGATTCGGACTCCAAGACCAAGGTGGTTTGGAGCGGCTATGACTGGGATCTCGAACAGATGCCCGACCCAGCCGCCTTTTTCGAGTGGATGAAGCGGCAGAACATTAAGGTGACGGTCAACGAGCATTACGAACCGTTGACCCGCGAAAGCGACAGCCATTTTGAAATGATTCGGCAGGTCATGGGACTACCAGCGGAGACGAAAGCGATTCCACACGATTTGGCGAACAAGAAATATGCCGGGTTGTTCATGGATTTGTTACACAAGCAAGACTTGGAGCGCGGCATGGCGTTTTGGTGGCAGGACGGGGCGGCGTCAGCCAACATGAACGGTCTGGACGGGTATCTGTGGACCCGGCACATCGAATATCAAGGCAGCGAACAGATTACCGGAAAGCGCACCACGGCCTTCTGTCGGCTGGGAACCTGCTGGGGCTCGCATCGTTATGGGATCTTTTTTACGGGCGACCTTCACGGAGTCTGGGAATCTCTGCCCGTATTGATCCCGGCGACGGTCCGCGGCGGCAACCAGCTCACGCCGTACATGAACAACCTCTGCTGCGGCGTCTTCGTTGTGGATTTGCCGCCGGAGCTTTATCAACGCTGGGTGCAATTCGGGGCCTTCAGTCCACTGCTTTGGTTCCACGGCCTTTGGGGGCTTCGCCTGCCTTGGGAATACGGGCTCGAAGGCGAGGAGAACTATCGCAAGTTCGTTGGACTGCGTTACCAGTTGATTCCCTACATTTACACCTGCTCGCGGGTGGCGCATGAGACCGGCCTGCCCCTCGTTCGAGGGATGTACCTGGAATATCCAGAGCAGGAAGCCGCTTACACAAGCCAGCAACAGTATATGTTCGGGAAAGAGCTGCTGGTGGCACCCATCAATGCTCCCGGCAATGGCAAACCGGTAAGGAAGGAAGTCTATTTACCCGCCGGCCAGGACTGGTTTGATTTCTTCACCGGTGATCTCTATGCCGGTGGAAGAACCATCACTCACGAATGCCCGCTTGACCGCATGCCATTGTTTGTTCGCGCCGGTTCCATTCTGCCGATGGCTCCGGAGATGGCTTGGAGCGATCAGAAACCGCTGGACCCTCTAACGCTCGATGTCTATGCCGGCTCGCGGGCGGCTGAATTCAACCTCTATGAGGACGACGGTACCTCGCTGGATTATCGGGTGGGAGCGTATGCGTGGACGCCGCTGCGCTTTGTTTCGGAGAAGGCCGGCAATTACACGCTGCGCATCGGCCCGTCTCGAGGGAAGTTTCACGGACAGTTGGCCAAACGCCGCTATGTCGTGCGAGTCCATGGCCTTTTCAAACCGAACACGGCGGGATTGAACGGTAGAAAACTCACCGAGATTGAACCGTGCCAGGATGGCCTCGGCTGGTCGTGGAACGGACGCGAGCGCCTGATTACAGTGCGTCTCACCGAGCCGATCTCCATCCGCAAGGAGACCGTTATTCAGTTCGCGAATGCCGGGAGCTTCTCTGATTTGAGCGCATGGCAAAAGGCCTGGAATCTGCGGGAGCAGTTGCGACAGGCCAAGCGCGATATGAAACTCAAGCACGCAGCGCTGGTCGGCGGGCCGGGCATCAAGAAGCCACCCCGGGTGATTCGCGAGACCGAGGAAGTCGAACGGCTGCTGACACAGCTCATTGACAATCCTAAAGGGTGCGGGCTGGCCCCGTTGGATGATGTGGCGTTGCAGCAACGCGTGCTGGCTGCGCTGACCAACGATCCCTTTGAATCTAACCGGACATTGCCTGAATTGGATCCGGAAGCCCGGCAAGGAATGGAACTGACCAAAGGAGCGAAGTTCACCGCGCAAGAACTCCAAACCATCACCAACCGTTTTCGCGGCGCCGGGCTTCCGTCTTGGCTCTCGTCCGGAAAGTGACCTTTATCCCTCTTGATTGGGAAATTACATTGGCGCACTGCCCGGCAACGTGACGCGGCGAGAAAGCCACAGCTTCTTGCTAAATGCATTACGGAACTACGAGGGGCGCATCAGGCGAGCGCATGGCGTGGAGGTGCTGTAGTCGTTACTCTAGTTGCTCAGAGTCTAAGCCAGCGAAGATGATTGTGTAAGACAATGGCAGTTCACAGTTGCCCCCTTATTCCTTCTCCAGATGAATGCCTTGTTCATCGCTTCGGATCGTGTACATGCTTCCCTGATAACGGAGATGGCGGAGTTCACCGATAAAGCCGCGTGGATGGTCAGGTTTCCAAAGCAAGTTCTTTCCGTCAAAGTCGGGGCGGAAGCCAAAGAAGCAGCGAATCATAACATCTCCAAAGTTAGCACCGCATAGCGCCTCTCGGCAGGTAAGGCTGTCGGCAATGCGCACCGGCGCATCGTATTCTCGGCTCTTTGGGCCATAAAGCACATGCCCCTGCGAGAATGCTCCTTCGTGGGTGACAGCCTCGCAACGGCGGTAGAAGTCAAGCGCCTCCTTCCAGTAACCGAGATGACACAGGCCGTCGGCTGTCTCCGGCGGCCAACCGGAGTAGGCGCCCATGGGACCGTGGTCGGAACGTATTGAGCAAGCGGCGGCAGGGTCTTGAAGTGATTGAGCGCGCATCCAGCTTTTCGTGAGCAGTTCACTGACGCAGAAATCGCGCATTTCCTTGCGGACAGCGAGTGAAAGGTCTTCAGCGATGCTTTTGGCAACGAATTGGAAATCGAGGCAGTGACGGATGTCAACCTGCTGGCCATCAGGATAGCGAGCCCGCCAAAATCCTTTGCCGGCCGCATACAACCCCGGAATGGCGGCAACCAATTTGTCGGCGGCGGCGCGGCGTGCGGCGGCGATTTCACGATGACCGAGTGCGTCATGCAGTGTGGCCATCTCACGCAACATGGCCACGTAAGCCGCGTTGATACCGGCCGTGGCGTGAATGTAAGTCGGAACGCATTCCAGGAACTGGTTTTTGTCGCCGCCAAAGTCGGCCAAGCCGCTGTCAGGCTTGAGGTATTTCTGATAGTTGAGCGCCAAGCGGTCGAGCTGTTCGAGGCAGGTTTTGTCGCCAACTTTTTGGCTGAGGAAGGCGCGGTCGCCAGTGACTCTCAGGTAGGTGGTGGCGAGGCGGAAGAGCATCGGATAGTTGGCTACATAACGATGTCCAGAGGCTCGCTTGGCGTAGTAGTCATAGGCAAAATATTGTTCCAGATCCCACTGGAGCGTCTGAATGAGGTAGGTCTTCATGACTTTTGGTTCCAGCAACGCGAAGAGGTTGCCCATCATACCGGTGTCCCAAATGAACTGGATGGAGGACCCCCAACGCGGACCGCCAGCGCTGAAAACCCGCGGGCTGCCGGGAAGCTGATCGCGAAGCATCAGCAGCATGGTCACAACGCCCATGTAGTAGTTGCGACGCAGTGCCGGATCGTCGGTTTCCAGGACAGGCAGGTTTCCCTCGAAGAAACCGTTGCCCGGCGTGAAGGTGTCGAGATAGCGCTTTTCCCAGAGCTTCCCAGCTTCGTCAAATGTGGCGCCGAACTGTTTTGCCCAGTGCACGGCATTGGCGGTGACGGGATTGCCCTCGCCGTAGGCCATCACAAACTCAATGGTTATGCCTTCGCTGGGGGCAAGGTGGAAATTCCAGGTTACTGCGCCCTGCTGCTTGTCGGCATCCAAGGCGTCCGGCTTGCGCGCAAAGGCAAACGCGGTTTTGGCGGGAGTCTTAACATCGCTGATCAGCAGGACCGCACCGGATTCGTTGAGGGCAGCCCGGTAATCGGCGCCGTTTGCAGGTCGGGATGGGAGGGCGGCACGGATGGCGTCCGTTTCTTCCACACGATAGATACTTTGCGCCCTTGGGACCCGGTTGGGCGTAACACCAATTCCATGAGTTTGGCGCAGTCAATTTGCTGATGACGCCAATGAGGTCCAGCGACAGCCTCCCGCTTTGGACAGTAGTTTGGGTATTGGACACGGTAATGCGCCAGAGCACACCGCGCGCGTCGAAGACCATGCGGTTGACCGTTTCGATGGCTAGGCCGTCTATTGAACCGCGAGACTGTGTGAAAACTGAAGCGCTGCGGTGAGGTTGGCGTTCGGGAATGAGGTTTGATTCATGATTCGGTGTGGTTTTGTGTTGGCGGCGGACTCAGCTCACCGCCAACAGTAGTTTCGGCACGCCGAGGATGCTGATC
>CAIKAP010000037.1 GCA_903825435.1 uncultured Verrucomicrobiota bacterium
AAATCGGTGGCACTGCTTCAGGAGTTGTACCCGCAGCCCGTCTAACCTCGTTCATTCATGCTCGACACGACACAACGCCACAAGCTCCTCGAACAACACTTCGGGTTTCGGGAATTTCTCGAAGGGCAGGAGCATGTCATTGAGACCATCCTCGACGGGCAGGATACGCTGGTCATCATGCCGACGGGTGGCGGCAAGTCGCTCTGCTACCAGTTCCCGGCGCTCGCGCTTGATGGCATCACCGTGGTCGTGTCGCCGTTGATTGCGTTGATGAAAGATCAAGTGGACGCACTGGCGGAGAAGAAGATTCCGGCGACATTCATCAATTCCTCGCTCGGCCAATCCGAGATCGACAATCGCATTAGCAGAATGCAACGCGGGGACTACCGGCTCGTCTACATCGCGCCGGAACGATTCAAGAGCGAGCGCTTCATCCAGGCACTCGCGCCGCTGTCCATCGCGCTGTTTGCGGTGGACGAGGCGCATTGCATTTCGCAATGGGGCCACGATTTCCGTCCCGACTACATTCGCCTGAAGTGGGCATTGAAAGAGCTCGGCCAGCCGCAAGTCATCGCACTCACGGCCACGGCCACGCCGGAAGTCCGCGCCGACATCGTCGAGCAGCTCGCACTCGGCAAGTTTGGGCGGACCGAGCCGCAGATCTTTGTCTCTGGTTTTGCCAGGCACAATCTCCATCTCGCCGTCAGCCATGTGAAAGGCAAAGCCGCCAAGTACCAGCGGATCATCGAGACCATCCGCCAATACAAGACCGGCATCATCTATTGCTCCACGCGCAAGAACGTCGAAAAGGTGGCAGAGGAACTCGGCGTGAAGTGCATCGCCTACCACGGCGCCATGACGCCGGAGCAACGCACCAAGGCGCAGACGAAATTCATGAACGGCGATTGTGACGTGGCGGTCGCGACCAATGCGTTCGGCATGGGCATCGACCGGGCGGACTTGCGGTTTGTGATTCACTTCGACATCCCCGGCAGCGTCGAGGCGTATTACCAGGAAGCCGGGCGCGCGGGGCGTGATGGCGAGCCGGCCCGGTGCGAGATGCTCTACAACTACGCCGACGTGCGGACGCAGGAGTTCTTCATCGACGGCGCGAACCCGACCCGCGAGATCATTGCCGGCCTCTACCGCGTGCTCCTCGTCTTATGCCGGCGCGGGCCGATCACCATGTCAATTGACGACATTGCCGACCAGCTCCCGACCGTGAAGAACTCGATGGCCGTCGGCAGCGCCTTGCACCAACTCGAACGCGCCGGCTTCATTGCGCGCGAATACGAATCCGGCAACCGCACCTACACCACCGGCCTCGTCGAGCCGGTCAAAGCGTTCGAGGATCTCCAGATTGATTTCGAGCGGCTCGAAGGCAAACGCCAGCGCGACCTCGGCAAACTCCACCGCATCATTGCCTATGCCGACCATCGCACTTGCCGGCACAACTTCATCCTCGATTACTTTGGCGACGCCGAAGCCGCGCCCCGCTGCGTCGTCTGCGACAACTGCCTCGCCCACACCAACACCGCCGTCCGCCAACCGGCGGAAGACGAAACCATCAGCATCCAGAAAACATTAAGCTGTGTGGCGCGCGTGAACGGCCGGTATGGCCGCGCCCGCATTGCGCAGACACTGACCGGCTCGCGCTCGAAGGAAGTCGTGGACGCCCGGCTCGATCAACTCACGACCTACGGTTTGCTCGCTGCGCAAGGCTCGGATTATGTCTGGGCGCTGCTGGACAGTTTGATTCGGGCCGGCTGCATTGCCGTCAGCACCGGCGAATATCCCACGTTGTCACTGACGGAACTGGGCCGGGCCGTCATGTTGCGGCAGCAAACGGTTCCCCTCACCTTGCCGGAGATCGCCGCGCCGAAGAAGAAACGCGCGGAGAAGAAGGCGAAGGTTGCCGAAGCTGTGGATTACGACGTGGCGGTGTTTGAGGCCCTGAAGAAATGGCGGCGCGAACGGGCCGGGCGGATGGGCAAGCCGGCGTATCATGTCTTCCCGGACAAAACGCTGGAAGAACTGGCGCGCGTCCTGCCCGAATCCCCCGCCGACCTGTTGGAGATTCGCGGTATCGGCCCGGCCAAAGCCATGATGTTCGGCCAAGACGCCCTAGCCGTGATCGCCAAGCAGCGCAGTTCGGCGTAGCGATCCGACACTGCATTTGCGCGCCGCGCTAACGATATAAAACTTCCCGACATAGCGTTCGCGTGCCGCCCGAACCCTATAAAACTTCGCGCCAACGCTATCGCGCGCCGTCCGAACCCTATAAAACTTCCCGACATAGCGTTCGCGTGCCGCCCGAACCCTATAAAACTTCGCGCCAACGCTATCGCGCGCCGTCCGAACCCTATAAAACTTCCCGACATAGCGTTTGCGCGCCGTCCGAACGCTATCGCGCGCCGTCCGAACCCTATAAAACTTCGCGCCAACGCTATTGCGCGCCGTCCGAACGCTATCGCACGGAATTTTAGACCAACGGAAACCGTCAAAAATGGCCTTTTTGAGCCTCCGATACCTCAAAAATGCCCAAAATGGCCGTTTTTGACCGGAAATCGGGGTTTGGGACGGTATTGGGAGGACGACTTGCTGACGGGAGCCGATTCATGGCGACGGAGTGTAGGCGGCGGAGATTCTGCGACAAGCTCGGAATGACCACGCTCCGAGCGTGGCGAGCACTCAGATGCCCACTCGTTTTTGTTTGCGCTGGCTATCTATTCGGAGTTACACAGGCAGGCATGAAACAGACTATTTTTCGGCACGGCTTGGTTGGGATGATTCTGATGGGGTTGGCTCTGGCGGTGAATGCCGCCGAGGTGCCCGTCGCGAAGGTTGAAGCGGCAAAAGCCAAGCCGACGGCGGTCTTGTTCCTGAGTTGGCAGCCGTCGCTCGATAAGACTTATGCCGAGAAGCTGGCCGCGCGCGGCTTTGTGGCGACGAAGGCTAATTATTTCGAACCATTGGCACCGGACTTCTTAAAGCAATTCAATGTCTTTGTCTTGGATGAGGTGCCGGACATCAGCTACGAGAACAAATATCCTGACAAAATGGTGAACTATCACAACATCATGCGCGTGATTAAGCAGGCGGTTGAGGATGGCGCGGGTTTGTTGACTTACCCGTCTGGCGGCGCTGGGTTTATCGCCGGCTGGAACCAGGAGATGAAATCCTATGGCGTCGCGGTGCTGCATCGCGGGGTTTACGATGCCTCGGTCGGCGGAATCGCGCCGTGGAAGGGATATGTGGAAAGCAGCTTTGGCTGGACACGGAACGTTGACACGAATAATCCCGTCACAACCGGCCTGCAACGGATCTATTACCCGATGGGCGAGTTGAATGGCACGGGGATTTTCCCGACGATGCCGCTGGTGTGTGACGCAAATTGGACGCCGTTGGTCAAGACCATGGCGGGGGCGCGGCTGACGCTCTTCAATCCGCCCGGCGTCGCGCTGGTGTTCGAGCCGAATCCGCCGCAGACCTATACGATCTGCGCCGTTCGCAGCGTCGGCAAGGGGCGGGTCAGCGCGTTGACCATCGCGCCCGAGTTCACACACCGTTTTGGCTATGGCGACCGGCAAGTTTGGTTTGAAGAGAACCTCGGCAACCTCGACGGCACGCTGCTGGAGAAAGGCGACGGCCTCGTCAAGAGCGATGACGGCGAACTATTGTTCCGCTTGTATGCGTGGTTGGCCGGTGATTCCGCCAAGGCGGGATTCGGCGGTTATGTTGCTGGCACGCCGGTGGTGAAACTTGAGGTTGAGCCGCCGGTCGCGGTAACCAACGCGCCACTTAAACAATTCAAAGCCTTGATCGGCGTACGCTCGAAAATCAGCAACGGCACCGGCACGGTAGCCGAATACGCCCGCGCCGCCCGGCAGGCGGGTTACTCGTTGCTGGCGTTCACCGAGACATTCGAGCAACTCGACCAGAAGATGTGGGATGATTATGTCGCCCAGTGCGAGGCGAACTCGGACGAGACGCTGACTATCCTACCGGGCTTCGAGATTCAAGATGTCGAAGGCAGCCGGTACTTGTTCATCGCCCCACCCTTCTGCCCGCATCCGTCGTGGCTCACGGAAGATGGCAAGCGGCTGATCAATCCGTACACGCTCAACTTTTATTATTACAAGAATCTCGTCGTGTTGCATCGGCCCGAAAGCTGCGCCATGCCCACCGAGCGGCTGAAACATTTCCAAGGCCTGACCGTTTACACTTACCGGGACAACAAGCTCGTGGACAACAGTCTTGGCGCGTTCACGTGGGAAGTGCAAAGCGCGTCGTTCCCGATCCCGATTGTAGTGCATGAAATCTATTCGCCCGGCGAGATTGCCGAGGCGGCACATACTGGCTTCCAGCAATATATGCCGGAAGCGCCCACCGCCACCGTGGCCGTCAACAAATTCTGCCGGCAAGGAATTAATAACCTGACGCACCCGATGATCAGCGGCGGCCCGAGCATTGCGCCGTTGCACGTGGCCGGCACGAACGACCCCAATTTGCGCGTGGAAAATAAGGCGGAGCGAACCTTCCAGTTGGAAGTGAATATTACCAACGAGACGCCGTTGAGCGTGGTCACGCTCTATAATGGCTACACCCCGGTGCGGCGCTGGTTGGCCACCGGCAAAGAATTCAAAGCCGCCCCGGTTTTCCCATATTCCCATCAATATGCCTTCTGGG
>CAIKAP010000038.1 GCA_903825435.1 uncultured Verrucomicrobiota bacterium
CGAGTGTAGGGAAAAGATGGCGTTGAAGATGGTGGAAGATCGCGGTCAGTTCATGCATAACTCTGAGACGCTTCCCCTTGCATCCCGTTCAAATCCATCGCCGAAAAAGCCCGCAAAAGCGAGTTTTGCAAGAACGTCCCCATTATCGGTTCAAGCCCACTGCGGAACAACAACCATGGGACGGAGACGCCATGCGACGGCGTCTTGCGGCTGCCTGCAAGGCACTCAAGACTCGGTGTGCCACTCCCCAGGGAATGCGTTCCTTTTTTGTAACCTCGGCTCCAGAGGTTGGTCTTACGGATGCAGAAATTGCCATGCTCATCCGAGACAAGAGTGGATCAGGTCTCATTGCCTCCACTTATGGCGATGTTCGCTCAGAGCACTTGATCCGTCAGGCTCAACGCATCCGTTTCCATCTGACTGGCGAGAACGAGCAATTGACACCACAGAGTCAGCCCACTCGCACCGCGGAACAACCGAAGGTTCCCGCCTGTAATCAAAAGTCTGTGTAATCCCTTGAGTTGCAGTTTAAGCGGAGATGAACTGTAAATCGGGTGAGCAGGACCTTTGAGCAGACCCGAGTCGATAGCTTGTGACCGGCTGCTGTGCTACTCGATCCCGAACGTCGCCGACACCACCGCTGTGACCTTCTTCTCCCAAGACGAGGTGTCGTTCACCCCGTAATCAGACACTTGGTTGGAATTGACGGGCGCGATCTGAAAGACTCCCATCTTGGCGGATCGGATGGCGCCGATGCGGTTGCCAGTAGCCTTCGCCATATCGGCCGCCCGCTGCTTGGCATTCTCAGTCGCCGCTCCCAACATCTCCAGCTTCAACTCGTCCAATTTGCGATAAAGATACTGCGGGGCTCCTGAGTTCACCTGAACCCCTTGGTCGATCAGTTCTGTAATCTGACGAGACACTCCTGTCGCCTTGTTTACATCTTCCGAATGGACCTCGATGGACTGCGTCAGGCGAGAGCCGGTGAATTCAGTGGTGTCGTTGCTGTGAGTGTCCTTTTTGTACAGCTGCTCGGTCGCAACTTGAAGGATGACGATTTCCTCCGTCTTGACCGACTTTGCCTGCAAGTACTGCTTCACCTTCTCAAGATCCGCACTGAGCCGCCTATACCCTTTGGCCAAGTCAGTGTCACGGACGTTGAAACTGACATCCCACACAATAAAATCGCTGGCTATCTTCTTGTTGGCCGAGCCAGTAACGGTAATGACCGCGTGGGTCGACTTCTGGAACTTGAGGAATGCCTTGGAGAGGATGACACTCGAAGTGATGGTGGCGATTGCGATGCAGACCCCGAGAATGATGACCTGCGTGTTGCGAAGAACCCTAAGACTATCCATGACGGTCTCCTTTTGCCGACAGAGGTCAAGTGCGTTCAAAGACGGGACACCACTGTCCTATCCTATACCTGCTCACTCCGCCAGCCGAAGAATATCGGTCGGCACTTCAACCTCCTTGGTTGCACCTGACATTTAGCACCAGCAGCTGAGGGTGTTAATGGGGTGTACTGACGGATGCGCTTGAACATCTCCAACGACAACCGACGGTATTCATCATAATGCGGTTTGACGAGTACGCCTCAGGGCACTGGCGTCTGGCCTCGAAGCACGCCATGCCCGTCTTAATGCCGTACTTCTTGGCGACATAGTTGGCGGCAATGACGATGCCATCCCCTCTACGGCCTCCACCTACGAATACAGGCTGCCCTTTAAGTTTTGGATCCAAGGCAATCTCACAGGAGGCGAAGTAGGCGTCGCCGTCCACATGCAGGATCCGTTGATCGCGCTGTTTCATCGAACGTCACAATACGCATGGGGAAGGACAACAGCAGTCCTACCATACAACCTACACCCGCTGTTCGCGTTGAAGGGATTCCTTCAGGTGAGAAACCGCCTGACGTAACTTTTGATCCTTCTCCACCTTTGTGGTGACCAGTCGGCATGCATGTATGACAGTGCCGTGGTCTCGTCCACCAAACGACTCGCCAATGTCCACAAGCGATCGATCTGTCAGCTCACGACTGAGGAACATCGCAACCTGCCGCGGACGTGCCACGTTTTGGGGACGGCGGTGGCTGGTCATGTCAGCCAAGCGAATGTCGAAATACTCAGCCACCTTCTTCTGGATGTATTCGACCGTAACAGTTCTCTTTGCTTCCTCGTGAAGCACATGCGCCAACAAGGATTCCACCACATCGAGCGAGATGTCTCCCTTTTCGAGTGAGACGTGAGTTGCAACACGGACCAACGCACCTTCCAGACGGCGGATGTTGGTTTTGATTTTCTCAGCTAGAAACTCCAGCACCGCGTCCGGCAGCTGCACCTGCATGGTTGCAGCCTTCTTTCGCAGGATGGCGATACGGGTTTCAAACGCGGGCGGTTGCAGGTCTGCAACGAGGCCCCACTCAAAACGAGAAACCAGTCGCTGCTCAAGGTTCTGGATCTCAGCGGCGGGACGGTCGCTGGAAAGCACAATCTGCTTATGGGAATCGTAGAGCGAATTGAATGTGTGGAAGAATTCCTCCTGCGTCTGTTCCTTGCCGGCGAGGAAATGAATGTCGTCAATGAGCAGCACATCGGCTTGCCGGTATTTCTTCCTGAACTTCGGCAATGTTTTGCTCTGGACCGCTTGGATGAACTCGTTGGTAAACTCCTCGCTGGAGATGTAGCAGACCCTGCGATGTTTACCGAGGTAGACGGCGCCGTGGCCGATGGCCTGTATTAGGTGCGTCTTGCCGAGGCCGACTCCTCCATAGAGGAAGAGTGGGTTGTATGCTTTGCCGGGTGCCTGCGCGACGGCGAGAGCGGCAGCATGGGCGTGATGGTTATTCTGACCGACAATGAAAGAGTCAAAAGTATAACGTAGGTTCAGTTTCGCTTCAGAGACAGGTCTCGCCATCACCGATGGAGACACAGATCTCAAACGGGAAGATCCGTCATCAGGCCCATTCAGTGCATGGGCCGCCACAACGAATTTCACATGAGTTGTTTCGCTGGAAGCCTTCGAGACGACCTCTCGGATCAGCGGCAGGAAATTGTCCTGTAACCAAATCCGGGAGAACTCGTTGGTGACAGCAAGCACAAGGGTCCCATCGCGCAGTTCCATGGGTTGAATGGGGGCGAACCAGCGGCTAAACAGCTCTGCGCTCAGCATCGTCCGCATCGTCCCACACGCCTCTTTCCACACTTTGTTCTGCATGATCAGTCAACCTCTCTCCTGCGCCGAGTTATTCACAGGCTATCCACAGCCCTTTGCTGTACCTGAACGGCGCATTTTGCCGTGGGAAAAGGCAGACAGATGACCGCCGGGTGCTTTCTGATTGACATTTTGCGGCCGACTACCGTCATAAACCTCACATTACCCCGGCCATTACACCGGGTTGGCAGCCAACCAAGTCCTATCACTCACCCGACGAGCGCAGGGAGGACGTGCGTTCTACAAAATCCTTCTCTTGAGCCATTACAACCAATCCCCGGTTTTACCCGGATTCAGACCTAAGTTGCTCGCAACTTATTCACAGTCCTCACTTCGTCTCGCCTTCGCCTTTGGCACACGAAGCATATTCAGTGAGGCTGTGTGCTACAAGAAAAAATTGGCGCGGCGAATTTTCTTCCACGCCGGACGAAGTGAAATTGATTAAAAACTTTTAGCATGCAACCAGCGAGATAATCCGGGCTGCACCTCGCTGCTATTGGAATCTTTGCATATTTCTTTTTAAAATTAGCGCGTTCTGAAAAACTGCATCTTTTCCCAGAATCGTCTCAGCAATACGCCACGGACTAGCTAGGGGTTTGTCCCGTTCATCCAGCAGGCTGACCTCAACCTGATGTTACGGGGTCGTAACCCGTGTGGTTAAAAAACTCGTCCGTGCTGTATCTGTTCAGTTATCAGCATCACAAGGAGAATCGCCATGCCTTGGAAACGAATGCTCGCCTACATCACCGGCAGTGTTACCGAAGACCTTCTGCGTCGTATAGAGTACCACCGACAAGCTGCCTGAGAGAGTAAACCGTGTAGCTTTGTTGTGACGGAGTATTCTCTCTGTATTGTCCTCCCTGTGTGCACTCGCGTCGTCTTTGCGCTTTCCGGTCACTTTCGCACAGAATGGGAATGATTGCTTATGCATTGCCAGTCTCCTGAAACACTACCCATCGCATGTTAATTCAGCGCGGTTTTGGTGAAGATGAATTATTTGAACCATTCGGGTTTCCGTGCATTTTGTATTCCAAAGTTTGGAAGCTCAATCGGCTCTTATTCGCAATCTTGAGATAGAAGAGTTAAGCTTGCGAACACAGTCAGCGAGGATAAAATGATGGCAAATGAAACTCAATGGCCCGCAATGGTCGCGAGCATAAGTCATATGGGAAATGTCAGGCGAAGACAGATCCGGGGTGTACGTGATGGCTTCTTTTTTAAACTCCTCCGCAAAACCAGATTCCAACCGGTCTCTACGTTCGTTGTTGCTGCAGTGATGGCTTTGTTCGTGGTCGCAGCCGGATATGCGGGCGATCCGATAATTGTGACGATACCTCCCGGTGCCAGTGCCTCACAAATTCAGCTGGCGCTCGACCGATTGCCTGACACCGGTGGGGAAGTCGTGCTGTCGCCGGGCACGTATGAGATTCGTCAGCCGATTGTATTGCGGCGCGACCACCAGATGCTGCGCGGTACCGGTACGGCAACTCTTTTGAAGTTGGCCGACAAGGCGAATTGTCCGGTCATCGTTCTGGGCGAAGCGGTGAACAAGCCCCGACGCGTTGTTGCTCATCTGCGTTTGTCCGACCTTACCATTGACGGCAATCGCCAGCATCAACAGGTGGAGTTGTGGAAAACCGGCGGCGATGGTTCAGAAATTCGCAATAACGGGGTTACGGTGCATGGCGCATCGGATGTGTTGGTAGAGCGGGTGGTCTGTTGCCGCTGTCGGTCGGGCGGGTTGGTCACCAGTCGCGACGTCCGCCGGCTGGCGGTGCGCGATTTTACGGCGGTCGACAACGAATTCGACGGCCTCGCTTGTTATCAGACGACAGAATGTAGCTTCACACAGCTGTTCCTGCATGACAACCGGGCAGCCGGAATTTCTGTGGACTTGGGGTTTGCGCACAACATCGTCAGCGATGCGATTCTGGCGGACAATTCCGTGGGGATTTTTATGCGCGATAGTCACGCCAATCTGTTTCAAGGCATCGTCATCCGTCGCAGCCGTAAATACGGTGTTTTCATGGCGCAGTCTGTTCGCGATGCGTCCGGTGGCGCACAACTCTATTCCGGTTCGGAATGTACCGGCAATAGCTTCGTCGGATTAATGGTTAGTGGCAGCGGCGGCGCTGCGTTCTGCGTCAACAACGCCAGTTGCACCAACAACCTGATCTGTGGCGCTCAATTCATCTGCAACGCCAAGGGCGGGTTGGTGCAGGATGCCCCGAATCTTGTCACCGTATATGGCGTTTTGGGAAGCGAATGAAGATGTGCCGGCTGATCACTATGAAAGTGGAGAAGGATCAAAAGTTGCGTCAGGCTGTGTTTCACACCTTAAGGAATCCCTTCATCGCGAACAGCGGGTGTAGTTGCTGTAGAGTGAAGAGGAAGAGCGGACGAGTTTTTTGACCACACGAGTCTGGCGAGTGCAATCATGTTTCCCTGGCTACCTCATTTTTGACTTCAGCCCGATTTTCTTCCCAGCCACCATGAAGTCGTCATATCCAAGATGATGAATCGTTCTTTGGTTCTCTACTGCGGGGTTGATCCATGCTTTGATGACCTCCCGCGCTCGCCGGTCGCGCTCTTGTTGGATTCTCTCGACTTGCTGCCGGGAAAACAAGCGGACGCCGCCCACCGTGCGAATCACCGGCAATCTTATTTCGTCGGCCAGCCTTTTTACCGTCGCCGCGCAACACTCGCAAACCCGCGCCGCGTCTTGTGGCGTGAATAGCTCTAACTCTGTTTCATTGTGCATTTCCTTACCTCTTCAGTTGTGGGCAAAAAAACTTTGCCGCTACTACCGAAGAGAGGAAACTTGTATGCCGGACAATTTATTCGCTGAATTGTCCGTGTGCGCGGGGCGATTAAGTGAGTTTGTAACCTTGCCGCTTGAATCGGTTTTGAACATTCCGCCAAAGCCGTTTGACTTCGCGGAATGTTTCCGCGTCGCCGCCTTTGTCAGGGTGGACACGAAGCATTAAAGCACGATACCCGGCTTGTGCCTTGTGAAGTTGGTGTAACAAGTCGGTGCGTGTCCAAAAAGAGCGTTCACCGAAGTTGCTCGGCAAGCCTAGCTCAGCCGGAGTAAATCGCTGCCGGTTTGATTCAGTTCGCAGGTTTGATATTGCACACTTAAAGCCCACTTCCCCGCAAACTGTCCGCACACGCCTTTGCCAGCTTTCGTCAGACTGGCCGCTTGATCTTAGACCTTGCTCTTCCAGCCGGTCGCAAACTTCCGCCACCGTCAACGGCAGCGTGTTGTGGATCGTTCTGAATTGGCCATCCTTCTCTTCAACTGGACAACTGATTGTCTTTTCGGGCGCGCCGTCACCATTCCCCCAGATGATTTTGTCGCGCATTTTTACTGGATAAATGATTACCTTTTCGGGCGCGCCGTATTCTTGCGCCAAAAAAACAAAGCTTCGTGTAGCGGATAAGGCCGCTTTTGCGTGATTGCCTTCACACGTTCCATTGCACTAGCGACTTTGCGAAACCAATCGGCATTGTCAGCCGCCAGCGCCGCCAATGTTTCGGCAGCAAACTTCTCATTGTGTTTCCGTAGAAGTTTCTCGCAATGTTCCTTCCATCTCAGCCGTTGATCACCTTGCGCGGCGCACTTCTCAATCCGCTCGGCGAGATACTGTCCCCAGCGCACCATGTTTGCAATCGGATCGTCCGCCGTCTTACCGCAGAAAAGTTTGCGGGCAGTGGCTTCGTGGTCTAGCGGGTCAATTTGCTTCAACACACCGTCGCCCGGTTTTCTGCCGCGCCGCCCGGTCGTTGGTGTGCTCGCCTTCGATTTTGCTTTCATCTTTCGCCGTCCTATTTCGACGAAGCGGCGGGCCGGGCGTGAATAGGCACGCCCAGCCCCGCGCTGGCCGTCGCCAGCTTCCGCTTTAGCTCATACTTTACAGACTTCTGTCCTACACTTAGGACACACCAAAACAGTTTCTTTGCCACGTAAGGCAACGCTAATTATGATTCCCGCCACGATAAGAACCCCCCCCCCAACGATTGCGTTGACAAACACCGACAGAATCCCAGACACAAAAAGAAGCCCACCAAATACTCCCGCCAATGTTACACCCCCACGCGCCTTCTCTTTACTCACTAACTGCACTTTGCACGAAGGGCAGGTCATAGCTCCCGCACTGGATGCCTGTGCCGTTGGTTCTGGTGGTAAAATCGGTGCTCCGCAATGCGGGCAAGTAGCCGCCCGCTTGGAAACTTCACGGGCGCAATCAGGGCAGTGTATAAGTTTCGGGGCGTCACTTATGGTGGGCGCAGGCTCTGGCGACGGTGAATGGTGAGCAGGCTTTGGAGCATCGCCTAATCGGCGTCGGGTTTCCCCTGTCGGCGGTGGGGCAGGAGTTTCAGGCGGAGTAGGTTCGGACTTGAAGGGCACCCATACTTCTTTTCCGCATTTCGGACAGTGAACATCATCCCCCGCCGCAGTATCGTCAGCCACAATTTGCTGGCCGCACTTTTTACAACTGAATGTAATTGCCATAGCGTTCCCTCCGGTTGCTTTCCATTCTGCCGGCGTTGGTGTTGGCTTGCAAGCTCACACAATCGGAAGCGTTTCGTTTTGGGGTGTGACTACTCCGGTGACTACTCAGGCATTTTTCGCCTTGCCGGTAAGATTGCGCCCCACGTTGTAAGAGCGTGGGGCGCAACCGTAAGAGAGTGGAGCCAGCGACCGGACTTGAACCGGTAACCTGCTGATTACAAATCAGCTGCTCTGCCAATTGAGCTACGCTGGCACCGCAAGTACAACCTAATATGCCAGTTCGTGCGTACTGAGTCCAGCCCGTAACAAATCGGCGGGAAAACTTGATAGTCATCCGCCGTACCGTTACAGCTTACTTTAAAGTTTATCCCAAGAAGGACGTTAAGAATACACTATTTACCATTATTGTGACGTTCTTGCAAAACTCGCTTTTGCGGGCTTTTTCGGCGATGGATTTGAACGGGATGCAAGGGGAAGCGTCTCAGAGTTATGCATGAACTGACCGCGATCTTCCACCATCTTCAACGCCATCTTTTCCCTACACTC
>CAIKAP010000039.1 GCA_903825435.1 uncultured Verrucomicrobiota bacterium
AGCATCCTCGGCGTGCCGAAACTACTGTTGGCGGTGAGCTGAGTCCGCCGCCAACACAAAACCACACCGAATCATGAATCAAACCTCATTCCCGAACGCCAACCTCACCGCAGCGCTTCAGTTTTCACACAGTCTCTCGTTCCGTCCGACGCGCTACGGCGCGCCGCTTTCGCTTGTGGTTGAACTCACCCGTTGACGAATGGTCGTCCTCAGTTCCAACTCCACACGCGGAACAGGCTGACGTAATTGTCGGTCCACAGCCCAACCCCCTCGTGGGGGCGGAGCATCCGCCAGTAACCGGAGTTGGTCAGCCGTTCCACGCTCGACGGTTGGCGCGTCATCACGACCCAGCGCGACGGCTGTTCGCCGCGCGACATCCGTTCTCGGTTTGAAAAATCAATCAGGTGCAGCCCGAACAAATGTGCGTCGTGCGCGAGGTTGGCGAGGACCGGTTTCAGTTCGAGGTGGCTCGTGCTGATATGAAACGCCATCACACCTTGCGGCGCGAGCTTGCGCTGGTACAACGCCAGAGCCTCGCGCGTCAGCAGATGTAGCGGCGGCGTGTCCGAGTTGTACGGGTCGAGAATCATCACGCCGAACCGGCCATCCGGTTCGCGTTGCAGCGACAACCGCGCGTCGCCAAGCACGACCTTGACGTTCGCCGGGCAGTCGGAGAGGAAAGTGAAACAGTGCGGGTCGCGCGCGATCTGTTCCACCGCGGGATCAATCTCGTAGAATGTCCACTGCTGGCCTTGTTCGCCGTAACAGGCCATCGTGCCCGCGCCCAACCCGACGACTGCCACCTGCTGCTTCAGCGCCGGCGGCAGCGTTGCCATCAACTCGCCGAGCGGCCCCGACCGGGAGAAATACGCCAGCGGCTCGCGTCGGCGCGTCGGGTCCGTGCTCTGGAGGCCGTGCACCGTGCAGCCGTGTTTCAGGAAATGATAACGATCTGCGGAGTCGGAGAACACTTGGTGGATCCCGAAAAAACTCCGGGCGCGACGTAACGTGTGCAGGTCACCGTCGCCGGAGCGGTGGCTGAAAAACGCAAGCAGACCGACAGTGGCGACGCCGAGCAACACCGGCCCGGCGATATAACCGCGCCACGACCGGCACCGGATCAACAGCACCGCCAGCACCAACGTCAGCGGATACTCCCAAACCGTCAGGAACAACAACGGCGCGACCAGCGCGTTGAACATGCCGCCGAGCGCCCCGCCGGCGGACAGCCACAGGTAAAACTCCGTGAGTTGCGCCGCCGGCGGACGATCTTTGGCCAGTTCGCCGTGACAGACCATCGTCACCACGAACAACACCGCCACGTGCAGCACGACGTACATGTCGAGCGGTTCCATCGGTAGGCCGAGCAATAGTCCCGTCACCGTCCACGGCATCGCCAGCATCGCCAGCGGCATCGTCCATAACATCAACTTGTGCGGCACCAGCCGCCGCCGCGCGAACACCAGCACGAATGTCAGCAGGTACACCGCGAGCGGCACGACCCACAACAACGGGATTGGCGCGACCGCGTTGGTCAGGTACGTCGTCACGCTCAACATCAAACTGCACGGCACAAATGCCAGCAGCAACCAGCGCAGTTTCCGCCGGAACAAAACTGGAACATTTTCCTCTGCCAGTGCTGCCGTGACCGGTGTTGCGTCGGACCTTTGCCACAAGCCGCACAACGCAAGCAACGCGATGAGTACGGCGAATCCTACCGTCCACCAACGGCTTTGCTGGGCGAGTCCGAGGCGCGGTTCGATCAACGACGGGTAAGCAACCAGCGCGAGGAGGCTGCCGAGGTTGCTGGCTGCGTAGAGCCAATACGGGTCCTTTGTGGTGTGCGATGCGAACCAGCGTTGGAGCAGCGGACTGGTGGCGGCGACGACGAAGAACGGTAGCCCGACCGAGATGAGCATGACGGCGAGTAGCCACGGGATTGGGTTGCTTTGTGTCGGTGGCATCCAGCCGCGCGGCACGGCGATGGGCAGCGCGATCAACGCCAGCAGCGCGACGCCCAGATGCACCCACACCTGTCGCTGCGCGTTGAGCCGTCGCGTTATCAGGTGCGCGCAGGCGTAGCCGGCCAGTAGTGTGGTTTGGTAAAACATCATCGTCGTGTTCCAGACCGACGGTGAACCGCCGAGCATCGGTAACAGCATCCGCGCGAACATCGGTTGCACCAGGAACAGCAGCGCCGCCGCGAGGAAGATGGTGATGGTGAAAACGATCAGCATGCGCCGCAGATTACACAAACCGCCGCGCCGGCGCGAGCGTTGTCTTGACCGTGGCGCGCGCCTCGCCGATGATGACGACATGTTTTGGATGCTGGTCATTTTGCTTGCCGCGTGCGGCGTCAGTGTCGCCGAGGACTGGGCGCGACAAGTCGTCGTCGTTTACAACGAGCGCGAGCCGGAAAGCCGCCCGCTTGCCGAGTATTACGCCAAGCGCCGCGGCATCCCTACGAATCAGATATGCGCCATCCGCGCACGGCCCGCCGAGACGATCACGCGCTGCGAGTTCAACGAGGAAGTCCGCGAGCCGATTCTGCGGTTCCTCACCCACAACGGCCTCCTCACTCAGGACGTGCGCGTGGTGGACGGTAAACCAGTTATGGAAACGTTGTCGAACCGCGTCTTCTGTCTCGCGTTGATCCACGGCGTGCCGTTGCGCGTCGAAAGCGACGGCACCGTTGCGCCCGCCGGAACAAAACTGGAACTTTTTCGCAACGAGGCCAGCGTGGACAGCGAGCTGGCGTTGTTGCCCGTTCATGGCCTTCCGATTGCCGGGCCGTTGCGCAATCCGTTCTTCGGCAGCCGCGCCGATTTCGCGCCGCCGATGAACCGGCGGATGTTGCTCGTGGGACGACTCGACGGCCCCGACGCACTCACGGTCCGTCGGATGATTGACGATGCGTTGACGGTGGAACGGTACGGGTTGCACGGGCGCGCCTATTTCGATGCGCGCGGCATTCAGGACAAGGGCTACAGTGAGGGCGACGAATGGATCAAGAGCGCGTACCATGCCTTCCGCGATGCCGGCTACGAGTGCGAACTTGACGAGCGGCCGGAGTTGTTTGACGAGAATTACCCGATGACCGATGTGGCGGTGTATGCCGGCTGGTACGCGGCGAGCGTGACGGGGCCGTTCATTCGGCCGGAGTTCAAGTTCCGGCCCGGCGCGGTCGCGTATCACATTCACTCGGCCAGCGCGTGCAGTGTGCGGACACGGGTCGCAGGCTGGGTCGGACCGATGCTCGCGAAGGGTGCGGCGGCCAGCATGGGTAGCGTGTACGAGCCGTACCTCTCGATGACGCCGCACGTCGACATTTTCTTTCGTCGGCTGTTGGACGGGCGACCGTTCATCGAGGCTGGCTACGGCTCGGACGTGGCGTTGAGCTGGCAGACTGTGTTTGTCGGCGATCCGCTCTACCGGCCGTTTGCGGCGTCACTGGACGAACAGCTTGTGATGCTGAAGGCGGACAACCGTCCCGAACTGGAATGGGCGTGGCTGCGGAAGGTGAACCTGTCGGTGCGTGAGGAGGCGTTGAAACTCTGCCGGGCTAAGGGGGAGGAACTGCGCAGCGCTGTGCTCTACGAGAAGCTCGGTGACCTCCAATCCGGCGCGGTTGCCGTCCGTGCCTACGAACAGGCCGGGGAGCACACCGCCGACGCGGTCACGCTGGCTCGTCTTGCCATAAAACGGCAGCGGACGCTTGCAAAGTATCCAAAGAGCGAGTAGTAATCCGCGAACTTTTTTATGGAAACGCAGCCATTCAAGATTGTGGAAGTGCGGTTTCTCGCGCCGGACGTGAAGCTATTTCGTATCCTCGCGCCGCGCATTGCCCGCAAACAACAACCCGGCCAGTTCGTCATCCTTCGCGTCCACGAAAACGGCGAACGCATCCCGCTGACCATCGCCGAATCGAATCCGACCGACGGCACCGTCACCATCATCGTCCAAGGTATCGGTAAAACCACCAAACACCTCAACACACTCAACGCTGGCGACACCATCCTCGATGTCGTCGGGCCGCTCGGCAAAGCGTCGCACATCGAGAAGTTCGGCACCTGCGTCGTCATCGGCGGAGGCGTCGGCACCGCCATCGCGTATCCGACAGCAAAAGCGCTCCATCAAGCCGGCAACCACGTCATCGCCATCATCGGCGGACGCACCAAACAACTCGTCATCCTCGAAAACGAAGCTCGCGAAGTCAGCGACGAACTTTTCATCACCACCGACGACGGCAGTTACGGTACAAAAGGTCTCGTCATTGATCCGCTGAAAAAAATGATCGCCGACGGACGCAAAATTGATCTCGTCCTCGCCATCGGCCCGATTCCGATGATGCGTGCCGTTGCCGAAGTCACGCGACCGCTCGGCATCAAAACCGTCGTCAGTCTCAATCCGATCATGGTTGACGGCACCGGCATGTGCGGCGGTTGCCGCGTGCACGTCGGCGGCAAGAGCCAGTTCGCCTGCGTTGACGGCCCCGAGTTCGACGCGCACCAGGTTGATTTCGCCGGGCTGACAAAACGCAACGCACTTTACCGCGACATGGAAAAACATTCGCTCGTCGAATTCGAGCAACACCGTTGCAAGCTCTCGGAGGCGAAATAACATGGCCACCAATCCGCTTCCACCGAAAGCGCGCACCGCGATTCCGCGGCAACACATGCCGGAACAGGAAGCCGCCGAACGCGCGCATAATTTCAGCGAGGTCAATCTCGGTTTTAATTTCGACATCACCAAACAGGAAGCGCTCCGCTGCCTCGCGTGCGCGAACCCGAAATGCACCGACGGCTGTCCCGTCGGCGTCAAAGTAAAAGATTTTATCGAACTTATTCTCAAAGGCGATTACCTCGCCGCCGCCGCGAAAGTCCGCGAGGACGATGTCTTACCCGCCATCACCGGACGAGTTTGTCCGCAGGAAGACCAGTGCGAAGGCGCCTGCATTATGTCGAAGAAATTCGGCCCCGTCGGCATTGGCTACCTCGAACGATTCGTCGCCGACTACGAACGCCAGACCGGCAAAATCGGCCTCCCGCAAAACGCGCCGCCGACCGGCAAGAAAGTCGCCATCGTCGGTAGCGGCCCTGCCGGACTTAGCGCGGCGGGCGATCTCATCCAAAAAGGACACAACGTCCGCGTCTTCGAAGCGCTCCACGAAATCGGCGGCGTCCTCGTCTACGGCATTCCGGAATTTCGACTGCCGAAAGAAATTGTCCGGCAAGAAGTCGAGAACATGAAAAAGATGGGCGTCGAGTTCGAGACCAACGTCGTCGTCGGCAAGACCGTCACCGTTGACGAACTTCTCAACGAGGAAGGCTATAGCGCCGTCCTCGTCGCGACCGGCGCGGGACTTCCGCAATTCCTCGGCGTGCCCGGCGAAGATCTCTGCGGCGTTTACTCCGCCAACGAATTCCTCACGCGCGTCAATCTGATGAAGGCGTACAAATTCCCGGAGTACGACGAACCGATTTACGATTGTCGCGGCAAAAACGTCGCCGTTGTCGGCGGCGGCAACACCGCGATGGACGCCATCCGCAGCGCGCTGCGACTCGGCGCAAAAAACGCCTACGTCATTTACCGGCGCAGCGAAACCGAAATGCCCGCCCGCGTCGAGGAAGTCAAACACGCCAAGGAAGAAGGCATCCAGTTTTTGTTGCTGAACAATCCCGTCGAGTTTCTCGGCGACGACCGTGGCTGGCTCCGCGCCGCCAGCGTCATCAAAATGGAACTCGGCCCCGCCGACGAATCCGGCCGACGCCGTCCCGTGCCGATCAAAGGCTCCGAGTACGAATTGCCGCTCGACGTCGCCGTCATCGCCGTCGGCACGAGCAGCAACCCGCTCGTCCAATCCACCACGCCCGATTTGAAAACGCGCAAAGGCGGCTACATCGAAGCCAACACCGATACGCTGAAGACAAGCAAGCCCGGCGTCTTCGCCGCTGGCGACATCGTCACCGGTGGCGCGACGGTAATTTTAGCGATGGGAGCCGGACGCAAAGCCGCCAAGGCGATTGACGATTACCTCTGCACCGGCACGTGGTGACGCAGCTTGACTCACCGTAGGTGAGTCACCTGTGGTGCTATCGTGATTTTGGGAATTAGCAAGTTGTTTGCGGTGGTGTTGCTTGTGATGTTTGCGTTGACGTTGGTGAGTTGTGTGGTTGCCTGCACCAATGGCGATGTCCATCGTGAAGACAAGCAGACTGCGGAGTGCATCTCTGTCAAACAGAGGAGTTGCAGTTCAGCCAGTTTCCGATTCTGAGGTGTTTCTTCCCATCGTGACGTAGATCAAGTCTCGCGAGGTCGTCACTTCTTTTTTAATCCTCTCAAGATATAGTTCCTCAACGGCGACCACACAGTCGATTGGGCTATCAGAGTCCGTTCCAATTCGCATTACAGCAAAGTCCATCTTCAAATATAACATCAACCCCAACCTCGAACTAACACATGTACTGGCTCAAAAAGAGTGGTCTGCTCACCTCTCCAACAGTCTCCTGCTCTTGCGGGGATCAATGTCGTTGTCGTGTCTCAACAAGAGATGAACTCATGCCTATATATTGCCGTTCTTGCTTGTCGGTGTGGCGTCGGTCCACGCCCAATTTACGTTGTCAAAAGCTGTCGCCGAGGCGATCGCGCGCCATCCTAAATTGCAGACAGCCCGCCAGAAAATTGAGGCTGTCACCGTCCGCGCCGTGCAAACGAGGTTGTGGGAGAACCCAGAACTGGGACTTCCTGCTAAAGACATGTCGGTCAACTTAAAGCGGACTGTCGCAATCGAAAAACATGATCGGCGTTTCTCAGGCCGTAATATTTTCCGGTAAAAGTCCCTCGCAGCGGTGCGGCCGGTCAGGAGCAGCGCGTTCATCGGTCGCCGCGGACGAGGAGGACGGGGACGGTGGTTTTGTGGAGGACTTGGTGTGTGGTGGAGCCGAGGACGAATTCGCGGATGCGGGTGTGTCCGTAGGCGCCCATGACGATGAGGTCGGCTTTGGTCTGCAAGGCCCAGTGGAGAATCTCGACTTCGGCGTCGCCGTGGGCGAGTTGAGCGTGGACGTTGAGGTGGCGATCTTCGGCTTGTTGCTGTGCTTCGCGTAGGAAGGTGGCGGCGGCATCTTCGCTGGCGTGTTGGCAGGCGGTCAGAAGGGTGGTGTCGCAGTCGAGAAGCTTGGCGAGGTCTAGGCCGTCGCGAAGCGCTTTGCGGGCGCCGTCGCTGCCGTCGTAGGCGATGAGGATGCGACGGATGGGACGGAAGGTGTCGGGAGTGACGAGAGCCGGTTTGACGGAGGCGCGGACGAGGCGTTCGACGCTGGAGCCGAGCATACCGCTGCTCCATTGGGCGTGTTCGCCGTGTTGGCCAATGGCGACGAGGTCGGCGCGGCGTTCGTAACGGAGCATGGTGGGGACGAGGTTGCCGGTCTCGTGGGCCAGCTCGCAGTGGACGTTGTGGTCCTGGCATTTCTTCTGGATGGCGGCGAGGATGGTGGCGGCTTTCTCGCGCTGGATGTCCTGAAGTTGCGGCACGAGGGCTGCGTAGGGTTGTGCGCCGACGGCGCCGGCGAAGTCAGCGAGCCAGGGGCCTTCCAAGAGGCGAATGTCGGTGACGTAGAGCGCGAGGACACTGGCGGAAAGATTTCCGGCCAGCCAAATGGTGTAATCAGCGGTGATGTCGGCGGCGGGTGAGCCGTCGGTGCAGAGCAGGATGTTCTTGTACATGTGAGCCTCCTTCTTCTGTTCCAACATACATCAAAATCGCATCGGCGACCACATGTGTGATGTTAGTGTTTGTCGTCGCGTTTCTTACTGGTACAACGCCAGCCGCCGCTGGGGTAGCGGATCCAGTTGTCGAAGAAGTAAGCGATGCCGCGGAAACCTTTAATGGAGCGGAGTTCATCGTCGAGTTTGCGCATGCCGGTCTCGGTGCCTTCTTTCTCGTCAGGATTGCTGCCAACTTTTTCGATGTGGCCTTGGAGGTTGATGACGCCGCGGATGACGCGGATGCGGATCTGGGAGACATCGAGCCAGTTGGAGGTGATGAGTTTGCGGACGAGAATGGACATTTGGCGGTCATCAAGCATGAATGAAGGATAACGTGGGGATTGTACGTTGACAAGTGTGGGGTTTGGTTGTAAAGGTTTGCCCGCGTGCGCTAAGGGCGCTTAGCTCAGTTGGCCAGAGCACCTCGTTTACACCGAGGGGGTCAAAGGTTCGAGTCCTTTAGCGCCCACCACGAGTCGGTTTTCTGGCGCGGGGGCGTAGCTCAACTGGTTCAGAGCGCTGCCCTGTCACGGCAGAGGTTGCGGGTTCGAGCCCCGTCGCTCCCGCCAGTTTCCTATTTTGACCCGGCGCGTCAACTCGCGTCAGATCGTGACTATCCCCTTTGTTTTCAATAGCTTGCTCGATGTCGCTTCGTGGACAGCTGGTGACAGACGATGTCAGACAAGACGTCTTAGTGTAGCAAATTTGCGACAGTTTTTGCGACAGTTCAGCAGTATAGCTCGGCAATGCTTCGATGGCGGTGACGGTGCTCAAGAGGTCCAGAGGAGCTTCGAGCATTGGAGCCCATTGATGAATTTGGACTTGGAGATCAATGTGGCGCTCATTTGGATACAGTATTCTTGACGAAACACACATGCCAGCGAAATGGGAACGCTTTTGTTTCCAAATCGCTTGAGTGTTTTCAGCGGATGCATTTCCCATCTATGAAAATCCTCGCCCTAGGCATGCCGATTGACTCCCTTCGCTCCATTTCGTAGCTTGATACCCAATCAGTATGAGCGAAAACCAATTTTCACCTAAGCCAACCACTGCGCTGGACGATAAGCGGGCTGTTGAGCCGCTGCTCGTCTGTTTGCAGGATGAGGATTCTAATGTGCGTCGCCATGCTGCTGAAGCGTTGGGCAAACTGGGGAACCAGCGAGCCATTGCACCCCTGATCGCCTGTTTGAAGGATCAGGATGTTAATGTGCGTAGTTTTGCCGCCAAGGCACTGGCGATGTTTTCCTGAGTGAGCCAATGCGCAAGAATCATCATCAACCCGATTAGCGGTGGTACAGGACTTGATCTTACGGCGGCGGATTGTCGATGAGAGCTTCCTGCCAGGCATCGGCTGGATCAAGGCTGCCAAGATTGCCACTGTTGTGGGTTGGCCAAAGTCGATCAAGCCCGCCGTCGTCATCACAGTCGGCTAGCCCTCGATACCGCACTTTCCGATGGTGGGTGCGGTGTAGTGTGCTGAAAACAGACGTATTGGCCGCCGGGACTGAACTCGGGATCAAAATCGCCCGAATCTAGCCAATATACAAAATCCTTTGATTTACTCAGAAGAAAGACCAAAGGATCTGAGATGTAAACTTCTCAAACTCTAGTTCGCGGCGATTAGGTTGCCGGCCAGCGCCACACTACGTTCGGCAAGCTCCCGGACCAGCGTGTACAATTCATCGCTACTCTTCACGGCGGCGACGTTGTTTTCCATGTCTTCGGCGGTCCAGCCGCGGGAGTGTCCGACAAACGGGAACGGCGGGAAGACGAACCCGAGCAGCCCGAAGAAGGTCAGCATCTGACCGGCCACAGCCTGCACATTGTCCTGGCCACCGGTGATGATGAACGACGCGACTTTGTTCTGAATCAGAATCCGGTTGGCGAGGTGAATCTGGTTCTGGATGCAGTTCATCCGCTCGGCCATCTTGTAGTAAAGCGAACTCGCGCTCCCCCACCGGATCGGTGTCGCAATCAGCACCACATCCGCCCAGAACACGCACGCCTCGTACACCTGCGTCAACTCATCGGCGGCGTCCATCTGGGTGATCGTGCAAGGCCACGTGCAAGCTTCCGCACTCTTGGAGTAGTAGCCCTCGCACGCCCGGAACTTGAGTTCGTTCAACCGAATCAACTTGGTTTCGGCGCCGCGCGCCGCCGCGTGTTCGAGCGCTGATTGCAGCAGCAATTCCGACGTGGACTCCCGCTGGTAATTCTTCTCCATCACGGTGGTCGAAATCCCCACCACCCGCACCGGCCCCGGCGCGCGCACGATCTCGCGTGTCAACGGATGCTTTGGATGCGGCGCGTGTTTTGCCGGCGTGGCCGACGCCAAGTCAATGTAAAGGTCACCGGCTTCCTGCTTCAATTCGTAGCGCGGCACCGCGGCCGGGATGCCGGAACGCGCTTCGCCGGTGATCCGGTGGAACATCCAGCCGTGCCACGGACAGACCACGTAGTCATCGCGCACACAACCGCAGCCCAGCGGTCCGCCGACATGCAAACAGTTCCCCGCAATCGCACCGAACCGGCCATCCCGGAAGGACAGCGCGATCTTCTTTCCGCCGATTTCAAGCTGCCGGAGTTCTGTCTTGCTCAATTCGGCAACGCTGCCGACCTTGTGCCATTGAGATTTGCCGGTTTCGACGACAGCCTCGAACTCCGACGCCAGCGCACCACAAACGGGACACTCCGCAGGCGGAGCATCACCCGCGTGGACGTACCCGCAAACTTTACACTGCCATTTCTTCACCGCTGACTCCTCGCGGTTCGGCAATCGGTTACTTCACCTCGACGAACTTTTCCTTCGGCACGCCACAGACGTGGCATTTGTCGGGAGCTTCACCGATGACCGTGTTGCCGCAAACCGGGCAAACGTAAATGGCCGCCGCGTCGAGGTCCTTGCCTTGCCGCAGCGTCGCCAGTGCTTTCTCGTAGAGGCCATGATGAATCTCTTCCACCGCCAGCGCGAACTGGAACGACATCTGCGCCGCCTTGTTCAACTCCGCCTTCGCCTCCGCGAGAAACTTCGGATACATCTCGCGGAACTCATGCCCCTCGCCCTCGATCGCGGCCTGGAGATTGTCGCTCGTTCCCTTGACGCCGCCGCTCACGCGCAGATGCGCGTGAGCGTGCACCGTCTCCGCTTCCGCCGCCGCCCGAAACAGCTTGGCGATCTGCTTGAAGCCCTCCGCTTCCGCTTTCTTCGCAAAAGCCAGGTAGGTCCGATTCGCCTGACTCTCCCCAGCAAAAGCTTCCTTCAGATTCTCGGTTGTTGCCATAGTGGGTTCCTTTCTGGTGTCAATGTACGCAGAGTAGCACCGCACATCGACACATCAAATAAAAACTTGACCAATGAGAAGTACTGGTGTCGGTATAACAACATTCTTACATCTTTAGTTGGCGTTCCCAAGTTACGCCCGGTCACGTTAAGATTAGAGACGGAGGCAGATCATGAGTGACGCAGAGAGCAAAACAGCAGGCAAAGTTGAAACCAAACCAGGTATCAAGGCAGAAACAAAAACGACAGCCAACCCGCCGGTCAACGCCGAGGCTAAACCAGTTGATAAAGCGGAGACCAAGCCTGTTGGCAAGGTGGAAAACAGGCAGGCTGGCAAGGGATCAAAACGCCGTCCATTCAATGCAAAGCAATTTGGTATGAATTATGAGACGATCCACTGGGGCAAGGGGCAATCCCAGAGACCTAGGCATTAGCGGGCCGGAAAAATCGTGCTGGAGTCATCAATGCCCCAGTAGCAGGGTGTAGTGCAGAGTACCTGTGTTTGACGGACCCACTGCCTATGAGACTTAAATGAACATTCTTTTTCGCGCCGGTTTCTTTTCCTTTTCCCTAGGCCACCGGGCCGCATAATGGCGTCAGCAATTGCATGACAAACAAAGTCCCACTCTCAGAGTTGACGGACCGGGTGAAACGATTCCGGGCGCGGATGGACGCAGAAACCCCGGATTGGGAGCTGGCCGCGTTTTTTGGCCGGATCAACCAATACTATTTCACCGGCACGATGCAGGACGGCGTGCTGTTGGTTCCGCGCGGCGGCGACCCCGTGTTCTGGGTGCGCCGGAGCTTCGAGCGCGCCCTCGACGAATCGCCCTTCCCCGACATCCGCCCGATGAAAAGTTTCCGCGACGCAGCCGCCGCGGGGCCGGCGACCACGACGCGGAAGACCATTCACCTCGAAACCGAGCTGGTTCCCCTGGCGCTGGTCCAGCGTTTCCGGAAACATTTTCCCTGCCACGAGGTGGCGTCGCTGGACGCGCAGGCCGCCCGGGTGCGCTCGGTGAAAAGTCCTTACGAACTGGCCATCATGGAACGGTGCGGCGCAATCCACGGCCGCATCATGGAAGAAAACGTGCCGGCGATGCTGCGCGAGGGGATGAACGAGGCGGAGTTCGCCTGCGATCTTTATTCGCTCATGGTCCGCGCCGGGCATCAGGGGACCGTGCGCTTCGGCATGTTTAATGTGGACATTGCGGTGGCGCAACTGGGCTTCGGAGAAAATTCGATTTATCCGACGAGCTTCGACGGACCGGGCGGGTGTGTGGGCATCGGTCCCGCCGCGCCGGTGCTCGGCAGCCGCGACCGGAAGCTGCAAAAGGGCGACCTCGTGTTTGTGGACATCGGCTGCGCCGTGGACGGTTATCACACCGACAAGACGATGGTTTACATGTTCGGCCGGCCGCTGCCCGACGAGGTGATGGCCGTCCATCGGCGCTGCGTGGAAATCGAACACCGGCTGGCAGGGCTGTTGCAACCCGGGGCGATTCCGGCGGAGATTCATGCCGCGACCATGAAAAGTCTCGACCCGGAATTCCTGCGGAATTTCATGGGCTTCGGCGACCGGCGTGCGAATTTCCTCGGCCATGGCGTGGGCTTGCAGATTGATGAACCGCCGTTGCTGGCGGAGGGATTCAACGAACCGCTGGCCGCGGGAATGGTGCTCGCGCTCGAACCGAAGAAAGGCGTGCCGGACGTGGGCATGGTGGGCTCGGAAAACACCTACCTCGTCTCGCCCGGAGGCGGCCGTAGCATCACGGGCAACAGCCCCGGCTTGATTCTGGTCTGAATGCAATGGCAGCCGGACGCCAGCCGGCAGATTTTACGGGCGGCAATCCTGAAATCTCTTTTCGCGCCGTTCCCCGTCCATTAGAATATCTGTTCCTACACTGCTTCAAATCCCTTGCGAATCGGATGTCCTTTGGCGTCATTCTTGACCGTTCCAAACTCAACCGCCGTTGCGACGCCAGCACCTTTGAGGGTATCGGCGTCAGGCTTGAGGATCACAGTTATTTTGTTGCCAATCGTAATGCGGATGGCGTTGGCGTCCTTGGGGAACTCAACCTTGTCGCCACGATTCAACTGCTCGGCGATGCTCAATGCCGGCGGGACGAAGGCGAAGGTCAGTTGCATAGGCTGATTAGGGGCAGGTGTCGCTCAAGCCGTTTAATTCTTCGTGGTCAATGGTAACGGAGATTGTTTTCCGACCCTTCTCCGTGGTGATCTTGAAGACAAAAATCATATCGTATTCATTTGGTGGCCAGGAAGGAATTTGTGATGGATCGCCTCCATTGTCTTTGACCAGGTTCTTGGCGAATTCATCGAGCAGGACGTGTTCCCAGACAACAATAACCGTAGCGTTCTTGCAGTCCTTTTTTTGCAGTTCGCTCTCCAGACCTTTGATTTCACGGTAACCGAACTGCGTGTTGACCGGCAAACCACAGCGAATGGCAGTAGGTTCGATGGTGGCAAGCGGACGAACATAATAGTAGCCACCCTCCGCAAGTTTTGTATCCACTTTTTCGGTGGGATTGGGGGCAAAAATAAATTGGGGTGAACCGTATTTCGCCAGCAGCACTTTGGGCAAAGCCAAGGCACGATTCAAACCACGACAGGTTAATTGTCCAAGACCGCCGTGTGGTTTTTCGCCGTGGCGGATGCAGACAATCGTTTCCACACTTTGTACGGAAGTTCCGGTGGAGAGAACTGCGTTGGTTTGTCCGTCAGCACGGGCGATAAGGGCGAATCCAATAAGTAACAACGTGGCTAGTGTTTTCAGTTCCGCGATGCCATCTTTCATCGGCAATAGGTTCTGAAACTTGCGCGGATGCTTCGGCGTATAGTCTCGGATGGCATTGACCAACCGGCGCGCTGCCAGATCGGATGTCGGATCGTTTGTCATTCGGATAACCCTCGGATATGGTTCGGACAATAATTCCTAGCGAACGCTAGGGGACTTGCGTGCTCTGTTTTCATGCGCTCCAGTAAAGCGCACATCGTGATGCAAATTGTTCCCGGAAGGGAACGATTTTCGTCGTTGAATCGGGTAGATGTCGGGCATGTTGTCACGAAAAGCGCAATACAGCCTGGCCAATGCGAAGACATACTTCGAGGAACACCTGTCCACGGGTGACTATTACAGCGAGAAGGAGATGGTTGCCGGGCAGTGGTATGGCGAAGGGGCGGCGGCGCTACGTCTCTCGGCAACGGTCAAGCGCGACGAGTTCCTCCTTCTCTGCGACAATCTCGATCCGCGTACCGGCAAACTGCTCACGCAACGGTTGAAAACCATTCGCACCGTGATCGGTCATGACGGAAAGACGCATACGGAGGCCAATCGTCGGGTGTTCTATGATTTTACATTCTCCCCGCCAAAATCGGTCTCGATTGCGGCATTCATCGGGGATGACCGTCGTATCGTGGACGCCCACAACCGTGCCGTGACCGCGTCACTTCGGGAACTGGAACGGTTCGCGGCGACCCGCGTGCGTACCGAGGGTGACATGTCGGATCGTCAGACTGGTAAGATTGTCGCAGCCGTTTTCCGGCACGACACGTCCCGCGCCTTGGACCCGCACCTGCACAGCCACTGCGTCGTGTTCAACGCGACGTTGGATCCGGTGGAACATCGCTGGAAGGCGCTGCAAACATTCGACATGGTGAGCGCGCGGAAGTACATCGAGAATGTCTACTACCATGAACTGGCCCGCGAACTCAGACGGTTTGGATACACCCTGAAACAAAATCCGCGTGGCGATTTTGCAATCGAAGGTGTTTCCCCGGAACTCTGCGAGCGATTCTCCAAGCGTCACCGTGAGATTGACGAGAAAACGCGGGAATTGCTGGCCCAAAAGCCGCATCTGAGTCAAGGCAATGTGAAAGATATCCGAAACAGCATCGCGCAGAGCGAACGGCTGCGTAAAATCAAATCGGTTCGTCTGGCGGAATTGCAGGTTCTTTGGGGCGGCCAAGTTTCTTCCGCAGAGAAAGAGGCCGTCGTCTCGTTGAAGCAGGGTGTGCCAATCAAACCTGACAATCACACAACGGGTGACGCTGTCGCCGCCGTCGTTTGGGCAGAGGAACACCTTTTTGATCGTCACCCGGTGGTTCCCGAGTACGAACTGTGGCGACACGCGTTGGAGCATGCGCGCGGCCAGAACATCACCGTGGAGCAGGTGCGCGAGGCTGCCCGAAACCGGGGGTACATACGGGATGAGCGTCATCCACATCTCATCACCAGCAGAGCCGCCTTGGAGCGGGAATGGGATGTCGTGTGCTTGGCCAGGGACGGGATCAGACGGTTCCAACCATTGGGCAGCGCTCAGTCGGTCTCCAGCGCGAGGCTCACTTCAGAGCAGCGCGTTGCGGTGGAGCACATCCTGAATTCTCGTGATTTCATCACGTTATTTCGCGGGGGCGCGGGAACTGGGAAAAGCTATGCTCTCCGCGAAGTCGGCAATGGCCTGCAAAAAGCCGGTCACCGGATCCACGTGATTGCGCCACAACGACAGCAAGCGGTCAGTTTGGAGCAGGACGGGTTCAGCGGTGTGCAAACGGTGAGCGAATTCCTCGTGAGGAAACCGATGCCAGAGGGGGCCATTGTCATTGTGGACGAGGCGGGTCAAATCGGCGGGAAACAGATGCAGCAGCTTCTTCGTTATGTCAGCGCCCGCGCTGGTCGTCTGGTTCTCTGCGGGGACACCCGGCAACACGGCGCGGTCGAAGCGTCCGACGCCTTGTGGGCCATCGAGAAATATTCCGGTCTGAAGCCGGCAGAACTGAATGAGATTCGCCGTCAAGATCCCACCCAAGGCAAGACGATAGTTGAGAGGCGGCAGATCGAAGAGTACCGGCACGCCGTTCGCGAGGCGTCCGTGGGGAAGTTCGGTCAATCGTTTGATCGTCTGGACAGGCAATCGGCCATCGTCGCGTGTTCACCATTCGACCAGGAGGGCCGTCTCGCAGAGAGTTATCTCGACCTCGCGGGTGCCGGCCACTCGGTGGTGGTGGTCTCGCAGACCTGGTCGGAGATTCACAAGGTCAACGACTGCGTGCGTGCCGCTTTGAAATCCCGTCGTCTGCTGGGCGATGAGGAGCGCACAGTTGTTGCGCTCGAATCGGTTGATTTGACAGACGCGCAGAAGCGAGATCGGCGGTTCCATACCGCCGGATCGGTTTTGGTCTTCAATCAAGATACTGCGGGGTTTCACAAGGGAGAAACCGGTCGTCTGAGGGACATCACGGTAAGGGGACTGGTCGTCGAAAGGGAGGGGAAGATTCGCACTGTCCGATTCGAGCGCTTGTCGCGCCTGACGGTCTGCCAACCCCGCGAGATGGCCCTTGCATCGGGAGATCGCCTGCACTTGAAGGCCAATGGCAAGACGGCACACGGCCAGCGATTGGTGAACGGCGAACTGGTCACTGTGGACAGGGTTCTGGCAAACGGACAAATCCGACTTCGCGACGGCAGGACTCTCGGAAAGGATTATCGGAGGTTTGTTCGCGGGTTCGCGATCACCTCCTATGCGTCACAAGGCAAAACGGTGGATTACGTCCTGTTCTCCGACTCCGTCGTCAAGACGGCCACGAACCAGCAATAATGGTACGTGACGATTTCGCGTGGCCGCAAAGGCATCAGGATTTTCACCAGTGACAAGGTGCAACTCCGCGAGAATATCACTCGCCATGCTGGTCGCGCCCTGGCCCTGGACTTGGCAGATCGAGAGTACGTGAAAAGGCTCGGCATCCCATGGAGACTCGTCCGCGGTTGTCCACGGCCCCGCGTCTTGGCGGTGGCCATGAGTCAACGGATACGCAACTTCATCGCGGCCAGGAGACCGCGCAGCATTCATCAATCACAATCTATCGGAACCCCATGAAGAAAAGTTACGTCAGCGACCCCACAGACAACGAAACGGCCGGCAAATGCTTCGTTTGCTGGAACAAGGACGATCAAGCGCAGATGCTGCGTGTGTAATTGGCGGATGGCAGCTTTTTCCTGTTTCCCTACGGCCATCTCGGCCTGGTACGACTTGAACGGCACAGTGAAAATGATCGCCTCCAGCTTTCCTTCCCGAAACACGAGATCGAGATTACCGGAAAACATTTACGGGAGCTTGGTCTGGCGTTTCAAAAGCTCGCCGTGAATTGGGTGCGCGAATCACCGGCCCGCTACGCCGCAATGGCGAATAGTGACAGCGCCTGTATCACCAGCATCAAGGTCAACGAGCTTACTGAAAGATAATTACCACCTATTGTAATTCCATTCATATTTTCTTGATAATTACCACCTATTGTAATAAGTCTGTCACAGTTATGACCGATCCTTCGATTCCTAGTGCCATCCAAATGATGCGTCCGCGAGAGACCCGGCAGGTGTTGGGGCAGTGGATTCGGCTGACACGGCAACGGCTCAGATTGACTCAACCGCTGCTGGCATCCAAATCCGGCGTGTCGGTGACGACGTTGTCGCGTCTGGAGCGAGAGGGACAGGGAGCGGTGGACAATCTGTTGCGCGTGCTACAAGCGCTGGGTGAACTGGACGGGTTCCATGCCGACGTTCAGGAACTGTTGCGGAAGGCATCTTTACCACACGACCTTTCCGAAATGAAGAAACCCGTGCCGCCACGACAACGGGTGCGCCTGCATAAACTCCCGAAGGTTTCGTTGTGAGTTTGGATTCCCTAGCGGTGCGTTTGCGGTTCGCACCGGACCGCGAGCACAAGGTTGGAGCACTGGCCATGGCCGGCCGGGACTTTGTCTTTCAATACGCGGAATCCTTTCGTGGTTTGAACCTCGCCATCTCTCCGCTTCGTTTGCCGGTGCGACCGGGGGTGCAGGTTTATGACGGCCAAGGGCGAATGGAGGTATTTGGCGTTTTCGAGGATTCGATGTCGGACAGTTGGGGACGACGCTTGGTGGATCGGCATTTTCAGAAAACACTGGGCCGTCCGCCGGGAGTTCTGGAACGATTGGCCTACGTGGGCGAACGAGCAATGGGGGCTTTGACCTTCCATCCGCCACAGGAAGTCACGATATTGCCTGCCAAGGAACTGGACCTTGCTGGGCTGGGCGTGCAGGCATGGGATTTCGACACGGACCAAATCAAGGACGCACTTCCCGAGCTGCGACGCTTGGGGGGCACGTCAGGCGGAGCACGCCCCAAGGTGCTGGTGGGCTTGCCTGAGCAGGACCAATCCCGAAAACAGAAAATACTACCCGGTGACGGAGATTTGCCTCCCGGCTACACGCATTGGATCGTCAAGTTCAACGCCCGCGCCGATGGTCCGGATGCCGGACCGTTGGAGTTCGCTTATGCCGAGATGGCGGTGGCGGCCGGTGCCGCGGTGCCGGAACACCGGCTTATTCAGACTGACATCGGCTGTTTTTTTGCCGTTCGCCGATTCGACCGTCCGTCTCCTGGACAACGCCTGCATTTGCACTCGGCAGCCGGTCTCCTCCACGCCGACTTCCGAACGCCGGGAGATGAGTACGATATTCTTTTTCGACTGACCGAGTCCTTGACTCGGGACTATGCACAAAAGCGCGAACTATTTCGCCGTGCCTGTCTGAATGTGCTGGCCTGCAACCGGGATGACCATTTGAAGAACTTCGCCTTTCTGATGGGCCCGGACGGCGTTTGGCGTCTGGCTCCGTTGTTCGATTTTACCTTCCACAACGGACCGAATGGCTGGCAGACTCTTTCGGTTGCCGGCGAGGGACAGAATCCACGACGGGAACACTTGTTGAAACTGGCCGACCAAGTGGACTTGCGCTCGCGGGATGCCAGGGAGATTATCGAACAAGTGGGCGGTGCTGTTGCCGGCTTCGGGAAACTGGCGGCCAAACTCAAGCTATCTAAGGCCACGATTGAACGAGTGCGGGCGCGCATGAAAGAGATCGACTCATGACCTTCGCCGAATCCAGCAAGATAATAGTCCCGCAATGATGATGGTGATCCGCTCGCGGTGCAGTGGTGTCAGAATCTTTTGGCCATGCGAGAGGGGCGACCTCACGGGAAGGTCGAGAACTTCCACCGGAACACCCGAATCCGGGGACACAAAAGTGTCACACTTTGTGTCACAGATTGATGTAAAAACAGCTAAATCGGGCAAAACGCAGCAACCCATGGAAAGTGAAGAATCGCTAAGTTTTACAGGGGATTTCTCGCAATTCAAGCGCTTTCAGAGAGTTGCAAAAATGGCCTATTTTGCATTTACAGTCTGCCCCGTTTTGCCACTTCGGTACCTCTCCATCAACAATATGAATAAACTACACCCCACTCAATTACTAGCAATTGACGTTCTTGCAAAACTCGCTTTTGCGGGCTTTTTCGGCGATGGATTTGAACGGGATGCAAGGGGAAGCGTCTCAGAGTTATGCATGAACTGACCGCGATCTTCCACCATCTTCAACGCCATCTTTTCCCTACACTC
>CAIKAP010000040.1 GCA_903825435.1 uncultured Verrucomicrobiota bacterium
CCGTCCGGCCTTCGTGCATGAGAATCTCCTCCTGTGTGAGGGGAGCCGGATACACCCCAGAGAAGGGTTTTGGAATTGAAATCAAAAAAACTCATCACCGTGCTTTGGCCCATATTTGACGGGCATTAACTCGATATCAACCAACTTTTAATCGGACAGCAGTGCCATGATTCATATCGCAATTTGTCAATGTGCTGGTCGAGAAAAGCGCGCAGTTTGATTCGGATGGCCCCACCCTCACCGGAGGAGCCGTACCCGTGGATGATTTTCCATCAGGAGAACTGATTCCTGCCGACCCGTTGATTGTAGTGCTGGACAAAAAAGTTCAATTGCTTATGGAACGGTGAATCCGTGCAAATCAAGATCGTTGGTTGAAGGCTGCTGGCTCAAATCGCACCCTCCTCCGGTACTTCCTCTGGCACATCATCCAACCGTGAATCAGTTGCGGTATCGCCCTGTAGTGGGCGGAATCGCTCCGCCTTGAAGCCACGCTCAGGATATGGTGGTTTGTCGCTGCATGGGTTGATCAGCTCGACAAGATAAACGCACATCTCGCCTGATTCACCACTCGGATCGATGCCAGGGATCAGGTCACGAATGGTATAGGTGACGCCATTGACCGGCAGTTTCCAGTAAAACTTCTTGATGGCATCGCTGAAGACGTCATCGACGTAAACAACTTTTTCGCCGGTGAGAAACATGCGACTGCTACTGGTTTACGGCTTTCATCGATTGATCTGTATACCGATCCCCAGCCGTCATGCCGACTGGCAGGTTCTTGTCGATCTCCTTTAGCCATGATGCTGTCAACTCGATCTCGATGGCTTCAACGTTCTCCTGCAGATACCGACGCCACTTGGTGCCGGATATTTCTACCGAGACCGTAGCCGTAGCTGCGCTAAATTATTGGTCAGTTTTTCGTTTCGATCGGTTCTGTGTGTTTCTCCTCGTTGCCACACATTCAACAGCCGGGTGGAGTGCGATGGCAAAACTCAGCCTCACATTAAGGGGGTTTGACTGCGAAGTCGACGACCTTCGGTTCGGCCAGGCGGGCGTAGTCGGCGTAGCTCATACGGATGGCGTCGGTGTGGGTGCCGGCCTCGAAGACGATGTACTCATCCTGCGTGAGGCTCGTGTCCACCCATGTGGGGACGCCGTAGAGTTTGCCGAACGGCGGCATGGTGCCGATGGCGCAATCGGGGAAGAGCGCCTTGAAATCCGCCTCGGTGGCCAGGACCGAGCGTTTGCCGCTGAGCCGGTCGAACTGTTCCAGTTCGATGCGGTGGTCGGCGGGCAGGACGGTCATGATCATCTGGTTGTCGGCTTTGACCATGACGACCTTGGCGTGGTAACGGCCCTTCACGCCCTCGATGGCGGCCAGTTCCTGCGCCGTAAACGCCTCGGGGTGGTGCAGGACGGTGTAGCAGACTTTGTTCTGGTTGAGGAACTCGATTAGTTTGGCTGGTATGGCCATAGCATCACCTCCACCACATTCTACGGTATTTCACCAAAACTTCCAGTCGCCGCGCCAGAGGACCCAGGCAGCAAGGGCGGCGTTGCTAGTGGCGTGGGCGACGACGCAGGCGAAAAGGCTCTTACGGCGATAGTAGAGCCAGTTGTAGAGCGCGCCACAGACCAGCCCAGCGAGCCATTCGCGGTGTTCGATACCGAACAGTGCCACGGTGATCGCAAACGATGGCAACGTGAAGCTGCCGATCGGCACTTTCTTGAAATCCTCCTTGACGAGCCAGCGGATCATGAAGCCGCGCCAGAACAGTTCCTCCATCAACGGCACCACGAGCGAGGCGCCGGCGACGCGGGAGACAATGAAAAACCAGTGACCGGAGGCGTCGAAGATGTCGCCTTTGCCTCCCATCTTCGGGTAGTACGGGTCGAGCAGGATCCAGAGGGCGATGGCGGTGAGGCCGACGGCGACGTCGAGCAGCGAGAAACTCGGACGCAATTCTACGTAGCGGTTGTGGAAAACCCAGAGCAGTCCGGCGACGATGATCACTTTGAACGGATAAACCCAGAGGACGTTCTTGGAGTCCTGCACGAGCATGATGGTCATATACGCCGCCATCGGCGCGACGTACGGAAGCCAAGGGCGTTTCGCGGCGGCGGCGGTCATGGAGCGGATGGTCCGTTTTTGTTGCGGGAATCGACCGGAACAATTTTTAGGTATGAAAATTTATTTCGGGCTTGTTGCTGGTGGAATTGCGCAGCGTCGGTGTCGCCGAGCGCGGCGTAGCAGCGGGCGAGCGCTTCGTGGGCGCAGGCGATGCCGTGCGGGTTCTCGTCGCCGCGGAAGCTTTCGAGGGCCTGCGTCAGGCGCGGTTTAGCATCGGCAGGTTTACCGGCGACGAGGGCGAGGCGGCCGAGGTTGAGTTGGGTGATGGCGAGTTTTAAATCGGTGGCATTGAGAAGTTTTTGTGCGTCGACGAGGTCGCCGGGGCCGTTGCGTTGGATGAGGAAGCCGGCAAGGTCGTTTTGGAGGATGGGTTTGGCGGTGGCGGCGAGGGGCAGGGCGTGTTGGGCGGCTTCGATGGCCTGCGGGAGGCGGCCTTGCGCTTCGTAGCATTGAGCTAGTCCGGCGAGGTTTTGGGCTTGGTTGGCGGTTTGGTTGAGGCGTCGGTTGATGGCGAGGGCGCGTTGGTAGGTGGCGATGGCGGCGTCGAGTTGGCCGTCGTGCTGGAGGGCGCGGGCTTGGTTGTGGCGGTCGGCGGCTTCGCCGTGGTAGTCGTCGAGGGTGTTGAGGATGTCAGCGGTTTTTTGGAAGTTGCGGGCGGCGGCTTTGTAGTTGAGGTCTTTGTACTCGGCGAAGGCCATGTCCTGTGCGAGTTGTTTATCGCGGAGCAATTTGTTGACGGGTTTAGCCGGTGTGGTGGAGCAGCCGGCGAGGAGCGCGGCGGCGGTGGCGAGGCTGAGGAGGCGGACGGTCATGGTCGGGTTCCTCCGACGTTGGGTTCGAGGAGCAGGGGCGGTGGTTCGAGTTTGGGTGTGGGGAAGGCGCTTTTGAGGAGCCAGTGACGTTTGAGGCCGCGGATCATGTCTTCGGTCTCAATGAGGAGGTCGTTGACGTTACCGATGAGGTTGTCGTTGGCCTGCATCTGGGTGTTGAGGTTGGAGGTGATGTCGGAGACGTTGAAGATGACCGTGTTGAGGTTGGTGACAATGGTGTTGACGGAGCCGAGGGTGGCGTCAAGGCGGACGTTGAGGTTGGTCGGGATGAGCCAGTTGCCAAGGGAACCGTTTTTGTTGGTTAGGTTGGAGGTGATGACCTGGACGTTGGTGAGGATGGGCTTGGTTTCGATGAGGATATGGTTGATGTTAGAAGTGATCTGGACAACGTTGGCGAGGGTGGCGGCGACCTGGTTGGTCATATTGAAAACGCCGGGGAGGGCTTGATCAATCTGTGTGATGAGTTTCTGGGCGCGGTCGCTGATGGCTACATCTTCGAGGGCGGCAACGAACACCCCTTTGGGTATCTTGGTGATGGGGACCATCTGGCCTTTGTCGAGGACTTCGTAGGGACAGCTCTCTTGTTCTTTGACGGTAGGTTTGCCGTCAAAGCCCGGCAGGAGTTCGATCTTGCGTCCGCCGAGGAGGCTGGAGTTGATGCGGAGTTTGGAGTCGGACCAGACGTAGCCGTAGTACGGGCGCCGCACGTCGAAGCTGATAAAAATTTTGTAGTAGGAGTCGGGCGGCTGCGCTTCAACTTGGATGATTTCACCGACGTTGAAACCCATGAGCATGACAGGGTCGCCCACCTTGAGGCCTTCGGCGCTCATCAGTAGGGTGTAGTAGCGGCATTTGGGGATGAACCAGCCCTTGCGCGCGGCGGTATCGTAGAGGTAGTAGCCAAAACCGAACAGCAACAGCAACGCCGCCAGTACGACGAAGAGTGTGACGATTTTTTCGACGCGGCGCAACCGCGTCCGCAATTGGGGAGTCAAGTCTTGGAGTGCCATATCAATCCACCATGATGTATTCGCGCCAGGCTGCCTCGGTGCCAGCCCGTACCTGTTCGGGGCCGCCGATGACGGTGAAATGTCCGTCCTGCACCAGCGCGAATTGTTTTGCCGTGTCCAGCCACAAGGAAAAATCGTTGCTTCCTACTATTACTGTCATGCCTTCGGCGGCGAGGGAGGCCAACTGGTTACGCCACCACGCCGCGTCGCGGGTGCGGCCGCCGGGCGGGTTGTCAACGAAGAGCACTTCTTTCGGCATCATCAACGCCCGCGCGAGGCCGACGCGTTGTTGCCAGAGCTGGTTGAGCCGCGCCGGGGATGTGTTGGCGTGCATGCTTAATCCCACCCGCGCCAGCCAGTCTTCCACCTGCTTGAGAATCTCATCTTCGGTCAATGTCGTGTGGTATTGCAGCGCCAACGCCATGTTCTGCGCCACGGTCAGTTGCGGGAACAGCCGCCCGCCTTGCTCGAACATAAATCCGATCCGTTGACGCCACTGAATTTGATCGGCCTCTGTCGCCTCCGATAAGTCGTGTCCAAGAATCCGCAACACGCCGCCGCCGGGCCGGTTCAGGCCCGCGGCTGTCGCCAACAGCGAACTCTTACCGGAGCCGGGCGGGCCGCCGACGACCCAGAAGTCGCCGCGGGCGATGCGCCATTGGACAGCTAGGACGAGCATCATCTCACCCTCTTCCGGGTGCGTCACGTCCACCTCTTCCAATTCGATGATCCACTCGCTTTCCATATCACACAAAGAGGTACGCCAGGATAAACACCGCATCGAACAGCACGCAACCTATCACGGATTCCACCACCGCGCGGGTCGTCACGCCCGACACGTCCTCCACCTTCAACGGCCGCGCCAGCCCATGGTAACAGCTTACCACCGCGATGATGCAACCGAACAACCCCGTCTTCACCGCAAACAACAAGAAATCCTGCCAACGCATTGCCTTGCCCAGTTGACCAAAATAGTCCCCCAGCGTCAGCGGCACGTCCTGCACAAACGCAAACAACCAGCCGCATCCGAACGTGATCACCATCAGATACGTCGCCAGACAAAACACCGACACCGCCAGCCCGATCACCCGTGGCATTACCAAGTAATGCACCGTGTCAATCCCCAGCGACTCCAGTGCCTCGACCTCGCCCATCGCGCGCGCCGTGCCCAGTTCCACCACGTTCGCCGTGCCTGCACGCGCCAGCACCAGCAGCGCCGTCAATAACGGCCCCAGTTCCCGCATCACCACCGTCACCATCACCGTGCCGATGTACTCCTGCGCCCCCATCCGAGTCAGCAGCGACACCGTTTGTCCCACGATCACCAGCCCCAGTGCCATTGCAATAAACGCCACCATCGCAAATAGTCTCACTCCCGCTCGCCATACCTGCTCATAGATCAACGGATGTACCACCCGGCTCGCCACATTGAACTTGGTGATCGTGACCCCGATCGTGATGATCGCAAACGCGCCCAGCTCGCGCAACAGGTCCACCGCCCGGATGATTCGGTTGCCAGTCGTTTCCCGATAGAGGTTCCAAATCGTCTTTTTCGCTGCCACCATCATGACGCCGCGCATTCTGCCCTGCGCACTGCCGGAACACAAGCCGTTACTCCAACAACACCCCGAACCGCAACGCCCGCACACTCACCGTCAACTCCGCCGCCCCTAGCGTCTCCATCGCAAACAAGAACACCGCCCCGCCCGCCACGATGATATCCGCCCGCTCTGCCGGCAGGCCCGGCACACGACGACGTTCCGCCAGCGGCAACGCATTCAAGTGCGTCACCAACTCGCGCACCGATGTCAGTGACAACTGCGCGTGGTCCGGCCGCAACTGCGCAATCCGCGCCAGCGTCACGATCGTCCCGCCCGTCCCGATCATCCTCCACGGCCCCATCCCAAATGGCGCCAACGCGCGCCCCAACTCCGCCCGCAAAAACGCCGACATCCCGGCAAAATCACCGTCGCCAAACCGCTCCAGCAAATGCACCGCTCCTGTAGGAAGGCTTTGCAGCCGCTCCACCTTGCTTGCTTCGCCGAGAATCCACTCCGCGCTTCCGCCGCCGACATCCATCACCAACAGCCGCTGCCCCGTCCACTCCGGATCGCTCGCCGCTCCGCGAAAAATCAATTCCGCCTCCCGTTCGCCGCTGATCACCTCCACCGGCAACGGACACGCCCGCAGAAATTCGTCCGCGTTTGTTGCCGTGCGTGCCGCGCTGGTCGTCAGCGCCACGACATCCGCCGCGCCCAACCCGCGCGCCTCCTCCGCGTACCGCGTCACGGCTTGGACGGTGCGCACGATGGCTTCCGGCGAGAGCCGGTGCGTTTGATGCACATTCTCGCCCAGCCGTGTCGTCGCGTCCTTCGCCGCTACCGGCGTGACGACGCCCGCCGCCACGTCAGCGACAAGGAGCTTGACCGTGTTGGTTCCGATATCAATGACCGCACGTCGCATAGCGACCGGATAACACGCGCCCCCGCTACCCGCAAGCCCGGAACAAAAAAACGTTTTGCTATAAGAAAACGAGCGTGAAAATTGAGGTGCCAACACCAAAATAGCCCCCCGCCTCTTTGAGGTGGAGAGGGAGTAATCAAAGGTGATATTTAGGGGATCGCTTGCGGCTGCGACTTATTTGGCCGGTTTGGGTGGCTGTGTCGGTACCGCCGAGGCTGCAATCTTGTCATCCGTCACACCCAACGATCGTAGCACGCCGATGGCCATGATCGCGTTGCCTCGTCCTGCCATATGGACGCCGTCGTAAGTCAGCCATTTACCCTTGTGGTCTGCGGGCTTCTTCGCCAACGCCTCCAGAAACATGCCGTGCAGATCAACGAACTGGCATTTCTTCTCGGCGGCAATCTCCTGCATGGCCGCCACGTAAAGCGGTAGCTGTTTGTTGCCTTCGGATTGCGGGTCCTCCTTGTGGATCGTCGGGGAGAGCAGGATGACCTTGATCCCTGCCGCTTGTGCCTGGTTCACCATTTTCGCAACGTTAGCTTTGTAGGTTTCGGGAGCATCCTTGGCCTGCCGGCGCTTTATCCAATGTGAGCAGTCGTTAATACCGATGCTGATCGTCACCACAGCCGGTTTATTTGCAATGACATCCCTTTCGAAACGGCCAACCAAGTGCCCAGCTCCTTGACCGGCGATGCCCTTATTGACAATGCAAGGGATCTTCAAGGTAGGGTATTGCTGCGCTAGCACAGCATCAATGTCGCGAAGGTAACCGCCCCCTTGAGTAATCGAGTCTCCTATCGCGACAATCGAGTCACCGGCCTTGAGTTGTAGTCCCTTGGACGCATCTTGGGCGGGTGGGATCATGGCCAAGACCGCCGCCAAGAGCTTGTCATCCCTACCAGCTGTCGAAGCCGGTTTCTCGGCTGCAAGGCAGAATGATGTTGCTCCTATGACGGAAACCAGGACTGTCAACATGCGATTCATCTTCATATCCCTTTCTGATTTCGAAAGTAGCTATCAACTCAGCCGTACCATATCACAAGCCAACCGCCACCAACAAGATTCTTTGCTCATCAAGGGAGCCGAAGGGGTGAAAACAGTTTCTCCAGAGGCCTTTCGGCTAATTTTTACGATGAGCGACCATGCCCCGCAATTGGCGTCGGTGGACGAATCCGCTGCCGAGCTGATTGCTGACTTGCAAAACAGAGCTGGGCGGCAAGGGCCGCGTCCAAGATGGCATTGCGGCGATTCAGAATCGTTTGAAGGTACAGGGTGACGGACGCCCACGGCTGACGGTTGCCCCGTTTTGTGTGAACATGGACGTTCTTGCAAAACTTCTTTTAGTGGATGGCGATTGGAGTGGAGATGGCGAGCCGAAGGTGTGAAAACAGTTTTTCCAGAGGCCCTTCGGCTTACTTTTACGATGGGCGACCATGCTCCGCCCTTGGCGTCGGCCC
>CAIKAP010000041.1 GCA_903825435.1 uncultured Verrucomicrobiota bacterium
ACTAACATCTTTGGCTGTATAAATTTTTCCGGCATCAAGTACTACTCCGGCACGGCGACGTACCGCAATGTGTTCGACACGTCACATTTCAAAAGTCACACTTCACGTCTCTACCTCGATCTCGGTAAAGTGGAAGTGATGGCCCGTGTGCGGCTCAACGGCAAGAATTGCGGCATCTCTTGGAAACCGCCCTATCTCTTGGATATCACCGATGCTGTCCACGACGGAGAGAATAAACTGGAAATCGACGTCGTCAACCTTTGGATCAATCGCATGATTGGCGACGAGCAACTTCCAGAGGATAGCAACTGGAAGGACTTTGAAACGCTTTTGGAATGGCCTGATTGGTTCAAGACCGGGAAACTGCGCCCATCCGGTCGCTACACTTTCACATCATGTCGGCACTACAAAAAGGATACACCACTCGCGTCTTCTGGTCTGCTAGGGCCGGTGACGATTAGCACATTCAAGGAGTCACGATGAAGAAGCGAATGTTGATGATGCTGTCGCTATTCTGCGCGCTGACGGGGATCGCGTCGGCTGTGGATGATCTGGCGAAAAACTTTGCCGTGCCACCGCCGTCGGCGCGGCCGTGGGTGTACTGGTTCCCGCTCAGCGGCAACCTCACCAAGGAAGGTATCACCGCCGACTTTGAGGCGATGGCGCGTGTAGGCATAGGAGGTGTGCTCTACATGGAGGTGGACCAAGGCGCGCCGAAAGGTCCGGCGGATTTTGAGGGACCGCTCTGGCGCGAGCTGTTTAAGCACGCCTGCAACGAAGCGCACCGGCTCGGCCTCGAAATCAACATGAACAACGACGCGGGCTGGTGCGGCAGTGGCGGACCTTGGATCACCCCGGAACTTTCGATGCAAAAGGTCGTCTGGAGCGAGACCATGATCGAAGGCGGTAAACGATTTGAGGGCGCGCTGGCGAAACCGGAGGCGATTAAACATTTTTACCGCGATATTGCGGTACTGGCGATGCCGTTACCCGTGGGCGACGACGTGAAGTCGGCCGATGTCGCCGCGAAAACTACTTCCAGTGGTGCTTCGTCAAAACCCGGCACTTTCAGCCTGTCCATACCCACGACGAAATATCCGCAGTTTGTACAAGTTGAGTTTAAGGAACCATTTACGACGCGCTCGTTATCGGCGTTGCTTGCTGGAAACGGGTGGCGCGGCGTACATGGCACTCTGCAGATTTCGGACGATGGCAAGGCATTTAAGACAGTTCAATCTTTCAGTGCGCGGGCGCCGATGTTGGTGCTTGCCTACGAGCCGGTGACGACGCGCTTCTTCCGCATCGTCTTCACGAAGGTTGACGATCCGTACACGGGGAAGCTGGAGCTTTCCGGGCTTCGTCTCAACCCGTGCTACCGGATCAACGACATCGGGAGCAAGGCGTCGTTCATGCCGGGAAAATTACCGCCGTTGCTGGCTGAGTTTGCACCCGTGCCGGCGGAGTTGACGATTCCTCGCGACAGAATTCTGGATCTGTCAGCAAAGATGGACGCCACCGGCAAACTGGCGTGGGACCTGCCGACGGGCAAGTGGCTCGTGATCCGTTTCGGCCACACAACCACCGGCAAAGACAACCATCCCGCGCCGGAATCGGGACGCGGCTTGGAGTGTGACAAGTTCAGCAAGGAAGCGGCGGGCGTGCATTTCAACGGCTTGATGGCCAAACTCGTTGACGACAACCGTCCGCTCGCGGGACAGGGCAAGGTACTCGTCTCGACGCACATTGATAGTTGGGAGGTGGGATCACAAAACTGGACGCCGAAGATGCGTGAGGAATTTCAGAATCGGCGCGGTTACGATATTTTGAAATTCCTGCCAGCATTCACCGGACGAGTTGTTGACAGCGTCGAAGTGACAGAACGGTTTTTGTGGGATTTGCGTCAGACCGTTTCTGATCTGATTGTCGAGAATTATGCCGGCGAATTTCGACGGCTTGCGAACGAACACGGACTTCGCCTTTCCATCGAAGCGTACGACGAAGCACCGTGCGACGAGATGACCTACGGCGGCCAAGCTGATGAACCGATGGCGGAGTTCTGGTCGTGGTCGTACGACGGCAGTGGCAAGTTCGGCGTGGCATACAGTTGCACTGAGATGGCGTCATCGGCGCACACCTATGGCAAGAAGATCGTCGGTGCGGAGGCGTTCACGGCAGACGACAGAGAGAAATGGTTAGGGCATCCCGCTAAGATCAAAGATCTCGGCGACTGGGCGTTCTGCGAGGGTATCAACCGTTTTGTGTTTCACCGGTATGCCGCGCAGCCATGGACTAACCGCGCCCCCGGAATGTCGATGGGACCGTGGGGACTGCACTACGAGCGAACGCAAACATGGTGGGAACAATCCAAAGCGTGGCACGAATATCTCTCTCGCTGCCAGTATCTACTTCAGCAAGGCCTGTTTGTCGCTGATGTCGCATACCTGCAACCGGAGGGCGCGCCGCGCCGGTTCGCGGCGCCGGTAGGCGCGGAGATCGCTCCGCACATCCGGGGTGGCTACAACTTCGATGGTTGTACGCCGGAAGTGGTGCTCACGCGGATGTCGGTGAAGGGCGGACGGATTGTGCTGCCCGACGGTATGAGTTACCGCGTGCTCGTCCTACCGCGTGTGGAAAGAATGACGCTGCATCTACTCCGCAAGGTTAAGGAACTCGCCGACGCAGGTGGGACCATTATTGCCGGGCCGAAACCACCGAAAAGCTCGCCGAGCCTCGTCGATTTTGGCTCAGGCGACGCCGAGGTGAAGAAACTCACCAACGAACTGTGGCCGAAACTTGTCACTGATAAAACTCCAGCGCAACTGCTTGCAGCGTGCGGCGTGAAACCCGATTTTAGCGCGATGCCGACGCTGCGGTATATCCATCGCGCGCTTGGCGATACCGACATCTATTTTGTCGCAAATCCCGAGCCGCACGATGTCGAAGCGATTGCCACATTCCGCGTGGCCGGCAAACAACCTGAACTCTGGTGGCCCGACACTGGTCGCATTGAGGCGGCAGCGGCGTTCGAGGAGAGAGATGGCTGCACGCGCGTGCCGTTGCAGTTAGATCCGAGCGGCTCCGTTTTCGTGATGTTTCGTCGTAAGGCCGAGAACGTAAGATCGAAGATCAAGGGCCAAACGAAAATGCAGGTCGTGCAAGAGTTACTCGGGCCGTGGGAGGTGAGCTTTGACCCGAAATGGGGCGGCCCCGCAAAAGTTATTTTCGACAAGCTAGAAGACTGGTCGAAACGGCCTGAAACCGGTATCAAGTACTACTCCGGCACTGCAACGTACCGGACGACGTTCCAATCGAAGAAGGCCAACACCCACCTTGACCTCGGCAAAGTTGAAGTCATGGCTGAGGTGACACTCAATGGCAAACCGCTTGGCACGCTCTGGAAACCGCCATACCGCGTGGAGATCACCGATGTGGTCAAGGATGGCGAGAACGTGCTCGAAGTGAAAGTCGTCAACCTCTGGATCAATCGGCAGATTGGCGATGAGCAGTTGCCTGAGGACAGTGACCGCAACCCGAACGGTGCGCTCAAGTCGTGGCCGCAGTGGTTGCAGGACGGTAAACCCAGTCCGACCGGTCGCTTCACATTCACTAGTTGGCGGCTCTGGAAGAAGACCGATCCGTTGGTTGCATCCGGATTGATCGGGCCGGCGCGTATGCTACGCCGCAGAGCGGATTGAGTTGCGGTAAGAAGATCTGCACAGTCTTTAACAAACTCGTCGAGACGTCAACCGTTTCAGGAAGGGTTCTGCTTAACGATTGGCGGGGCGGAGACGCTCGCCGCCATCTTTGCAGTTGACCGTAGTGGAAACTTCCTTTATCAGTGTGCAGTGTGAGTAGGCGAAACATGACGAACAGGAGGACAGGAATGAATGTTCGACAGATTGGTCTGGTTGCCATTCTGGCGGTGGTAGGTACTGTGGCAGTGCAAGCCGAGGTGGTCCGTGAACCGCAGGTTGGTGATTTTCGTTTGAGGACAGTGCGGCACATTCTGCAACAAGCTCCCAACTATAGTACCAGCGGCGGACAGATTGACGACAGGTCGCCGTCGTTGTTCAAGGAATGGCTGCGGATTGAGGCGCAGTTTGAGACGAAGCTGGAGTGGGCTAATGATGTGAAGTTGGTCTATTACGCGCTAGTGGGCCGGGGCAACGAGTCGAAACTGTTCAAGGGGGAAGTTACCCACTCACACGTGTATAAGGGCGCCCAGCATAACAGCGCGATGTTCATGCACCCGAATGGGGTGCAACGCTATGGCAAGGGCAAGGTGGAAGCGGTGGCGGTGCAGTTGTTCTACAAAGATCGCCTGTTCCACTCGCTGAGCGATCCACCCTCGAACCAACGCTGGTGGGAACAGTTCACGTCGCAACAGGAACCGTTGTTGAGCCCGATGCAAAGCCCTTGGGCTATGATAGCCCACGAACATTACGAGGCAGTCCAAGTGCCATCGCGTTAGTGTAACAAAAACTCATTTTACCAGCAGCCACGATGCTTGCTTCTGACAGAATCCTTGCCCTCGACATCGGCGCTTCAAGCGTGAAGATAGGGGAGTTTCACGCCACAAGCGGACAGGGATTGCACTTGGTTAATTTCAACCATGCCGACATTGGGTTGGATCCTGATCACGAGGAGAACCGCAAGGAACTACTGATCGCTGCCGTGCAAAACATGCTTCGGGAAAAAGGCATCCGAGGCAGTAAGGTCATCTTCAGCGTGCCGGGCCAGTCGGTGTTCACTCGTTTCGTTAAGTTGCCGCCTGTGGAGGAGTCCAAGGTCCCTCAGATCATTCAATACGAGGCACAGCAGAATGTCCCGTTCCCTATCGAGGAAGTGATCTGGGACTACCAGTTGATTGGTGCCACGGAAAGCGGTGGTTTAGAAGTGGTGTTGCTAGCGATCAAGAGCGAGATTATTGAGGATCTCAACGACGCCATTGAGAGTGCTGGGCTTAACACGGAGATGGTGGACGTGGCACCGATGGCGCTGTACAACGCGTATCGTTACAATGAAGGTGACACGCAGGGCTCGTTGATGGTGGATATCGGGGCGCGCACGACCAACCTGCTGTTTATCGAGAGCAACCGCGTGTTCACGCGTTCCATTCCGATTGGGGGCAACGCCATCACCCAGAGTATCGCGGCTGAGTTTGGGAAGACTTTTCAGGAAGCCGAGCTACTGAAGAAGGAGAAGGGTTTTGTGGCGCTTGGCGGCGCCTACGAGGAACCACCCGATCCCGAACAGGCGCAGATCAGTAAGATTATCCGTCAGGTGATGACGCGCTTGCACTCCGAGATCGCGCGCTCGATTAATTTTTACCGCACCCAGCAAGGCGGCAGCGCGCCGACCCGCGTCTTGTTGTCCGGCGGCAGCTCGATCCTGCCGTACGTCGACCGTTTCTTTAAAGAGAAGCTGCAAGTTTCTGTCGAGTACTTCAACCCGTTCCGCAACGTTACTCTCGATCCGTGCGTCTCGCGCGACGAGCTGGTTCGTTGCGCCCATTTCTTCGGCGAAGTCGTTGGGCTTGCCTTGCGGCGGATGAGCGAGTGTCCCATCGAAGTCAACCTTTTGCCGCAGAGCATTCGTGCTCGCAAACAGGCCCACCAGAAACGTCCGTTTCTGGCCGGGGCGGCACTCAGCGTGTTGTTGATTCCATTGTGCCTGATCGGTTTTGCTCAGCGCGCTACCACGGTCAAGCAGAACCAGCTCGACGAAGTCACGCGCCAAGTCGAAAAAAAGCAAAATCTTCGAAACGACATCGCCAAGAAAGTGAAGGAGAGACGCGATCTTCAACAGCGTATTGATGGCGTCACAACCCTCGTCCAACAACGCTTCTGGTGGACGGAACTCCTCGAGGACCTCAATCAGCGCCTCGTCACCAATGTCTGGCTTGTTTCCATTGCCCCTGGCGACCAACCCACAACACTGCTGATGGCGTCTGAAGGTCTCATTCGTCGTTTCTCGGCAACACCAAGCAGCACCGGGACCCTACCCGTTGTTACCAACGCTTCCATCGCCTACCTGCGCCTTAGTGGCGCGGGCAATCACGGTGAAGAAGACCTCAAACTGGTGGATGCATTTCGTGAGCAGCTTCGCAGCTCCCCATTCTTTGAGAAGGATGGCGTCGAGATGGAAGTGGCCCCGGAAATGGTACGGAAAGCCGTGTTCACCTTCACCCTGCGCGCGAAACTGGTTAAACCGATCAAATACTGATATGATCACTCGCTGGCTTAAAGAGAACAGACTACTGCTGGCATTTGTGGTGGTATTCGTTACGGCGCTCGGTGCGCTCAGTTGGTACTTGTGGGGAAAGTCCGACACCTACAAGCAGACTAAGACCAACCTCGTCGAGAAACTGACGCAACTCGAACTATTGCTAAACAATAACCCTATTCCGACCACTACTAACCTCAAATGTGCCATTGTAAATTGCACACGCCTTAAAGAGGCATTACACGAACTGCAGCGATTCGTCATCTGTACCAACGGATTTAGTTCCTATGACTCAAAGTTCGCCAGCAGCAACATTGAATTGGCGCAACACCTACGCAAGGAAGTAGCAAAAATGGAAGGTGATATGGAGAAGGCCAAGATCGTCATCCCAAAGGATTTCAGGTTCGGTTTCAAGCGCTACGCCACCACCGTGCCGCAAAAGAACCTCCCTCCTGTGATGTTGGAACACCTCGGCAAACAACTGATCGTCGTCCGAAGACTCACCGCCATCATGATTAAGAGCGGGGTCGAACAGATCAACGCCATCAAGCGTGTCGAGGTAGAACCCGTGCCCGCTGGCCTTGCGCTCAGTGAGGACGCCCTCCCTGATTTGCTTGTCAGCCATCCGCAAGAACACTACATCTCCATGCCGTTCGAATTACAGTTTGCCTGTAGCGCCAAATCCCTGCAAGCCCTCCTCAATAACATCGCTACTGCCGACACTTTCTTTATCGTTCGTCTTGTCACCATGGAACAGGAAGTCCTCCAAAAAAATACCGACGCGACAGAGGCACCCGAAGGTCCGGTAGCATCCTCCGTCGAAACAACCCAAAAACTGGCAGCGCCCGATCGTCCGCCGCGGCTGAGCGTCAAAGTGCGTCTGGATTTCATTGACATTGAGCGTCTGCCATCGAAAGACACGGCGCCCACGGCCCCATGACATGGAACTGTTGACGATGGACTGGCTCAAGAAATTCTACGAAAAGATCCTCCTCGCCGGCGCCCTGGTGCTGCTGATTGTCGTGGCGACAGTGCTGGCTTTCATGATCAAGAGCATCGCCATCGCCCCCTCTCTACCCCAACCGGGAAACAAACCGATCGCCACGGATGTCAATCTTAGTCCTTATAGCAATGCCGTTTTAACTCTCAAGTCTCCTCCCCGATGGATCAACCCCAACGCGGCTTTGCTGTTTCCGCCAGTCCCGGTAAAAGCCGCAGTCATCCCTAAAGACGTGCCTGATTTGGTCCCGCCCCCATCGATCACGCTCGATAGCGTTGTACGACGGCCGTTCGCTCTCAAATTCAAAGCCTACGTCTGGGACGCAAAGGTTAACAACGGACGTAATTTTCAAGTCAATTTCCTTACCGAGAACCGCAGCTTTTTCATTGAAGAAGTTGGGGCGGAAGTTGCCGACCGTCATGGGAGGACCGGCTACGTAATCAGTAAGTTCCATCACAAGATAGACATAGTCGATGTGCCCGGTATTAATAAACCCGTGGAACGGGACGATTCTGAACTCACCGTCAAACACGAAGGTGAAGATCCTATCGTCCTTGTTCTTGGTAAGACTGCCACCTATCCGAAACGGTACGCCCGCATCCAGTGCCAGGATAAAATTGCGCCTGTCAAATTGTCCCTTGGCGAAACCTTTGAATCCGGCGACAAGACCTACAAAGTCATTGACATCGATGACAGAGAAGTGATAATTCAGGACACGAAATCTGGGAGGAAGCAAACTCTCTCACCAATGCCGGTTGTGCCACGATAGGAAGACATAATACGGTGTGGGGTGAGGGATAGTGTTTTTAGAAACCACGCAGCTGATGCGAGAGAGAAAGTGAAAAAGGAGAACGTATTCATGAGAAAAGTATACACGGCCCTTCTGGCGAGCGGTTTGTGCCTTGCCCATGCCGGTTTTTGCGATGAGCAAGACCTTTTGGCACTGACTACCAACTTCGGCCCCGCACGTCCAGCTTCCACGAATCCCACACCCGAAGTCGTCGCTGCTCCCGCCATCGCCCCCAAACCCGCTTCCACCGTCGCCGCTTCCGAACCTGTAACCACCTCTCCTGCGACTCGGACGCTCAAGGAAGAATCTGTACGGCGTCAGGAAGCCCAGATTGTTGGACAGCAATGGATTGGCGAAGGGTTGAAGCTGTATTACGATGCCAAGTACGAAGCCGCCATTCCCAAGTTCGAACAGGCGCTCAAGATGCTCCCTCGTGCTGACGCCGCCGAAGTGGACTACGACCGTGCCGTCCGAGGCCTCAGCGATTGCTACGAACGCATAGCCGACGCCGCTCTGCGAGCTGGTGACAAGGAAAAAGCCAAACAACTCGCCAAAAAAGCTCTCGAATACGAGCCGAGCAACCGCGCCGCCGAAAACATCATCGTTAAACTCAAAGTCGATGAACACGACACCGCCGCCAAAGCTGAGCGCGTCGCACTCGAAGGTAAGAAACCGAAAGCCAGCATTGAACCACCCAACTTGGCCCGAACCCCTGAGTTCGAAGCCAAACAAGATGAGATTCGCAAGCTGTTCCGGGAAGGCCGCATCCTCATGAATTCCGGTCAGTATGACGAATCCGAAAAACGCTACAAACAGGTCCTCCTGATTGACCACTACAACGAAGACGCTTACAAGAATCTTCAGGAACTTAACAGCCAGCGCCTTGAGGTTGCCACCGAGGGAAGCGACGCCATCCGTCGCCAACGCCTCTGGCAAGTGACAGAAGCATGGATTCCCACCGTTGGCGGCGAAGTCAAGATGCCTGAGAAAGCTACCGGGACGCCCATCGTTGCTAGCGCCAGTGACAGGGAAAAGATCGAGCGCAAACTTCGCGCCATCAAGTTTCCGGAAGTCAGCTTCCGTGAAGCCGCCATCAGCGACGTCGTCCAGTTCCTCAGCAAAGAAAGCCAGAAGTACGATCCCGAAGATCCAAAAGAAGGCGTCAACATCGTCCTCGGTCCCGAAGTTGCTCGTACGGTCGGAGGAGGCGCTCCCCCGGCCCCAGCGCCAGTCGCTCCCGGTGCAGAACCAGCAGTACCCGGTGCTGCTCCTGCTGGTGGAGGTAAAACCATCACCCTTTCCTTGCGCAATGTCCCGATGGACCAAGCCCTCAAGTACATCACCTCGCTGGCTGGGTTGAAGTACCGCGTCGAAGCCTCTGCTGTCGTCTTGTTGCCGTCCGACGCTGTGGAAGGCGAGTTGGTTAGCCGTCCCTATAACGTCAGTCCCGATGCAATCAAGTCGCTTCTGTCCGGTGCGACTCCTATGCAGCAGCCACAGTTGGGGCCTGTGACCCCAGGCGCCGCAGCCAATCCCGTTGCTGCGGCTCCCGCTCCCGGTGGCGCTGGCAGTACGGAAGAATTGAAGACATTCTTCATAAACGCTGGCGTGCCGTTCCCGACTGGTTCCAGCCTCACCTACTTTGAGCGCGCCCGTACTATTTATGTGCGCAATACGCCTGAGAACTTGGAGATATTCGAGCGCGTGCTGGCGACATTTAACGTCGTACCCACACAGGTCGAAATCGAAGCTAAGTTCGTTGAAATCAACCAAACCGACCTCGATGAACTCGGCTTTCAGTGGAGCTTGGGCAATATGCCGTTTGCGAATCCCGGCAGGTACGGCCTTAGCCAGATCCAAGGCGGCGGTCAGAACATGAGCCCCGGCAGCGCTGGCGTCACCAGCACCACCAACTCGATTACGCAGGGTTTGCGCGGCGCCAATATATTCGGGGGCAACGCGGTTAGCTCCCTGCTTGTTGGTGGCAGCAGCGCCTCCAGCGTTCAGGATGGAGCCGCAAGTTTCAGCGGCGTTCTCAACGGTGCACAGCTCGGGCTGATCGTTAACGCACTTAGCCAAAAACAAAGTTCAGACGTGCTCTCCGCGCCCAAGGTTACGACCATCAGTGGCGCGCAAGCCCAGATCCGCGTCGTTCAGGAGTTTATCTATCCATCTGAGTTCTCCCAGCCTCAAGCGGGAAGCGGCGGCGGCGGTACTGGTAATAGTATCGTCATTCCGACTCCGTCAGTCCCCACCGCATTTAAGACGCGCGAAATTGGTGTTATTCTGAACGTCACTCCAACCGTCGGAGCCGATGGCTACACCATCAATATGACATTGGTACCTGAAGTCTCGGCATTTCTTGGCATGCTCGACTACAGCCCTGACGTAAGCTTTGGTTCTCTTGGGTCGCAAACCTACAAGATCTGGCAGCCGCTGTTCGAGACCCGCAATCTGACCACCAGTGTCGTCATCTGGGACGGTCAAACCGTGGTGCTCGGCGGCTTGATCAAAGAAGAAGTCTCAAAAATTGACGACAAAGTTCCGTTCCTTGGCGACATTCCGTTCCTTGGACGCCTCTTCCGCAGCAAGGCCAGCAACCGCGTCAAACGCAATCTACTGGTCTTTGTGACCGCCCGCTTGATTGACCCAGCCGGTAACCTCATCCATCGTCCCGATACACCGGGCTTCCGTATTGACCCCATGGGTAATGCAATTCACGGTACCGAACCGTCTCTGATGAAGTGACCAAGGTCGCACCTTCCACACGGGGGCGGAACGAAAGATCCGCCCCTGTTGTTTGGTCCTGATTTGTGGTAGCCTTCACGCCACCATGAGCGATAAACTCTTGTTGGTTGACGCCTTCTCGTTGATCTACCGCGCCTTTTACGCTATCCGTTCCCTCAACGCCCCCGACGGCACACCCGTCAACGCCATCCTCGGATTCACGAAGATGCTTCGCAAACTTCTTGCCACGCAGTCGCCCAGCCATTGCGCCATTGTCTTCGACTGCGGTGCCCCGCACCGTCGTCTAGCGTTGTTGCCGTCTTACAAGGAACAACGTCCGCATACGCCGGCGCCACTGGAAGCACAACTGCCCGGTATCCGCGAAATCATCAAGGCGTTGCGGTTGCTCATCGCAGGGATCGAGGGCGAGGAGGCCGACGACATCATCGCCACGCTCGCCGTGCAAGCGGCGGGAAAACATTGCGATGTCCTTATCGCCAGTCAAGATAAAGACTTCTTTCAGATTGTCAGTCCGCGCATCCGTCTGCTGCGCTCCGACACCGCTGACGCCGAGCCGCTGGACGCCGCGGGCGTTGTTGCCCGGTACGGTGTGAAACCGGAACAAATTGTGGACTACCTCAGCCTCGTCGGCGACAACGTGGACAATATCCCCGGCGTCCCTGGTATTGGCCCGAAGACCGCCGCTGAACTGTTGGGCCGGTATGGGACCGTGGACGAATTACTGGCGCGCGCCAGCACGCTGGACAAGCCGAAGCTGCGTGCGTCGGTGCTGGGGGCAGGAGAGCGGTTAAGTCTGAATCGCGGGTTGATCCGTCTGGAGACAGATCTGGCGCTGCCGTGGTCGTTGGAGACGTTAAAGGTCCAGCCGCCGGAACAAAACCAACTCAAAGAGCTGTACAAGCGGTACGGATTCCACTCGTTGCTGGCCGAACTGGAAAAACAATCCGTCCGCGGCGAATTGTTATTGGATCTGTGATTACTTGCCGGCGCCGCTGCTCATGGTCTGAATCACGGAGATCAAGGGTAGGAACATGGCAATGACGATGGTGCCGACGACGACCGCGAGAAACACAATCATGATTGGCTCCAGCAGTGAGGTGAGCGCGCCGACGGCGTTGTCCACCTCGTCCTCAAAAACGTCGGCGACTTTCATGAGCATGTCAGGCAGGGCACCGGTTTCCTCTCCGACGTCCACCATGCCGATGACCATCGGCGGAAAGACCCCGGAAGCTTCCAGTGGCTGGGTGATGCGTTCGCCTTCCTTGACGGAATCGTGTACGTGGACGATCGCCTTGGCCACGACAGCGTTGTTGGCAGTTTCCTTGACGATGTTCAGCGCCTGAAGAATCGGAACGCCGCTGGAGATCAGTGTGCCGAGCGTACGGGTGAAACGGGCAATAGCGACCTTGCGGATCAACTGGCCGAAAAGCGGCGCGTTCAGTTTCACTTTATCCATGAGATAGCGGCCTTTCTCCAGTTTCACCAGCAGCTTGATCAGAAAAAACAACCCGACTAGTACGCCCGCCACTAGGAGGAATTGCTCCTTGACGATCTTGCTGACACCCATGACGAAAAGTGTCAGGCCCGGCAGTTCCTTGCCTTCGAGGAGGTCCTTAAAGATCTCCTGAAACTTCGGGATGATGAATGTCATCAGGAAGATCAGGATGCCCACGGCGACGAACATGACGACCGATGGGTAAACCATTGCGGCGATGACCTTGTTCTTGATTTTCTGAGCTTTTTCCTGAAAGTCGGCCAAGCGCATCAATGTCACGTCGAGCACGCCGCCGGCTTCGCCGGCTCGGACCATGTTAACGTAAAGGCGATTGAAAATTTTCGGGTGTTGCGCAAGTGCTTCGCTGAAAGTGCTGCCGCCTTCGATGGACTCGATGAGCTTGAGGGTGGTGCGCTTGAGAACGACGTTGCTTTCCTGTTTGTGAAGAACATTGAGGCCGCGCACCAGCGGCAAGCCGGCGTCAATGAGCGTCGCCAACTGGCGCGTAAAGGCGGTGAGGATCTTGGACTTAACAGTAGTAGGTGTTAGGAACGGGATCTCGATCTGGCCGAGGCTCTTCTTCTGCGTCCTGGCGACAGTGGGAGAGGTCGAGGAGGGATCATCGCCTTTGCGTGTTTTTTTGGTCCTTTCTTTGCCGTCCTCGGTGACGTTGGAGGGGAATAAGCCCTTCTCGCGGACTCGGCCGATGGCTTCCTGCGAGTTGGCGGCTTCAACGGAGCCATTGATTTCCTTGCCCTTGGCATCGAAAGCAGTGTAGTTGAACTTTGGCATTATGGTCCTCAGGTGTACTTCAATACTTCTTCGACGGTCGTATTGCCATCCAAAATATTTCGGATGCCGTCCTCGCGCAAGGTGCGCATGCCCAGTTCGAGTGCGCGGGCACGCATGACTCCGGAGGGAGCGAGTTGGTTGATGAGTTCGCGGAGCGGCTCGGAGATGATCATGAGCTCAAACAGGCCCTTGCGTCCGCGGTAGCCGGTCTGGTTGCATTCGGCGCAGCCTTTGCCGTAGTAGAACGGACGGCCGGCGATTTCGGAAGGCGTAAGGCCGCACTGGCGGAGTACGGCTTCGGTCGGTTCGTAGGCGATCCGGCATTTCTTGCAGACGGTACGCACGAGGCGTTGGGCCAGGATTGCCTGTAGGGTGGAGGTAATCAGGAACGGCTCGACGCCCATGTCAATCATGCGGGTGATAGCGCCGGGGGCGTCGTTGGTGTGGAGCGTGGTGAAGACGAGGTGGCCGGTGAGCGAGGCTTGAATCGCGATCTGGCCGGTCTCCAGATCGCGCATTTCACCGACGAGGATGACGTCGGGGTCTTGGCGCAGGAACGATCGCAGGGCGCGAGCAAATGTCAGTCCGATGGCTTCATTAATCGGCACTTGCATGATGCCTTCGATGTCGTACTCGACGGGGTCCTCGGCGGTGAGTAGCTTGAGATCCACGGTGTTGATGCGTTTGAGGCAGGAGTAAAGTGTGGTGGTCTTGCCGGAGCCGGTGGGGCCGGTGACGATGACGATGCCGTTGGGGATGCGGATAAGTTCGAGGAGTTTTTCGCTGATTTCCTTGGGCAAGCCGAGTTTTTCGAGTTCGAGATTGACGACGCTGCGGTCAAGGACGCGGAGCACGACGGATTCGCCGAACTGTGTCGGTAACGTCGAGACGCGCAGGTCCACTTGGCGGCCGGCGACGCCGAGCTGAATGCGTCCGTCTTGCGGGAGGCGGCGCTCGGCGATGTTGAGGTTAGCCATGACCTTGATGCGGGAGATGACCGGCAAGGCGAGGTGTTTGGGGGGCGGCGCCATTTCGTAGAGAGCGCCGTCCACGCGGTAGCGGATTTTGAATTCTTCCTCGAACGGCTCAAAATGGATGTCGCTAGCACGGTCCTGAATGGCTTGGAAAAGGATGAGGTTGACGAAACGGACGATGGGGGCCTGATTGGCGACCTCTTCGAGGGCGGCACCGCCGATGCTGGCCTTGTCGAGGGCGAGCATGAGGTCCTTGTCCTTAGCCAGCTCGGTTTCCATGTCCTCAAGGACCTGCTTGAGCGAGCCGCTTTCCTCGCTGAAATGGCGGGCGATGACTTCCTCGATCTGCTTGCGGGGCGCAACGAGCAACTGGACGTCCTTGCCGAGGACGAAGGAGAGTTCCTCGACGAGGTGCGGGTTGAACGGGTCGAGGACGGCGACCATGATGTTGTTGCCGGTAAGTGCGACGGGGACGGCACCGTACATGCGGGCGACACTGGACGGCATAGCGTTGAGGGCGCTGGGAGAAAGCTCGGTCGCATCCAGGCTGATGTACTCCAGATTCAGGTGGTCGGCGACGGCCTGAAGTAACTGGTCCTCGGAGACGAGGCCGAAGTCGGTGATGATGTTGAAAAGCGATTTGCCGGTGCGGGTGTGTTCCTCCTGAACCGCGGTAAACTGATCCGTCGGGATCAAGTGGCGTTCGCTGTTGATCTCACTAAGGATGATGGCTTCGTTCTCGTGCATGGCTTAGTGTTTGCGCCCGTCTTCTCCTTGGAGTTTGGCGACTATGGACTGCGGGTCCTGCGCTTTGGTGATGAGGTCGCCGTAGGTGATGTAGCCTTTCTCGTAAAGGCTCATGAGGTTGGAGTCGAGCGTTACCATGCCGAACTTGGCGCCGGTCTGGATGTCGGAAGTGATTCGAAAGGTCTTGTTATCGCGGATGAGGGCCTGGATCGAAGGGGTGGAGATCATGATCTCGAAAGCGGCGATGCGGCCTTTGGTGTCGGCGCGGACTAGGAGTAACTGTGAGATGACTGCGACGATGGAGGAGGCGAGCTGGGTGCGGATCTGTTCCTGTTGGCTGGTTGGAAAGGCGTCTACAATGCGATCTACGGTGCGCGCGGCGCCAGTGGTGTGCAACGTGGCAAAAACGAGATGGCCAGTTTCGGCGGCGGTGATGGCAGCTTCCATCGTTTCGAGGTCGCGCATTTCGCCAACGAGGATGACGTCAGGGTCCTGACGCAGGCCACGGCGCAACGCCTCGGCGAAGTTAGTCACGTCCACGCCGATCTCGCGCTGGGTGACGATGCTTTTCTTGTGGCGATGGTAGTACTCGATGGGGTCTTCGATGGTGATGATGTGGCAGTCGCGCTCGGTGTTGATGATGTCGAGCATGGAGGCCAGCGTGGTGGTTTTGCCGGAGCCGGTCGGTCCGGTCACGAGAACCAATCCGCGCGGCTTGTACAGCAGATCCTTAGTCGAGGGTGGCAGGCCGATCTGTTCCAGCGAGAGAAGCTTGTTGGGAATCTGGCGGAGGACTAGGCCATGGTTACCGCGTTCCTTGAAGACGCTGACGCGGAACCTGGCTTTGTCTTCGTAGGCGAACCCAAAATCGGTGCCACCCTGTTCGCGGACTTTTTGAATATGCGCCTCAGAGGTGATGGCCTTCATCAGCGTTTCGGTGTCTTCCGGTTCCAACGCAGGTAAATCGAGTGGTACCAATCTGCCGTGCAAGCGGATGACGGGTGGTACACCGACGCGGAGATGCAGGTCAGAGCCGCCTTCCTCAACTATGATCGCCAATAGTTCATCCATGTGGGCTGGCATTATGTGTTCCTCCGTTAGTTCTCGTCGCCTTGGGTGATGGAAATGACTTCTTCGGGTGTTGTGACGCCCGCCATGATCTTGCGGACGCCGTCTTCGCGCAATGTCCGCATGCCTATTTCGCGGGCGCGGGCGCGCAGGACGTTAGACGGCACGCGTTCGTAAACCATTTGCCGTACTTCGTCGGTCAACTCAAAAATCTCATAGACGCCTGTGCGTCCGCGGTAGCCGGTCTTGGCGCATTCGGGGCAGCCACGTCCGCGGAAGATGGTGGTCTTCTCCAGTTCGCGTGGGTCGAGCTTGAGGACCTGCATCTCGTAGGCGGTGGGCGTGTATGGTTCCTTGCATTTCTGGCAGAGTTTGCGGACCAGCCGTTGCGCCATGATTGCGCGACAGGAGGAGGCAACCAAGAACGGTTTGACGCCTATGTCAATGAGGCGCGTGACGGCCGATGGGGCGTCGTTAGTGTGAAGCGTGGAAAAAACCAAGTGGCCGGTCAATGATGCTTGGACGGCGATGTTGGCGGTCTCCAAGTCGCGGATTTCGCCAATCATGATGATGTTAGGCGCTTGGCGCAAAATGGAGCGCAAGGCGGCCGCAAAGGTGAGGTTGATGTCGGCGTTGACTTGGACCTGATTGATGCCGCTCAGTTGGTATTCGACGGGGTCTTCAACAGTGATGATTTTGCGGTCGGGCCGGTTGATGGAGTTGAGGCAGGCGTAGAGGGTGGTGGTCTTGCCGGAACCGGTGGGGCCGGTGACGAGGAAGACACCGTCGGGCAGCGAGATCAGGCGGTTCATGACCTCCTGCTGGTCGGAGAAGAAACCGAGGTCGCCCAAGCCAAGCAGTAGACTCGATTTATCGAGGATACGCATGACGATGCTCTCGCCGTGGTTGGTCGGCAGGCAGGAGACGCGCAGGTCGAGGACGCGGCCCATGACGGGAATCTGGATGCGGCCGTCCTGCGGGACGCGTTTCTCGGCGATGCTCATGTTGGCCATGATTTTCAGACGGCTGATGATGGCGGGCTGGAGGCGCTTTGGCGGGTTGTCCACTTCGTGGAGCATGCCGTCAATGCGATAGCGGACGCGGAGGCGTTTCTCTAGCGGCTCGATGTGGATGTCGCTGGCCCGGTTGCGGTAGGCTTCCATGATCAATAGGCCGACCAGTTTGATGATTGGCGCGTCGACGTCGCTCTCTGTTGGCTCTTCGAGGTGCTGGTCGGTCTTAACGACTTCGAGGTCAATCTCGCCCTCGGTGATTTCCTGTAGCATGCTTTCGACCGCGTCGTCTGCAGTGCCGTAGTAACGATTGAGCGCCGCCGCGATGTCCGCTTTGGAGGCGACGACCGTCTCGACGTTAACCTTGAGGATGTAGCGCAGACTGTCAATGGTCTCGACGTCCATCGGATCGCCGATGGCCACCGTCAGGGTGTTGTTGTGCTTGGAAAACGGTATGATCTTGTAACGGCGGGCAATCTGGCGCGGCACCATCGCAAGCACGTCGTCGGACACCGTGTGCTCAACCAAGCTGACGACGTCCATTCCGAACTGGCTGGCCAAGCATTTGGTAACATCGGCCTCGGTGATGTGACCGGCCTTGATGAGAGCCTCCAAGACACCAATCTCCTGCGCCTTCGCGGTGTCGCGGGCCTGAGCAATCTCGTCGTTGTTGACCAGGCCAAAATCCCGGAGAATCTCAACGACGTATTCGTCTTGTGCGAGCATATCCTTCTTGAGAGTGCTGGCAGCTTAACGTCCGCTTCTCACCACGTCAAGGTCATGCCTGCAATTTCCGCGCCAGTATCTCCCCGACCAGTTGGGGATTTGCCTTGCCTTTGCTGAGTTTCATGACCTGTCCCTTCAGAAAATTGATGGCGGATGCATTACCCGCCCTATAGTCGGCCACCGACTTCGGATTCGCCGCAATCGCCTGCTCCGCCAACACCTCCAACGCCCCCGCGTCGCTCACCTGGACCAACCCCTTCTCCTTAATGATAACCGTCGCACCTTTGCCAGTGGCGAACATCTCAGCGAACACGTCTTTTGCCATCTTGCCGCTGATCTGGCCGCCGTCAATCGCAGCGACCAGTTCCGCTAACTGCAACGGCGCAATCTTGTTGTCGGCGAACTTGCCCAGCAACTCTGTCATCACCCAGTTCGAGATTGCCTTCGGATTCTTCGATCCCGCTGCCGCCTGCTCGTAGTACGCTGCCACCGCCGCGTCCGCCACCAACACCTCCGCGTCGTACTCCGGCAAGCCGTACTGCTCCACAAACCGCTTGCGCTTCGCCTCCGGCAACTCCGGCACCGCGCTACGAATCTCCGCCAACCAAGCCTCGCTCACCACCACCGGCATCAGGTCGGGTTCAGGGAAGTACCGGTAATCGTGCGCATGCTCCTTCGTCCGCATCACGCTCGTCACCCCCGCCTCATCGTCCCAACGCCGCGTCTCTTGGACCATCTTCTCCCCGCGTTTTGCCGCCGCAATCTGACGCTGAATCTCGTATGCCAATGCCCGACGCACACCCGAGATCGAGTTCATGTTCTTGATTTCGATCTTCTCCCCAAATGCCTTCTGCCCGACCGGCCGCACCGACACATTCGCGTCGCAACGCAGTTGTCCCTTCTCCATGTCGCAATCGCTCACTCCGCCGCCGATCAGCACCTCCTTCAACGCCGTCAAATACGCAAACGCCTCCTCCGTCGTCCGCATATCCGGCTCGCTCACAATCTCCATCAACGGCGTCCCCGCCCGGTTGAAATCCACGCCGCTGGTCGTCTCGTAATGAAAACTCTTCGCCACATCCTCTTCCAAGTGGATGCGCGTGATGCCGAGTTTCTTCCCCGGAATCGCCACCGCGCCGCCTATGCACAACGGCAGGTCGTACTGCGAAATCTGGTAGTTCTTCGGCATATCCGGATAGAAGTAATTTTTCCGATCCCACTTGCTGAACCGCGCAATCTCACAGCCCAGCATCAACCCCGACAGAATTGTCTTCCGCACCGCCTCCTCATTCATCACCGGCAACACACCTGGATAGCCGAGGCACACCGGGCAGACCAGCGTATTCGGTTCCGCCCCAAACGCTGTTGCGCACCCGCAGAACATCTTGCTCTGCGTCTTGAGTTGGACGTGGACCTCCAGGCCGATGACCGCCTCGTATTCCATCACAGCACAGGCCTTTCCTTGTGCCACGCCGTCGCCTGCTCGTAAGCGTACGCCGTCCGCAAGACCGTCTCCTCGTCAAACGCCTTGCCGATGATCTGCAAACCGATTGGCAACTTGTGCGCAAATCCGCACGGAATGCTCACACCGCAATTACCGGCAAGATTGACGCTGATGGTGAAAATATCCGACAGATACATCTTCAGCGGATCGCCCGATTTCTCACCGGCCTTGAACGCCACTTCCGGTGTCGTCGGCGTCACAATCACGTCGCACTTCGCGAACGCCTTCTCGAAATCCTGACGGATCAACGTCCGCACCTTCTGCGCCCGCAGATAATAGGCGTCGTAGTAGCCCGCGCTCAGCGCGTACGTGCCGAGAATAATACGGCGCTTCACCTCCGGACCAAAACCGGAACCTCGCGTCTTGCCGTACGTGTCAATCACGTCCTCGCCCTTCACGCGCGCGCCGTACCGGACGCCGTCGAACCGCGCCAAGTTGGCGCTCGCTTCCGCGGTCGCGATCAAATAATAGACCGCCACCGCGTAGTCGGTGTGCGGCAACGAAATTTCCACCACCTCCGCACCGAGCGACACAAGTTTTGCAATCGCCGCCCGCACCGCCGCCTCGACTTCGCGATCCATGCCGGGGATGAAATACTCCTTCGGCAACCCAATCCGCAGCCCCTTCACGCCGCGTTCCAACGCCGCAACGTAATCCGGCACCGGCCGCGGCACGCTCGTTGAATCCATCGGATCGTGTCCTGAAATCACGCTGAGCAACAACGCCGCGTCGCGCACATCCTTCGTGAACGACCCGATCTGGTCGAGTGACGACGCGAACGCCACCAGTCCGTACCGCGACACTCGTCCGTACGTCGGCTTCAATCCCACGCACCCGCACAACGCCGCCGGCTGGCGGATGGAGCCGCCGGTGTCGCTGCCGAGGGCAGCGAATGCTTCATCCGCGGCGACCGCGGCGGCGCTGCCACCGCTTGAACCACCGGGGATACGCGTCAAATCCCACGGGTTGCACGTCGTACCCCACGACGAGTTTTCCGTCGAGCTGCCCATCGCAAACTCGTCCATGTTGGTGCGGCCGACGAGAATCGCGCCTGCCTCGCGCAGTTTGCGGATGACGGTGGCGTCGTACGGTGCAACGTAACCTTGGAGAATCTTCGACGCGCACGTGCACGGCTGGCCGTCCACGTTGATCACGTCCTTGATGGCCACCGGCACACCAGCGAGCACGCCGCCTTTCTTTGCGGCGTCAGCCTGCGCCAACGCGTTGTCGGCATTCAGCCAGTTGTACGCCTTCACCTTGCCGTCCACCGATGCAATCCGGTTTAGCAACGACTGCGTCGCCTCGCGCGACGACACTTCACCGGTGCGGATCTTGTCGCGGAGCTGGCAGACAGTGAGAGTGTGGAGGCTCATTCGACAATCTTCGGCATGATGAACAGGTCGCGCGCGGTTTCCGGCGCGTTTGCGAGCACGCGCTCCCGGTCGATGGACGGACGCGCCTCGTCCTTGCGCAACACGTTGGTCAACGGTACCGCGTGGGCCGTCGGCTCGACATTCGACACGTCGAGTTCATTGAGCTTGGTCACGTAGGAGAGGATGTTTTGAAGCTGGGAGGAGAATTGTGTCATCTCCGCGTCGGTCAACTGCAACCGCGCCAAGTGCGCTACATACGCTACATCAAATTGGCCTTTGTCCTCAGGCATGGCGTGACAGTGTAGCGGTCGCTTCTATCCCGCTCAAGGAAAAAGCCCATGTTCCGGTTTTGTTCCGGCGGCGTGAATGTCACAAAATCAGAAGGCCGCACTTGCGGCGCGGCTTTCCTTGTGATGGTAGGCGATCTTGTAACCGGCAACGGTGACGCCGATTTCTTCGATGGCGAGTTGGATGCCGTTGACGATACTGCTGCTTTGCGAGTTGGCGCTGCCGGTGCGCGGGAGGCTGGAAACGATCTTGATGGTCTGGGCGTTGACGGGAAAAGCGGTGAGGCAGACGGCAAAAAAGGCGAGGGCTAGTCTGTTCATGGCGGATTGTGTCCGGTATCGCCGCTTGCCAAGCGAAATGGCGGTGTGTTACAAGCTCGCGCATGGTGAAACAACAGCAGACCATCAAACGCGCCGTCAGTTTTTCCGGCATCGGCATCCACACTGGCAATAAGGTCAGTATGACGTGGAAGCCTGCACCGGTGGACCACGGCATCAAATTTATGCGGGCCGACTTGGAGACCAAACCGGTTGTCGAGCCACTCGCCGCCAATCTCGGCGATGTGACGCGCTGGACGACGATCCAGTCGGGCAACGTCGCCGTGCACACCGTCGAGCACGTGCTGGCGGCGTTGAACGCATTCAGCATTGATAACGTGTTGATCGAGTTGGACGGCAACGAGCCGCCGGTTGCCGACGGCAGCTCGAAGGAATTCGTGCGGATGATTCACGAAGCCGGTATCCAGCCGCAGGAAGGCAAACGCGAAACGTTCGCGCCGCAACAACCGCTCTTTGTCGAGAAGGACGGCGCGCTGGCAATCGTGTTGCCGAGCGATCATCTGCGCGTCAGCTGCACCATCCAGTACGGCAAGCCCGGTCTCGACGCTCAGTACCTGAGCCTCGCGATCACGCCGGAGACATTTGAAACGCAACTATCCGGCGCCCGCACGTTCGCGTTCTTCGAGGACCTGCATTACCTGATGGACAAAGGTCTCATCAAAGGCGGGAGTCTCGAAAACGCCGTCCTCATTCGCAACGAAACCATCCTCGCGACCGAGCCGTTGCGGTTCCGCGACGAGTTTGTCCGTCACAAAATTCTCGACATCGTTGGCGACCTCACGCTGCTCGGCGCGCCACTCGCCGCGCACATCGTCGTCGTCCGCCCGAGTCACGCTCTCAACGCCGAGTTGACCAAGGCGCTCACGAAGGCGATGGAAAAAGCCAAGCCGGTCGTTGCCGAACCGTTCGTGCCCGTAATGCCAGCGATGCCGAGCAAGGAGATCGCGTTCGATATTATGGGTGTACTCGGAATTTTGCCGCACCGATATCCATTCCTCATGGTTGACCGCGTCCTCAAAGTCGAAGCCGACAAAGTCGTAGCACTGAAGAACGTCACGGTCAACGAGCCGTTTTTTCAAGGCCATTTCCCCGGTCACCCGATCATGCCCGGCGTGTTGCAGCTCGAAGCGATGGCGCAGGTCGCCGGTGTCCTGATGATGCGCCCCGGCGAGAACGCGGGCAAAGTTGCCTATTTTATGAGTGCCAACAACGTCAAGTGGCGCAAGCCCGTTCGTCCCGGTGACCAACTGATCATTGAAGTGACGATGGGCAAGATGCGCGGCAAAATCGGCAAAGCTCAAGGCGTCTGCAAAGTCGGCGACGAAGTTGTCAGCGAAGCCGAAGTGATGTTCACCATCGTGGACAAATGAAGGGTTGATTGTGACCGTGGCCTTGGGGATCCTGTTTTTAGTCGGCTTTGTCGCAAATTCATCCACTGTCCTTGCTGCTTTGCCGACACAGGCAGAAATTTTTACCATTTCGTCATTGGGTACCAACTACATTTCGGTGGACGAGATTTTTTCAGCCCTTCCCTTTTATAAAGAGGTTAATGATTTCGACCATATCAAAGACTATCATCCATTGCACAAGGACGCCGATGCCTATCAATCGGGAGTAATCGTGCTTCGGGACAAGACCGCGCTCTTCTACAACACGCGTTCGTCGAATTATCTGGACCTCACCGATTCTTCCAACCATTCCACATTCTATCGGATGGCGAAAACTTCTCCGATCCGCCGTGCCTGCCCCAAACCACCTCCAAATGTTAGTGCATTTCCATTGCCGAAACCTGAAGCTGTGTTTTGTGTGGCGACATTTCCATGGAATCGGGGCAAACACTTTACTCCCCAGGGACTTGTTGCGATGCTTCCCCATTTCCGTCCGCTTGCCGAACAAGACGTTCCGGAGAAAGCCGTTGTGTGCCAGACCGGTGTTCCACCGTATCGTTGTCTTTATCCCAAAGATTGGATTGACGCTTGGTTGAAGAACGAACCGTTGAACGGCGTGCTAGTGCTCACCAATCGATTAGTCATGAAATGGTTTACATGGTCTCCACACGCAATCGTATTTGAATTTGATAGTGATCCGCAATGTGCCTATTTTGTATTAGACCAATGAGGCGAATTGGCTTGTCGAGTTAATTGACACGGAGAATGACTTATGTTGCCACGTTTCGCCTGAGAGGCCATGTCGAACGCAAAACCGAACCTGCCTCGCGCTTACTTTTTGCTGCGCGACGCCAACTGCCGTAGCACGAACGGCAGGATGCCGCCGTGACGGTAGTACTCGATTTCGATGGGCGTATCTATCCGGAGCATAACCGGAACACGGGCTTCTTTTCCATCGGCGCGATGGATGACGAATGTGAGGTCTTGACGGGGCTGGATTTTGTCGGTCAGGCCGACGATGTCGAAGGTCTCATCACCGGTCAAGCCAAGGGTCTGCGCCGTTGTGCCGTCCTTAAATTGGCACGGCAACACGCCCATGCCGACGAGATTGCTGCGGTGAATTCGCTCGAAGCTTTGCGCGACGACCGCTTTCACGCCAAGCAACCGGGTTCCTTTCGCCGCCCAGTCGCGAGAGCTCCCGGTGCCGTATTCCTGCCCGGCGAAAATCACGAGAGGCGTACCGGCCTGTTGGTGTTTCATCGAAGCGTCGTAAATCGACAACGTCTCCGCACCCAATTTCGTCACGCCGCCTTCGGTGCCGGGCACCATGAGGTTCTTGATGCGGACGTTGGCGAACGTGCCGCGCGTCATCACCCGGTCGTTGCCGCGCCGCGCGCCGTAGCTGTTGAAATCGGCGGGCGTGACGCCATTCACGATGAGGAATTTTCCGGCAGGCGAATCCTTCTTAATGTTACCGGCAGGACTGATGTGGTCGGTGGTGACGCTGTCGCCGAAGATCCCGAGCGCCTTCGCGCCTTTGATTTCGGTGATGGTGCCGGCTTGCATCGAGAAGTTCGTGAAGAACGGCGGCTCCTGAATGTAGGTGCTCTTGTCGTCCCATTGGTAAACGGCACCGACGGAGGCGGGCACTTCGTTCCATGCCGGGTTTTGGCTGGCGAAATCTTTGTAGAGCCGACGGAATACTTCCGGCTTAAGCGCGGCGGCCATCGCATCGCGGATCTCTGCTTGCGTCGGCCAAATGTCGCGGAGATAAACGCCGTTGGCAATCGGCTCGTTCGCCATGTCAATATCAGCGCGCCCGGCCAACGCGAACGCGACAACGAGCGGTGGTGACATGAGGAAGTTGGCTTTGACGTGCTGGTGGACGCGCGCCTCGAAGTTGCGGTTGCCGGAGAGGACGCTGGCGGTGACAAGGTCGTTCTTGATGATGGCATCTTCAATGGGCTGCGGGAGCGGCCCGGAGTTGCCGATGCAGGTCATGCATCCGTAACCAACGACTTGGAAACCGAGTTTATCGAGGTGAGGTTGCAGTCCGGTGGCGTTGAGATATTCGCTGACAATGCGTGAGCCGGGCGCGAGCGAGGTCTTGACATGGCTAGGCACTTTCAGTCCGCGCGCCACCGCTTTCTTCGCGAGCAACCCGGCGGCGAGCATCACGCCGGGGTTGGAGGTGTTGGTGCAACTGGTGATTGAGGCGATGACGACGGAGCCATGCGTGAGACCGTCGCTCTTGGGGGGCGTCTTGCCGTAGCCGCCGTCGGCGACCGGTTTCTGGAGCAACTCGGTGAACTTCTGTTTGAGTTCGCGTAACTCGATTCGGTCCTGCGGACGTTTTGGCCCGGCAACGCTGGGTTGAACGGTGGCGAGATCGAGTTCGAGGTCAACGCTGTAATCAATCTGACCTTTTTTCGGCATCCCGAACATCTGTTGCGCTTTGAAATAGTTACCGAATGCGACAACTTCCTGATTGGTGCGGCCGGTGGCACGCATGTAGTTGAGCGTTTCGTCGTCAACCGGGAAGAAGCCCATCGTCGCGCCGTATTCAGGAGCCATGTTGGCGATGGTGGCGCGGTCGGCCAACGGCAACGCGGCGGCGCCGGTGCCGTAGTACTCGACGAATTTTCCGACGACTTTGGCTTTGCGGAGTAGTTGAGTGAGATGTAATGCGGCGTCGGTTGCCGTCACGCCTTCGCGGAGCGCGCCGGTGAGATGAACGCCGACAACTTCCGGCGTGAGGAAGTAAACCGGTTGGCCGAGCATCCCAGCTTCGGCTTCGATGCCGCCGACGCCCCAACCGACGATGCCGAGACCGTTGATCATCGTGGTGTGCGAGTCGGTGCCGACAAGCGTGTCGGGGTAGTAGAGGTCGTTGCTGGCGAGAACGCCTTTGGCGAGGTATTCCAGATTGACTTGGTGAATGATGCCGATGCTGGGCGGGACGACCTTGAACGTCTTGAATGCCTGTTGTCCCCATTTCAGGAACTGGTAGCGTTCCCGGTTTCGTTTGAATTCGAGTTCGAGGTTCTGGCCGAAAGCGTCAGCCGAACCAAAGAAATCGGTCTGCACCGAATGGTCAATCACGAGGTCTACCGGCACGAGCGGCTCGATGAGTGTTGGGTCCTTGCCGGCACGTTGGACAGCGGAACGCATCGCCGCAAGGTCAACGAGCAGCGGCACGCCAGTGAAATCCTGAAGGACAATACGGGCGACGATGAACGGAATCTCTTCGGCTGCCGGTGCCTTGGCGTTCCAGTTCGCGAGCGTGCGGACATCGCGTTCGGTAACCTTCTGCCCGTCCACGTTGCGCAGGACGGATTCGAGGACGATGCGAATCGAAACCGGCAACCGCGAAATCTTGCCGACCCCGGCAGTTTCAAGAGCGGGCAACGAGTAGAAACGTCCCTTCCGCCCGCCGGTCAGGTCAAAGGTCTGTAACGATTGGAATAGAGAGTGCATAGGACTGGCATTATAGCCAGCCATCGCACGTTCGCAAGTGAAGCGGAAGATTTTTCCGCGCTATTTCAACTGCGCGAGGGACGCCTTGATCGCGTCGAAGTTCGGCAGCTTGCCGGGATCGTCGTTGATTTCGGCGTAACGGATGACGCCCGTCTTGTCCACGACGAACGCGCTCCGCTTCGGCACGCCGCCCATGCCGAGGTTTTTCTGCGGCAGAAAACTGTCGTAGGCGCAGCCGTAAGCGGCGGCGACCTTGTGCTCGTAATCGCTGAGCAACGTCAGCGTGATTCTCTCCTTCTGCGCCCAAGCTTCCTGCGCGAACGGATTATCACCACTGATGCCGAGCACGTCGGCGTTGAGGCTGGTGTACTGGCCGAGGCCAGCGCTGATTTCGCAAAACTCCTTGGTGCAAACTCCCGTGAACGCCATCGGGACGAACAGTAACAGCGTGTTCTTCTTGCCGGCGTTGTCGCTGAGTTTGATTTTTTTGATGCCGTCCGCCTGTTTGGAGGACAATTCAAAGTCTGGTGCCTTATCGCCGATTTTCAATGCCATGATGATTTCTCCTTTGGTTTTGGTTTGGCGGAATATGTCACAAGCCACGCAGAAAGCAAACGCCCCGCACTTTTCCCACAACCGGAAAAACGTCACCGATACTTATCTTATTCACAAGTCTCTGTTGTGTGGACGCCATTCCTGTAACCTGGTAATTTATCAGCGAATCATGAAGGTTGATGACGTCATTAAGTATTCTGATTTGGTGAGCGCCGAGGGTGCAAATTTGCAACGCGGCATGAACTACCGGCGCACGAAGAGCTACTCTGTGTTCTTGATGTCGATTCGCCCCGGTGCACCTTATGCCGACGCAATTGATAAAAATACGGGCACGCTGATTTACGAAGGACATGATGTGCCTCGTTCTACGGAAAACCCTATTCCAAAAGCTGTTGATCAACCGCTGACTTTACCGGGTGGTGGATGGACGGAAAATGGCAAATTCTTTCGTGCAGCTAAGGATTGTAAGAGCGGATTCACGAAGAAGCCGGAGTTAGTCAAAGTTTATGAAAAAATCAGGGATGGTGTCTGGTCGTACAAAGGGTTCTTCGAACTGCTCGACGCAAAAATCGTCAACGACGGCAAACGTAATGTGTTCAGGTTTTATCTGATGCCTGTCGAAAAGAAGCCGCTAGGACGGATTGTGGAACTGGCGCACACGCGTCTGATTCCTACGCACGTCAAAATTGAGGTATGGCAACGTGACGGTGGCAAGTGTGTCCAATGTGGTGCGACTGAGAACTTGCATTATGACCACGATATTCCGTTTTCGAAAGGTGGCAGCAGCTTGACGGCTGACAATGTCCGCCTTCTTTGTGCCAAGCACAATCTGGAGAAGTCTGACAAAATCATGAGTGTGATGCCGTGGGTATGGGTTGGAGCATCTGCCGTTGCGCAGTTACATGGTAAATCCTGAAAGCATTCAAATGAACCGGCTAATGTTTGTTTCTGCGAGGGTGGGGTTCGTGGTCGGGGCGGTCACGATACTCGGTCTGTTCGGCTGCGGTTTGAATGAATCGCGCGATTCGTCGCCGGTGTACACGATGGAGCAGACGGATTCGGCGCACGCCCATTACCGGCGGACGACGTTGACTTCGGGCGAGACGGTTTATGTGCACGATTACGAGGAGTCGGCCTTGATTTTCGCGGGCGCGTCGAATGAGCAGGTCATCGGTCACACCGGCGGCGGGATCGAAGGCGGCGAACGGGAGGATTTGGTCGTGATACCGGGGTTGGACCCGAAGGATTATGTGGGGTTGGTCGAGCCGATGCAGGCGTTGGGAGTTTTCCGGAACATTCAACGGCCAGCGTTTGACTGGCGGACGGCAACGTTTCGGCAGATCCGGTTCCCGCGAACGGACGGCCCGGCGGCGCAGAAAGAGAGCGGCGATCCGTTGTTGATCGCGGAGGTGGTGACGGCGTTGAACGAGGGGAAGGCCGCGAAACCGCCGTCGTATGTGTCCGGCCCGTTCACGAATGTGTACGGGCTGTATCTGTTCAGTGATCAACTGGCGGGGTTGCCCTATTGCGCGGCAGTCTATCTGGACCCGACGGGGCCGGTCTATCTGGCGGTCAACGTGAGTGAGCGGGAATGGTTCCCAGCCGGTCCCTTGTTCTCCGAATGGGTGACGACACCGGTACGACGAGTGAAGCCAGAGCGAAAATGACGCGCCGCGAAGGCGCGTCCGGAACCTGTCTTGAGGTAACGCTCGAAGTCGAGCGCCTTCTGCCGGTCAGCAAATGAAATGGCGGTGACCAGTTCCCACGGGCGAAACTTGGCAGTGTGGGTGCAATGCCCTGCATTGTGGTCAGCGAGCCGTTGTTTCACGTCCTCAGTAAAGCCGGTGTAGTACTTGTCGGGATGAGAAACGCTGCGGAGAATGTAAACGTGGTACATAAACTTACTCGCGTGCCAGTCCGCCTTCGCCAAGGCTACGGCGGACAGCCTTCTACGACTGGCGTGCCAGCCGTAGCTCGCGCTTTGCGCGAGCGAAGGCTGGTGCCCCTTTATACCGCAGCTCGAACTTTTTTTCAAGGACTTCGCCCCTTGTGAGGGCGAAATAGGGTATCCCCACACCTATCCCCACGGCGGGGACAGGTGGTGATCGGGAATACTCCTTTGTTCACAAGGGTTTAATCGTGGTTCACCGTGCTTTTCACACCCCCGACTTCGGTCGGTTTTGCCGCTCACGCGGCTCACGGGCTGCGCGCGGCCAAGTGGCCGTGCTCGCCCAAAACCTCCCTCGTCGCAATCGCGACACACGGGTTCACACACGGACGGAGTACGGGTCAAGGACACAGGTGTCCTTTACGAGTTTTGACGAGTTTTGAACACGTTTTAAGGAGTGACAATTTGTCTCCGACG
>CAIKAP010000042.1 GCA_903825435.1 uncultured Verrucomicrobiota bacterium
CCTCGATGAACTTCCGCAAGTCACCGGAATGTTCCGCGTGCCCCACCGTCGCGCCCACCTGCATGAACTGTTTGACCGTCTTCTGAATCTGGTCGTCGAGGATGCGGCGATCCGTCACCACGATGACGGAATCGAAAATCTCCTTCTCATCTTTCTTCAACGCGATGAGTTGATGCGCCAGCCAGGCGATGGAATTGGATTTGCCGCTGCCGGCCGAGTGCTGGATGAGATACCGCGCTCCCGGCCCCTGCGCCGAGACGTGCGCCAGAACCGCATGCACCACGTCGAGCTGATGGTAGCGCGGGAAGACCTGCTTGCGCTTCTTCCGCCCGGTCTTGGCGTTCTTCTCCTCCACGATCTGCGCGTAGTTTTCGAGGATGTTGGTGAGGCTGCCCGGCGTGAGGACTTCCTTCCAGAGATAATCCGTTTTCAGACCGGCCGGGTTGGGTGGATTACCCGCGCCATCGTTCCAGCCCTTGTTGAACGGCAGAAACCACGAGGCTTTGCCGCGCAACTCCGTGCACATCCGCACCTCGGCATCGTCCACGGCGAGATGCACCACGCACCGCCCGAACTCGAACAGCTTCTCCCGCGGGTCACGGTCGCGCCGGTATTGCTCGATGGCGTCCTCGACCGTCTGCTTGGTGAGGCTGTTCTTGAGTTCAAACGTCGCGAGCGGCAGGCCGTTGATGAACAGGCGCAAGTCCAGCGCCCGCCGCGTCTCGTCCGTGCTGTAACACAACTGGCGCGTGATGCTGAACCGGTTCCGGGCGTGTAGGGCGACGGCTCTCTTATTGCCGGAATTGGGCGTACCGTAAAACAACTCGAAATGCAGCGGCCCGTGGTCCACGCCCTTGCGCAGCACGTCAATAACGCCGCGCTTGCCGATCTCATTGGAAAGCCGGGCGAGGAACTTCTGCCGGTTGATGTCCTTTGCGTCCTTGTAATCGGCGATGCCGAGTTTCTTGAGCGCATCCAACTGGGTGGCGTGGAAAAACTGGAACAACCGTGGCACGTCGAGCGCGTGGGTGCGGTCGTAATCCTTGGGATTACCGGCCAGCCAGCCCGACCCGGCAGCCTTGGCGGCGGCAAGAGAATCGGGCGTTTCCGCGACCACTCCCTCGGCCACGGGCGCAAGCCCGTCCGTCCCGGTCATGTGCCGCATGATCAGGGTTTCGAGACCTTTTTCGGAGATGTCGGTAGTCGGCATGGGCAGGAAAATCACGGATTAGAAAATTGAAACTGCGAATTCAGGTCTCTGAGCATCATGAATGTATCGACGTACAGAACGCCGAATTGTTTGCACACATTGGGCAACGGCACTTTCTTCTTGGCGTCACGAGCGTACTCCTCGTGGGTCACAACAACATAATCCGGATACGCCTTGGCATAGGCAGCCACCCATCCGTCAGCGGCCCCTGCAAACTCAGCTTTCGCCGCTGGCTTAAATTGCGCCTGCGCCTGCACCCACTGCATCATCGCCGCAAAGTGATTGGTCACCGCAGCCTCAGCCGTAGAGCTGAACAGAGATGCCGGCGCATTATTTTTCGCCCAAGCTTCCAATGCATCGCCTGCAAGAATCTCCTTCCGCACTTTATCGATGCTGATGATTCTACCCGCCTTGTGATAATGCAACACTGCATCCCAAAACCCGGGGCAGATGTCGAAGGCGTAATACCGGCGATGCGCATCGATAAACACGTTGGCGTCGAGCACATAGATGGGCAGCGGCGTGCTCATCCCATCCGAAATCCCAGTTGTTTCGCAAAACTGTCAAACGTCGTCCCGCTCAGACCGGTGAGTTGATACGCCTGGCGATACAACAGTCGTCCCTCTTTTGCCGCCCGCACCACTGCCTCGCCAAAATAGGAACCGACACGAACATTCTGGGTATTCCAAAAATGTCCGCCATCGCCCCGGGCCACTCTCTTGCGCCGTTCATCGTCCTTGTAGAGTCGGTAGAACTCAAGAAAATCCTCATAGCTCGCCAGCTTCATATCCAAAGCCCGGCGCGCGGCCACGATCGAGCTAACCTTGAACCGGCAAGCCAAAAACTGATACGGTTCGTGTTGCTGTTGCGCCTCACGCCAGCAATCCTTCAACTCCTGTGCCGGCACTAAAAACTCCGCCGCCACCCGGTCGCAAAAGCTTTCAATATCGCTGGTCGGTCGTTTCGTAACCTCCACATTGGAGACTCCCTCTTGGCCAATCCAGAGATGCGCCAACTCGTGCCCAAAGGTGAACATCTGCGCCCCTTTGTAATCGCACCCGTTTGAGCACAACGGAGACCTCAAACTCATCCATGTCCGTGAACACATTTACAAAATCATTGAGTTGCTTGGCTTCACGAAGGTCCTTCACGTGTACACCACCGAGGAAATCGCCATCGCCAGCTTCCAAAAGCCTTAACCATCAGGATGCAATCTTGGAAAGAAACTCAATAGGTGTTCAGCTCAAAACCTTGTTGAGTCTACGTGGACATTGGCTC
>CAIKAP010000043.1 GCA_903825435.1 uncultured Verrucomicrobiota bacterium
AATCTTTTCCCCTGAGCCCACCGCTGGAGAGTCAATTGTTCCTCGGGCGACAAAATAATCCGTTCGGTGATGTTCATCATCCATGAGCATAGAATATCACTACTTAAATATAAAGCTATTTATGTAACACTACACTAGCGACGCCGCAGGCACTACAGCCGTTGCTGCAACAGTTGAAGGCGATGCGGAGCGTTCCCCACCCAGAGAGAGGGCTACCGCTTTCGTTGGCGCAGTTGATCATCAATGAGCAGTTCGCGAAGCAGGAGGACGTGTTGACGGTCATTCTCAATAAGTCCATGTTGCCCTACCTGCCGCTGGCCAACTACGATGTGGACCGCGAGACAGCCTCGCTGCTGCCGTTGGAATTGTGCTGGCAGTTCTGCCTCATCCCGTTTGACCAGATCAGCCGTTGTCTTCTGGTCGCCACTGCCAACCCGTTCCAAGCCGCAGCTAAACGCACTGTGGAAGCCGCACTGCAGGCCAACCTGTTCTGGTATGTGGCTGCGCCGGGGGACATTGTCACTGCACTGCGACGGGCGCATCGCCTCGAAGCCAGCGCCAAACCCAACACGAACCCATGAAATCCTTCAGCGAAAGAATCACCGATGCTTTGATTGCCGACGGGCTACTGACTCAGAAACAGCTTCAGGAAATCGTTGATATCCAAAAGAAGCAAGGTGGACGGCTGCTGAAACTGCTCCAAGAACGCCAGGTAGTGTCGGAACAGGACATGATGATCGGCCTCGCCCGCTGCCTCAAGACACCGCCAATCACGTTACCGAAGATGCACGTGCCATCGGAAATCGCCGAGTTGATCCCGAAGGAAATGGCGCAGATGTACAAAATGGTGCCGATAGCGCGCGTGGGCAAGAAGTTGTACGTGGCGATGGCCGATCCGCTCAATGTGCTGGCGATGGACGAACTGCGTCGCGACCGTCCCAATATGGAGATCATCCCACTGATCACCACTGAGAAAGCCGTTGGCGACTTCCTTAACGCCTCCTCCTCCCAAGTCAAGGAAGGTATTGACGAGATTCTTAGGGACGTGGACCTCTCTGACATCGAGATCGCCAAGGATAAACAGGAGGAAATCAACCTCGACAAGCTCGTCGAGAGCAGCGAGGAAGCGCCTGTCATCAAGCTCGTCAACCTTATGCTCGTTCAGGCGATCAAGGACCGGGCCAGCGACATCCACATCGAACCTTTCGAGAAACAACTCCGCCTACGCTATCGCATTGACGGCGTGCTCTACGATTCGACCGCCCCGCCCAAGTCGATCCAATCGGCGTTGACCTCGCGCATCAAGATTATGTCCACGCTCGACATCGCCGAGCGCCGCCTGCCGCAGGACGGACGTTTCCGCATCAAGATCGCCGGACGCGATGTGGACCTGCGTGTGTCGGTGTTGCCGACAATACACGGTGAGAAGATCGTCCTGCGCGTACTCGACAAGGGCACGCTGAACACGAATTTGGAAAATTTTGGATTGGATCCCGACGATCTCGCTAAGTTCAAGCAAGCCATCGACGCGCCGCACGGAATGATGTTGATGACGGGACCAACCGGTTCAGGCAAGACTTCGACGCTGTACGCTGTGCTGACCCAGCTCAACACCCCCGATGTGAACATCGTCACCGTCGAAGATCCCGTCGAGTACCAGATGCTCGGCATCAACCAAGTACAGGTCAAACCCGATATCGGACTGACCTTCGCCGGCGGCCTGCGTTCCATCCTGCGCCAAGACCCCGACATCGTCATGGTCGGCGAAATCCGCGACTCCGAGACCGCTGACATCGCAGTCAAGGCGGCGTTGACCGGCCACTTGGTGCTCTCGACCCTGCACACCAATGACGCCCCCGGCGCCGTCGCACGCTTGGTGGACATGGGCATTGAGCCGTTCCTAGTCAGTTCCTCCCTGCTCATGGTCTGCGCCCAGCGCCTTCTTCGCAAGATCTGCCCGCACTGCAAAGAAACCATGCAGGTTCCTCCTGAAGTCATCAAACGGCTTGGCCTGATCCCCGAAGAGGTCGCTACTAGTAGCTTCTACCGCGGACACGGTTGCGGCCGCTGCAAGGAAACTGGTTTCATGGGACGCATGGCGATCCTCGAAGTGCTGTCCATTAGTGCGGCCCTGCGCGACCAGATCCTGCACAATACCAGCGCCCAAGCCATCCGCGACGTGGCGTTGAAAGAGGGGATGAAGACGCTCAAAATGGCTGGTCTCAATAAGGCTAAGCTTGGTCTCACATCGTTGGACGAAGTCCTTCGCGTCACCGGTAACGTGTAGTAGGTTGCATATTTGAGATTTTTCTCTCATTGGAGCATGCTAACGCATAGAATGAGGTATGTGGCACAGCCGTTGCTAAAACAAAAGCACGACCAATGAAATTCCCGTTCTTCCAACCTAATCGCCCGTCACCACATGCACACACTCCACCCCGCGCCCCCGCCACCACGCACACATCTACACCATCGCCCGCACCCACTCCCCCTCGACGCACAGAACCCGCTACGCCACCTGTCAAACCTCCCACCGGCTCCTTACGCAGCGCACCGCTGGCTGGAGTGGACTTGCCCACGCACATCAAGTTCAAACTCCAATCCCTGTTGACCATCCTGCCAGATAACGTGCTGGCCCACCCGCGCGCCGAAATGCCTCAGCACATCAACGTGGACCAGCTCATCCCACTGCCAACCGATTTGATCATCTCCCAACTGGCAGGCGCCCGTGTTACTGTACCGCTTGTGATCATCCTCGACGCAATTCCGACGGAAGCCCTCAGTCCATCACGACCCAACCTCGACGATGCGCCAGTAACGTTGCCCCTACACGAGATTGTCGCCCAACTACCTCCCCGTTTCTTCACTACCCGCCTCAGTCAACGCACCGTCGCGGAAATCGCACCCGACATTCCCAGCCCCTTCCAAGAACGCAAACCCACACCGCCGCTGCCAACTCATATCGAAATTCCGGTGCCGTTACCTGCGCACGTTGCGGCCGAGGCGTCGTGCGTCGCCGTCCCTATTCCACCCCCACCAGAACCCGTCATCGAGACAGTGACGGTCAAGCCTATGACGGAACCAACACCGGTCACGGCCGCCGCACCGGTCATTCCGCCGCGGGCACCCGAACCAATCGAAGCAATCGCTCCCGTTGCGCCAGAACCGTCACCCGAACTTGAGCCCGAGTTTGAGAAACCAACGCTCCCAGCAGGGCCTTTGGACGAGAAGATGTTCCTCATCAACTTGAACCGTTGCAGCGTCGAGGACCTGCTTTCCATCAAGAACGTCGGCCCGGCGCTGGCCAAGCGCATCATCGCTTGGCGTACGGAACACGGGCGCTTCAACTCCATCGAGGACCTGCGTCAGGTATCCGGCGTCGGACGCAAGACGTTCCGCGCATTAACCGGCGCAAAAGCCGAGGCGCTCAACCGCCTGCTCGGCGTCGCCGCAGACCGCGAATTGTCGCTGCAAGAAGTCGTGCGACTGACCAGTAAGCTGCCCGGCCTCCAAGGCTGCATGTTGGCCACCTCCGACGGCCTCTTACTAACCGGCGAAGTGTCACCACATCTCGACAAGGAAGCCATCAGCGTCTTTGCCCCACAACTGTTCAAGCGCGTCGCCCGCTACACAAAGGAACTCAAGGTCGGACAGGTCAGCCGCTTCACCATCTTCACTGACCAGCAACCCGTCAGCATCTTCGGCGCGGAAGACGTCTTCCTCGTCATTTTCCACGACTCCAAACACTTCAGCAAACGACTACTACGCCAATGCGAGCGCATCAGCTTTGAAGTCGCACGACTCTGTCGCCAACGCACCACCGTCTAAGAAGCTCTCGTATGGCCATCATCAACTACGCAAACAAAGAAGTTCAGTTCAAGATCGTCTTTTACGGTCCCGCACTCTGCGGAAAGACTACCAACCTCGCCTACATCCACAGCCAGATCACTGAGACCAACAAAGGCGAACTCGTCTCCTTAGCCACCGCAGCCGACCGCACCCTCTTTTTCGACTTCCTTCCACTCAACGCCATCGTCATCCGCAATTTCAAGACCAAGTTCCAGCTCTACACCGTCCCTGGTCAGGTCATCTACAACGCCACCCGCCAACTCGTCCTCCGCAGCGTTGACGCCGTCGTCTTCGTCGCCGATTCCCAGTGGGACAAGATGGAGGAAAATATCGAGAGTTTCCGTAACCTCGACGAGAATCTCGCCCGCCAGGGACTCAGCCTCGACACCATCCCCTACGTCATCCAGCTCAACAAACGCGACATGCCCAACGTCGCTCCCATCCACTACCTCGACTTCATCCTCAATGACCGCGCCGTCTGCGTCCCCAGCTTCGAAGCCTCCGCCACCACCGGCCAAGGCGTCTTCGACACCCTCAACACCGTCTCCCGTATGTTGCTGGTAAAATTCGCCCGCGACGCCGAAGCCGCCGCCTACGTCAAATCGCAGCCCACCCCCGCCGCCAGCCCTATGGACGGTGTCGCCGCCGGGCTACGTCAACCTCAGGCCGCACGCTAACATGCAATCCACCCCCATCGTCACCATTGCCGCTGCTGAGAAATTCCTCAAGACCTTGGAGGAGTTTCTCAACCACTCCGAGGCATTTTTCGCCCTGATTATTGATCGCGGCGGCACTATCCTCAGCCAGAGTGGCCGCCCGCCCGACGGTACCGACATCACCATCCTCGCCGCACTGGCCGCCGGCAGTTTCGCCGCAACACGCGAACTCGCCACCCGCGTCGGCGAATCCGAGTTTAACGCCCTTTACCAGCAAGGCAGCCACTTCCACATCCTTATGAACGCCGTGGACGACGACACCATGCTCGTCACCATCTTTAGCACTCAGACCACCGTCGGCCTCGTCCGCTTCTACTCCGCTCGCACCAGCGAACAAATCGCCATCCAGATGCAGGAACTCCGCGCCGATTGCGTTGACGCACCCCTTGTTTTCACCGAGGCAGACCTAAACACCGCCTCCCAGATCTTCCGGGATACCACCGACAAAGCTGTGTAGCCGCTGCTTAATGTTCCCGAAGTCTTTGTCGAGGAGAACTATTTGACTCTAAAAATGAACGCCGTTCCACGACCGACGAAACCCTGAAAAATCAATTTCTCCAATTAATGGAGCGGGCGATGGGAATCGAACCCACCTCACCAGCTTGGAAGGCTGGCGCATTACCACTATGCTACGCCCGCCTCGGCGTACGCGCGCAACAATCTGCCCGAACCCCGCATTGCCGTCAAGCGTTCTCCTGCCGCAAATGAATCGTCTGCGTCGGAAAGGCAAACTCCAATCCGGCAGCATCGAAGCGACGCTTGATCTCGACATTGATCTGTCCTAGCGCGTACAGCGATTCTTTTTCCTCGGTGCTCCGGCACCAGTACACGATGAAAATGTCCAGCGAACTGGCTGAGTAGTCTCGCCAATATACCCATACATCATGCGTCTGGGGATGCGCGCGAAAAATTTCTTCCAAGATTTTTACCGCCTCCTGCATTCGTTCCGCCGTCGTGCCATACGTCAATCCAAGCGTCATTGCGCGACGGATTGTCGGCCGCGATGAAATGTTTACGATGCCCGCATCCACCACGACCTTGTTGGGGATCGTCACCAAGTGTCCGTTCGGCGTCCGTATGCGCGTGCTGCGCAGGCCGATCTCCTCCACCGCACCTTCAAACTCCTGAATCTTGACGTTGTCACCGACGCGAAACGGACGATCCACCAGAATTGCCACCGAACCAAAGATGTTCGCCAATGTATTTTGCGCCGCCAACGCCACTGCAATGCCGCCCACCCCCAGCCCCGCGATCACACTCGTAATCGGAAACCCAAGATACTGCGCCGCCGAAAGCGCTCCAGTGATGATCACAAACACCTTCAACGTCCGGCTCATGATCGGCACCATCATCCCTGCCAACTTCGGATCTCCTGTAAATAACCGGTCCTTCGATGCGTCCAACAACAAGTCCAGAAGCCGCATCACCACGTAAATCACAGTCGTCGCCATGCCCAGCGCGAACAAAATCGTCAACCCGTTCTCCACCACACGCGGCCAATCGAACACCTGTAGCCCCACCTTCAACACCAGAAACACCACCACAATCTTGACCGGCCGGTGCAAAATCTCCAGCAACTTGTCATCCAAATTCGTCACCGTCTTTGTCATCAGCCGCCTCACCCATCGCGTCATGACAAAGTTCACGACTTGCGCCACGACGAACGCCATCACGATCCACAACGCCGTCGCCACATACTGCCACAACGGCCTCCCCAATACCTTCGCGTGCAATATCCCCACCTGATCTAAGCCAAAACTTGATTCCGACCACACCTGTTGCACCGCCTGCGTGCTTGTCGTTGCTCCAAGTAATAATGAGATCATATTTTCCTCCACCAGATCGCGCCAATTATACGGGCGCACCATCCAACTGCAAGCCGCACGGCGCCAACACCGCCTCCGACATCCCGTGCAACAGCTTCTTGTCCGACGGGCAAATCGTCGCCAACACCCCGCCGAGTTTCGTCTCCTTCCCATCCACGAAATAATACGGACACAACCGCACCCGCCCTTTGAACTCCCTCACCTCATTCGCCTCAAAATCAAACCACCGTGCCGGCACCAGTCGCGACTTCCCGAACCGCTGCAAGATGAACGGATTCGACGAGAAACTCGTCACCGCCCTCTCAATTGCCGCCGCCCACTCGCCCGCCGACAAGTCTTGCCCCACCGACACACTTCGACCTCCCCACGCCTGCTCGTGAAATCCAGACATCTTCAACACCAACTCCCGCTGCTTCTGCGAAAACTTAGCCATCTCCCGCCAGTCGTTGATACCGAGTTCTGGAATCACTGCATGCGGAGGCAACGGTGTTGGGTCCACGATCCACGTCCGCGGAAAAATCCGCCGCAAATGCGCCGTCGTCTCCGCACCCAGATGCTCCCGCCAGAACGCCTCCAGTTGCGGCTGCCATAGAAACGCGAACAACAACTTCTCCTCCAGTTGTGGTTTCGGCGGCGGCGTCACATTTCCAGCAATGATCTCCCAACCGTTCGGCACGTTCGCCAAATCGAACAACTCGAAAAACCGGTAGAACGTCCCCACGTTTTCCAATGTCGCCACTTCTTCCGGTCGCACCACGCGAAAGCCGACCTGCTGTCCCAGCCACTCCATCTCCGGCCGGTACGTCCCCGCCTCCTCGCTCACCACGACAACGCCGCGTTCACCGAGAATCGCCGTGAACCCTTCCATCATCCCATGCGAACCGCCAACGATGTCGTCGTCGAGTTCGCCGTACGTCTTGCCGAGCCAGCCGGTCAACCCGATGCCGCCCGGCACGCTGTCGAGTTCCGAGATGAAGAAACCGTCGTCGCTCAGAATCACATCGGGCCGAATCACGCGCGGCACCGCGCTCTTGAACCGCTCCGACCGCGACAACGCGATCAACTCCGCCGGTTTACCGGCGTCGAGGTAATCCGCGATCCACTTCGGTTGTTTCCCCGCGACACTGTGCCGGTAAAGCGTATTGCAGGCACGATAGAACGCGAGCAATTGCGGCCCCAGCGCCTCCAACTCCGTGACAAGTGAAGCGGGAAGCGGAAAGGCCGTCGGCGCAATCCGCCACGTCAACCCGGCAAACAGCCCGCCAGACGGAAGCTGGTCGCGCACATAATGGGCGCGTTCGGCGGCGTTCATTCGCGTAGTTGCCCCGTGCCGGTGACGACGTATTTGTAGCTGGTCAGGTCTTCGAGGCCCATCGGGCCGCGGGCGTGGAGTTTGTCCGTCGAGATTCCGATCTCAGCGCCGAAACCATATTGGCCACCGTCGGCCAGCCGCGTGCTGGCGTTCCAGAAGACGCTTGAAGAATCCACTTCGCGGAGGAAACGCTCCGCCGTCGCTTTATTGTTGGTAACGATGGCGTCGCTGTGGGCGCTGCCGTACTTGGTGATGTGCTCAATCGCCTCCCCTACTCCATTGACGACGCGGAGAGCAATGATGAGGTCGAGATACTCCGTCTGCCAGTCGGCATCGCGGCGAATCTCGACCTTGCGCTCAGCCAACGCCTTCTCGATGCGGGGAAGAAACGTGCCGGCAAGCGGCGCATCAATGAGCAACGTCTCGATGGCGTTGCAGACGCCGGGGCGCTGGCACTTGGCGTTGATGACGATCCGCTCCGCCATGTCGAGGTCGGCGTCACGATCAACGAAGACGTGACAGATTCCCTTGTAATGTTTGATGACCGGGATGCGCGATTTCTCGACAACGGCTCGGATGAGTCCTTCGCCGCCGCGCGGGATACAGAGGTTGATCAATTCATCGAGCTTCAGCAATTCGTCAATCGCCGCCCGGTCAGTCGTCGGCACGACGGTGATGGCGTTCGCAGGCAAGCCGGGGACGTTCATCGCCTCGGCAAGCGCAAGATTCGAGTGAATCGCCTCGGAACCACCCCTCAGGATGACCGCGTTGCCGGTCTTGAAACAGAGCACGGCCGCGTCAACGGTCACGTTCGGGCGCGACTCGTAAATGATGAGAATGCTACCGATAGGGACGCGAACTTTCTGGATCCGGATGCCATTGGGGCGCGTCGTCTCGCTGATGGTAGTACCGACGGGGTCAGCCAACGCGGCGACTTCGCGAACACTTTTGGCAATGTCGGCGATGCGTTTCTCGTCGAGCGTCAACCGCTCAAGCATCGCGGAGGACAGCCAGGACTTTTTGCCGGCTTCGAGGTCCTTGGCGTTGGCGGCCTTGATCTTGTCGGCCGCCTTTTCGATGCCATCGGACATCGCCAGCAACAGCTTGTTCTTCGTCGCGGCGTCGAGCTTCGCCAACGCGCGCGCAGCCTTCTGGCTGCGCTGTGCTAACGCCGTCATCTGTTCTCTCAAATTCATGTGCGGAATATAGCATCCACTTTCACGCTGTCATCGCAAAATATGCTTCAAGCATGAATTTTCACTCGACTTACGAAGTTACCCAAGTCTTCCAACGTCTCTTCATCAATTGAGCGAACAAGATGGCGAATATATTCTATTTGCCGCTTCGTGGCAGGCGGTTCATTTGGTTCTCGGTCTGGAAATGTGATGTTCAAATCAAGTGACTGTTTTTCTACCCAGTCCCGCAGTTCTTCTTCCTCTCGATGATCCATAATTTCCTGAACGCAGCTTGGTTCGGCGCGGCGGGATGGGCGGTAAGTTGAAATTGAGCTGGAGTTTTGATGTTTTGATTTGTCATAGATGCGACAAACGATGGTCAACACCAACAAGCCAACGAGTGCCCAGAGCAAGTAGGGTAAAAGCCACAAGAAGAGATCCCAAGACAGTTTTACGGCTGCCACGAGCAACAACAACCCTAATATCAACCCCACGAGAGATGCCAGAGCCGATACAATGTTGCGTAGGGCACCCCAAAGACAGAGGAAAACAAACACCACAATCACGACTGTTACCATCACAGCCTCATTCTCTGTTACCAACCCTAGCTGTCGAATCTTGCACGGTCAAGCTAATGCCTTCGACGTCAAACCTTCTTCAAGTTGAGGTTTGAGATCGCTTGCGAAACTTCTTTCTTCTTCTATTACAGAGCAGGTTGTACGCGAGTGGCATAGATTTAGGCATCAGCTTCAACCGGAAAGGCTGCGTTTACAATATCACCAAGTCATCGCGGTGGACAATTACGTCGCCATCGCGGGTAAGACCACGGGCAAATTCGACGCCGTCCGGGCCGCAGATGCTGACCACGTCACCCGGCACCACGTTTCCTTCGATACGAACGACTCCTTTCGCGAGCAGGCTCTTGCTGCCGTCGCAAAGCGCGTGTTTTGCACCGTCGTCAACGGTAATGGTGCCGGAGGCTTTCTGGAAAAACGCAATCCAACGTTTGCGGCTTTCGAGCCGCGTTGATTTCGGCAAGAACAGCGTACCGACATCTTCGGCGGCGAAAATCGCCGCGAGCACGTCAGCGCGTTCGCCATCGGCGATGACGAGAGGAATACCGGCACGAGTGACGATTTTGGCGGCTTCGATTTTCGATTTCATTCCACCGACGCTGGTGGCGCGGTCGGTACCACCGGCAAGGGATTCAATTTCGCGGGTGATGTTGGGAACAATCGGAATTCGTTTTTTCTCCCCGTCCCAAAGCCCTTCGACGTGCGACAGGATCACGAGCAGGTCGGCGTCAACGAGCGTGGCGACGAGCGCGCTGAGCCGGTCGTTGTCGCCGAATTTGATTTCGTCCACGGCGACCGTGTCGTTCTCGTTGATGATGGGAATGACGCCATCGTCGAGGAGTTGGAGCAATGTCTTGCGGGCATTGAGATGGCGCTGCCGGCTGCGGAGATCGTCGTGGGTCAAGAGGACTTGGGCGACATTGAGGCCGTGTTTTTCGAAGAGCGCGTCGTAGGCGGCCATGAGTTTGCCTTGGCCGATGGCGGCGCAGGCCTGGAGTTGTTCGAGCTTCTTGGGGCGTTGTTTCAAGCCGAGGACAGCCATACCGGCAGCGATGGCACCGGAGGAGACGAGGATGACCTGTTTTTTCTGGGCGCGGAGCGTGGCGAGTTGTTGAACAAGTGGTTCAATCTTCGCTGTGGAAAGACGGCTGCCGTCGCTCGTCAGGATGCCGGTGCCGACTTTGACGACGAGGCGGTGGACGGCACAGAGGGTTTGTTGTCGCAACTTCATCGTGGGCTATTTACCAGAAGAGGCGACGGCTGTCGAGTTGGACTACTCAAAACGCAAGGCTTCAATCGGATCAAGCCGGGCAGCTTTGCGCGCCGGGTAGAACCCGAAGAAGATGCCGATGGCGGCGCTGAAGACGAAGGAAACGACGACAGCGGTCATGGGAACAAGCGTAGGCCAACCGGCAACCTTGGAGAGAAGCTCGGCGGTACCAAGGCCAAGGCCGATGCCGATAAGCCCACCGAGAGAACTAAGGGTGACAGCCTCAACGAGAAATTGGAGAAGGATGTCGCGGGACCGGGCGCCGACAGCCATGCGAATACCGATTTCACGAGTGCGTTCAGTGACGCTGACAAGCATGATGTTCATAATACCGATGCCACCTACGATCAACGAGACAGCAGCGATGGCAGCAAGCAAGAGGCTCATGATTCGCGAAGTGGCAGTCGCCATTTGGGCGATTTCTTCTTGAGTACGAACAGTAAAATCGTCGTCCTTCCCTTCGGCGATACGGTGGCGCTGGCGTAGAAGATCATTAATCTGTTCGCGGACGGTGTTCAAGTCTTCAAAGGAATCGGTTTGCACGAGCACGGTACGAAGCATAGTGCCGCCCATAAGGCGTTTCATGGCGCTGGTGTAGGGCATGATGATAACATCGTCCTGGTCGGTCCCCATGATGGAAAGGCCTTTCGGAGCCAGAACGCCGAGGATGATGAACGGCACGTTGCTGATGCGAACGATATGACCGACGGGATCTTCCTCGCCAAACAACTGCTCAGCCACAGTTTTGCCGATGACACAAACTTTGGTAGCGCCTCGCACGTCTTGATCGGTGAACCCAGCCCCGTTGATAAGTTCCCACTGACGAATTTCGAAGTAAGAGGCGCTGCTGCCAACAATACTGGTAAACCAATTTTGGTTACCGGCGGCTACTTGAAAACTGCGGCGGACTTCAGGGCTGACACCGACGACATCCGAAATTTCAAGACGGATGGCTTCGACATCGGGCACACTGAGTGTACCAGCGCTTAACCAACCGGAATTTACGCCGCGGCTGCTGAAATTACCTGAGAAGACAAGGACAACGTTGCGACCTAGGCTGGCAATCTGAGCTTCGACTTGATTCTTGGCACCTTGGCCAACGCCGACCATGGTGATGACAGCGCCGACGCCGATGATGATACCAAGCGCAGTGAGGACAGAACGAAGTTTGTTCCGGCGTAAGGCGCGGAGGGCGACACGGATGATGGAAAGGATGCGCAGGAGCCAGTAGCTGGTTTCGACGAGGAAGTTCATGGCGCTAGTTTGACGGTCTGATCGGCCTGTTTTCGGCGGCGCAGTTCGGTCTCGGCGTTGAGGCAATTGGCAACAGGGTCGTCGTGGACAATTTGACCGTCGCGCATGACGACATTGCGCTTGGTGTAGGCGGCGATGTCGAGTTCGTGGGTGACCATGACGATTGTGATGCCTTGCTCGTTGAGGCGCTGGAGTAGCCCCATGACTTCGACGCTGGTGCGGCTGTCGAGATTACCGGTCGGTTCGTCGGCGAGAAGGAGTGAAGGCTTATTAACGAGGGCGCGTGCAATAGCAACGCGTTGTTGCTGGCCACCGGAGAGTTGGCTGGGGTGATGGCCAGCACGATCGGCAAGTCCGACGGTGTCCAGCGCCTGCAACGCCCGCTCGCGAATCTGCTCCGATGGAACACGGCGGTGCGTGTAAAGCATTGGCAATTCGACGTTCTCTAACGCGTTAGTGCGGGAGAGGAGGTTGAAGCTTTGAAAGACAAATCCGATCTTCTCATTGCGGATGTCAGCAAGTTGGTTCCGGTCAAGCATGGAGACATCAGCGCCATCGAAGAGGTAACGCCCGCCGGTGGCGCGGTCGAGACAGGCAATGATGTTCATGAGCGTGGACTTACCGGAGCCGCTAGCGCCCATGATGGCAACAAATTCACCCCGCTCAATGTTGAGGCTGACGCCGCAAACTGCGTGCACTTCTACTTCGCCGGTATGATAGGTCTTGTGGACGGCGTCTAAATGGATGACCGCACTCATGCTACCGGAAGCGCATGCCGCCGCTAAGCGGGCTGCTGGTCGGTGAGGCAGCTTTGTCGGAGGGCTTGATGAAGGTGATGACTTCGTCGCCTTCCTTGAGGCCTTCGATCAGTTGAGTGAAGGCACCGTCGCTGATACCGGTCTTGACCTTGACGGGTTTGGGCGTCTGGTCGAGCGTGCCATCGGCTCGGCGGGAGAGAATGTAGATCGTGCGACTGACGGGCTGGTCTTGGCGTTGTGGGCTGCGGCCGTGTTTTCGGACAGGCTCGCGTGTGTCGGCCTCGACAGTCGTATCCTTCTTGACGTCCTTAGGGAGTTTGACGCGGAAGGCGGCGTTGGCGATGCGGAGGACGTCCTTGCGTTCGGCGATGATGATGGAGGTGTTGGCGGTCATCCCGGGTTTGAGTTTGAGTTCGTCGTTGTTGACTTTGACGATGGTGTCGTAGGTGACGACGTTCTGGACGGTGATGGGCGCGTTGCGGACTTGGACGACTTCGCCCCGGAACGTCTGGTACGGGTAGGCGTCCACTGTGAAGCTGACAGGCAAGCCAACGGCGGCTAGGCCGATGTCGGCCTCGGCGACGTTGGCGTCAATCTGCATGTTTCGTAGGTCGTTGGCGATGACGTATAGCGTTGGTGCACTGAGGCTTGCGGCGACGGTCTGGCCAACGTCCACCTTGCGATCAATAACGATGCCGTCGATCGGTGAGTAGATAGTGCAACGGTCGAGGTCGGTCTGTGAGCGTTGAAGGGAGGCGTTCTTGATAGCAACTTGGGCCTCGGCTTGGTGCAACGCAGCGACGACCTGATCGTAGTCGGACTGTGGGATGAGACGACTGTCGAGGAGTTCTCTGGACCGCCGGGCGTTCACGGTCGCCAGTTCGAGCTGTGCCTTGGCGTTGGCGAGGTCGGCCATACCCTGTTCGACGTTGGCGTGGTAGGTCGCCGGGTCGATCTGCGCGATGATCTGGCCATTGGTCACAGTGGAATTGAAGTCCACAAACAACTTCTGAATGATGCCTGAAATCTGGCTACCGACTTGAACGTTGAGCACGGGATTGATCTGGCCCGTGGCGGTGACAACCTGCGTGAGGTCGCCGCGTGTGATGGCAGCGGTCTGGTAGGGTGAGCCGTTTTCCGCGGCGCGCCGCTGCTGGTACCAATAGTATCCGCCACCAACGACGCCCCCAATCAGGAGGAGCGTCACCAGCCATTTCAACCAACGGAATCGTTTACCGTTTGCCATTGTCTATTGCCTATCAGAACTATGTTACACCGTCAAACCACCTCGCAAGTTCCTCCACACTCAATTCGTCCAGCCGCCGTACGATGCGGTCGGCTGCGACCAGCGTTTCGGACGAATGTGTCGTCGCCACACCGACGACTTTCATACCGGCACGGCGCGCAGCCTCAATGCCCACATGCGCATCTTCAAACACGACGCAGCGAGATGGCATCGTATTCATTTTTTTTGCAGCGAGCAGGAAAACGTCCGGGGCCGGCTTGCCGTGGATGACGTCTTCACTGGAAACGATGGCAGCAAAACATTTCTCGAAACCGATGAAGCCGAGGGTGCAGGTGATGTTTTCGCGGTGGGTCGATGAGGCGATGACGCACGGTACCGACGCCGCGCGCAACGCTTCCAGCCACACGCCGATACCGGGGAGCGGGGCGATGCCCTGCTCGCGGATGATCTCGCGGTAAAGCGCCTCTTTGCGCAGTGACATGTTTCGGATTTGTTCCGGATTCTCAGTCCAGCCAAACAGGTCGGGAATGATCTGTTCATTCTTCATGCCGAAGCTGCGCTTAAAATGACCCGCCGGCAGCGACCGACGCTCCTCGGCGGCGAGCCGTTCCCAGCTCGCCTCATGTTGGCGCGAGGAGTCAATGATCACGCCGTCCCAATCGAATATGGCAGCCCACGTTGTCACGGGCGGTATTCCTACAACGGTTTGCGCGGCGGCGCAAGTGAATCGGAACTTGGCAGCTTCCGTACTTGGCGCTAGAAAGTTGTGGTTAATGAAGAATTTCTGGAACAGAACGCTGGTGGCGCTCTGGGCGCTGTGCATCCTAGGCGCGCTTGTGGCGCTCGGTGGTGTCGTGGCTGAGTATGCGTTACCGATGTACCTGTGCGGTGCGGCGTTGGCGCTGGCGTGGGCGATGAAGCTGCTCTGGACGCGGGAGGCGTCGTGGATATGGACGCCGTTGCACGTGCCGGTACTTGGCTTACTACTGTACACGGTAGCGCGTTACCTCACCGCACCGCTACGACACGAGGCTCACTGGGAACTGTTGCAGGTCGGGCTATACACGCTGGTGTATTTTGTGGCGGCGTTTACGTTCTATCGTTCGCAATATCGGACAGTAATCCTAACCGTGTTGATCGTCGCGGCGGTGCTGGAATCGGTGTACGGCTACTGGCAATACGCGACGGGCACCGACACAGTGTTCTGGTTCATCCGCCCGGCGCAGTACCACGGACGCGCGAGCGGCAGCTACATCTGTCCAAACCACCTCGCCGGCTGGCTGGAGGTGGTGGCACTGGTGTTACTCGCACAGGTTGTCCTCAATCTGCGCCCGGTGAAATCATTTGAAGGAAGTTTCATCATCAAGCTGCTGGAGTTCACAGCGCTCGGCGCTGTGGCGGCGGGCCTGGTGGCGAGCGGTTCACGCGGCGGATGGTTCGCGCTGGCGGTCGGCGCGGTGGCGTTCTGGCTCTGGATGTGGCGAACAGGGCTGTTGCCTGGGCGTGCGGCTGATGCCGCGCTGGTGTTATTGGTGCTGGCCGGTGTGGCGGCGCTGGCGATCCCAAAGGTGCGTGAAGGTTGCAGCGCGTTGCTATCGGTCAACCTCGATTATACCTTCGACTACGACGCACTCCGGTTCCGCGACACCAACCTCGAAGGTCGCTCGCAGATGAGCCGGGCCACGTGGCAGATGTTTCTCGATCATCCGTGGTTCGGCACCGGCCCCGGCTCGTGGCGCTGGTTTCATCCGCAATACCGAATCGAATCGCTGGCAACCGTCAGCCCGCACTACGCCCACAACGACCTGTTCCAGTTCGCCGCCGAGTACGGCGCGGTCGGCGTTGCGTTGCTCGCCGCGTTGCTGGGCTGTTTCTTCCGTCAGGCGCTTATACTGACACGCCGCCAGCACGCCAACGACGAGCGTGCCATCGCACTCGGCAGCGCGCTCGCCGTCTGCGCCCTGCTCGCGCACTCGCTGGTGGACTTCAACATGCACATCCCCGCCAACGTCCTATTGATCGTCACCCTTGCCGGTTTGACCGCTAGTCTAAGCGACGACGAGGGTCGTTTCCGACGACGTCGCCTGCCGCCCGCCGGCAAGGCGGCGCTCGCTGTCGTCCTGCTGCTCGTGTCGGCCGCCATCGCGTGGAACGGATTCCACCTCTGCTCAGCCCAACGCCACGTCCTCGCCGGACGCGGTGCTCAGGCCGCCCGCGAATGGAATGAAGCCGTCCATTGTTATAGGAAAGCAATCGCGGACGCGCCACACTTTGCCGAGGCCTACGCCCGCATCGGCGAAACCTATCTACTCCAACACGACCCATCCTCCGCCACCAACGCGCTCGCCGCCTACCGGCGCGCGTTGGAACTGAACCCGCGCGACGCCACCGTCGTGATGTGCATCGCGTTGACCTACGAAACACTCGGCGACACCAACCAAGCCTTCGCTGCTTTCCAACGCGTCTTCGCGCTCGACCCGTACAACGCCGACTGCTGGATCGAGTTCGGGCGCTTCCAGGAACGCCTTGGCAACCTCACCGGAGCCATGATCACTTATGAGAAGGCCGCCCACGCCAATCACCCCGAAGCCAACCTCCTCCTCCAACAACTCCGCGAACGGATTCAGAATCAAAACCGTTGACCCCGCACGCCGCCCTGCGGCACTATGAGCGAGTATGTGGCAGTGGACAGAAAACGTTGAACAGTACGTGCTCGATGTCATCTTCGAGCGGCGCCGCGACCTCGGCGCGCGCCTGACCAGCGCCGCGCTCTCCGGCCTTTCCCGCCTCTACCGCCTCGGCATCCAAATCCGCCTGTTCCTCTGGAATTACCGTATCTTCCGCGACCACACACTCGGCTGCCGCGTCGTCAGCATCGGCAACCTCACCGTCGGCGGCACCGGAAAAACTCCCGTCGTCGAAGTTTTCGCCCGCGCCCTCGCTGCCCGAGGCCGCCACGTTGCTATCCTTTCCCGCGGCTACAAAAGCATCCCGCGCCCCCTCTGGCAGCGCCTCTACGAAAGATTCTCATTTCAGGAAGACCTCTTCCCGCCAAAGATCGTTTCCGACGGACAATCCCTTCTCCTCGACAGCGACCAAGCCGGCGATGAACCCTACATGCTCGCCTCCAACCTCAAAAACGTCGTCGTCCTCGTCGACAAAGACCGCGTCAAATCCGGCCGCTACGCCATCCGCCGGTTCGGCTGCGACACCTTGCTCCTCGATGACGGCTTCCAGTACCTCGCCCTCAAGAACCGCATCGACGTCTGCCTCGTCGACCGCAACAACCCCTTCGGCAACCACCACCTCCTCCCCCGCGGCACACTCCGCGAACCCATCACCAACATCGCCCGCGCCCACTACATCTTCATCACTAAATCCACGCCCCACGGCTCCAAAGTGCTCCGCGCCGCCCTCCATAAATTCAATCCCGACGCCGAAATCATCGAGTGCGCCCACCAGCCACTCTACCTCCAGGACGTTTTCACCGGCGAACAACGCGACCTCAGCATCCTCAAAGACCTCAACGTCGCCGCCATCTCCGGCATCGCCGTTCCCGAAAGTTTCGAGAACGGCCTCCGCGACCTCGGCGCCAACGTCATCTACGCCAAACGCTACGCCGATCACCACCGCTACAACCAACAAGAAATCCTCAACATGATCAACCGCAGCGTTCGCCGCGGTGCCCAGGCTATCCTCACCACCGAAAAAGACGCAGTCCGCTTCCCAAAAATAGACCGACGCGATCTCCCCATGTATTTTCTCCGCGTCGAAATCAAAATCATCGAAGGCGCCAAGGACTTCCACGATGCCGTCGCCCGCATCTGCCACGAATAACCGCATCCTCATCCGCGCCACCAACTGGATCGGCGACACCGTCATGATGATGCCCGCCGTCGCGCGGCTCCGCAAAGCTCATCCCGACGCCCACATCGCCCTCCTCTGCCCCGCCAAACTCCGCGACCTCTGGCTCCACAACCCGCACATTAACGAAATCCTCACCGAAATCACCGGCCGCTTCGACACCGCCTACATCTTTCCGAATTCATTCCGCTCCGCCTACGAAGCGTGGCGCGCTCGCATCCCCCGCCGCATCGGATACCGCGGCCACTGGCGCAGCCTCCTGCTCACCGACATCATTCCCGACTACCCCGGCGAGACTTCACACTACGAAACCATCACCGTCGCCGGAAAATACTTTCGCCGGAAAGTTTTCACCGCCACCCGACACCAAGTCCACCGCCACCTCGCCCTCACCGGAACAAAACCGGAACATATTCCCCCGCGCATCTGGCTCGGCCCCGAACAAGGCATCTTGACCCGGAAACTCCTCGGCGACGACCGCCGCCCCATCCTCGCCCTCAACCCCGGCGCCGAGTTCGGCTCCGCCAAACGCTGGCCCGCCGACCGCTTCGCCGAAGTCGCCAAGCAAGTCCACGCCGCCACCGGCTGCCGCGTCGTCTTGCTCGGCGGCCCGCGCGACGCCGCGATTCCGTTGCCCGACGGCTCGCTCAATCTCATCGGCAAGACGACGCTCCTCGAACTCTGCGTCGTCTTGAAAGCCAGCCGCGTCTTCCTCACCAACGACACCGGTCCCATGCACCTCGCCGCCGCACTCGACGTTCCCCAAGTCGCCATCTTCGGCTCCACATCCCCTGAACTGACCGGCCCGCTCAGCGACAAGGCCGTCGTCCTCCGCGAGCCGGTCGAATGCAGCCCTTGCTTCCTCCGCGAATGCCCGATTGATTTCCGCTGCATGACTTCACTCAGCATCGAGAGCGTCACCGACGCCATCTTGAAATTACTTTCGCCAGACCACAAGTAGTGTACCTTTTCACAAAAGGAGCCGCCCATGCCCGACGACAATAAACCAATCCTGCCGCGCGATGAAGACGTGGCGGCAATCGACAAACTCCGCGACACCTACGCGGGACTTCGTACCGAACTCGGCAAAGTCATCATCGGACAAGACCAAGTCATCGAGGAACTCGTTATCGCCATTCTCGGACGCGGTCACGCGCTGTTGATGGGCGTACCGGGACTGGCCAAGACGCTGCTCGTGCGTTCCGTAGCCGAGACGCTGGCGCTGACCTTTAGCCGCATTCAGTTCACCCCCGACCTGATGCCCGGCGACATCACCGGTACCGAGATCATTCAAGAATCCGCCACACCGGGACGACGGCAGTTCGAGTTTGTGAAGGGACCGATCTTCGCGAACATCGTGCTCTCCGACGAAATCAACCGCGCCCCGCCCAAGACGCAGGCCGCGCTTCTCGAGGCGATGCAAGAGCATCGCGTCACCGCCGCAGGACACACGTATCAGCTCGCGCCGCCATTCTTCGTGCTGGCGACGCAGAATCCGATCGAGCAGGAAGGCACCTATCCGTTGCCCGAGGCACAACTGGACCGGTTCATGTTCCTGATCCATGTCGATTATCCGAACACCGACGAAGAGAAACGTATCGCGCGCGAGACGACGGGCAGCGCCGTGGCGTCGTTGAAGAAACTCATCTCAGGTGACCAGGTGATCGCTATGCAGGAGTTGGTCCGGCGCGTTCCTGTGCCCGACCACGTTTATGATTACGCGGTCAACATCGTCCGCCGGTCGCGTCCGCCTTTACCGGAGTCGCCCGACTGGATCAAGAACTGGGTGAGCTGGGGTGCCGGACCGCGCGCGGTCCAGTACCTCGTCATCGGTGCGAAGGCCCGCGCCGCGCTCCTCGGCAGTTACATGGCGCGCCAGGAAGACGTCGAGGCCGTTGCCGCGCCCGTGCTCGGCCACCGCATCCTGACGAACTTCCACGCCGAGAGCGAAGGCGTCACCAGCCGCGACATCATCAAACGCCTCATGGAGGAAACCGCGCCCGCAGCGTAGGCCGAGTTTCCGATGAGCCTGCACGGCACTCAACGCGAATTCCTCGATCCCGGCGTGCTGGCGCGATTGTCGCGCCTCGAACTCCAGTCGCGCTGGCCGATGGAAGGCAACATCGCGGGCCGGCACAAAAGCCCGCACCGCGGCGCGTCCGTCGAGTTCTCCGAGTACCGCAAATACGTCCCCGGCGATGACCCGCGCTTTCTCGACTGGCGCGTGTACGCCCGTCGCGACCGGTTTTACCTCAAGGAATTCGAAGCCGACACCAACCTGCGCTGCTACCTCGTGCTCGACGCCAGCGGCTCGATGGCGTACGCGAACAAGTTCCTGCTCGCCCGTAAACTCGCTGCCACGCTCGGCTACCTCGCGATGCAACAAGGCGACGCCGTCGGCTTGATGTGTTGCGGTGCAAAACTGACGACTGACATTGCCCCGCGTCGCAAACCAGCCCACCTCAAGAACATCTTCGACGCAATGGCCGCCGCGAAACCAGAAGGCGAGACCGGGTTGGTGACGGCGCTCCACACCGTCGCCGAGAAAATCCGGCGTCGTGCACTTGTCGCGGTGTTCTCCGATCTTTTCCACGATCCAGAAGAGTTACTCCACTGTTTCCGTCATCTCCGGTTTCGTAAACACGACCTCGCCGTGTTTCACCTGCTCGACAAGACCGAGGTGGACTTCAAGTTAGACCGGCCGATCCGGTTCGTTGACATGGAAGACCAATCCACCATCGTGGCTGAGCCGGGCGTGATTTATCCGCGGTACCGCGAGGCGCTTGATGCGTACTTGGAGAAGCTACGGCGCGGTTGTAGCGAGTTCAAGGTGGATTACCGGCTCGTGATGGCAAACGAGGATTACGAGAAGGTGCTCGCTGACTTTCTCCTTGCCCGGATGCGGACATGAGTTTCCTCCAGCCATTCATCCTCTGGGCACTGCCGTTGATGGCGATTCCGATCATCGTGCATCTGCTGAACCGGATGCGCTACCGGACGATGCCGTGGGCGGCGATGATGTTCCTGCGGATGGCGACTCGGCAGTCAACGCGTCAAGCTCGACTCCGCGAATGGCTGATTCTGGCGTGTCGCGTACTCGCCGTGGCGGCGTTGATCTTCGCCATCGCGCGTCCGCTCGTCGGTGGCTGGCTCGGTTGGGCGATGGGCGCGGCACCGGATACGATTGTGCTGTTGCTCGACCGCTCGGCAAGCATGGACGTGCAAGACCCGACGACGCACGTCAGCAAACGCGTGCTGGCGCTTCGTCGCCTCTCGGAAGCCGGCAAAGAGTACGTTGGCTCGTCGCGCTTCGTCCTCATCGAGAGCGCGCTCCGCAAACCGCAGGAGGTCGCCAGCCTCGGCGCGCTTGAAACTCTCTCCACCACTGCGCCAACCGACAGCGCCGCCGACATCCCGGCGTTACTCGACGCGGCGCTCGATTACGTCGTGGCGAACCAATGCGGGCGGACGGAAGTGTGGCTGGCGTCCGACCTCCAGCAATCGAACTGGCAACCGGAGTCGCGCCGGTGGGAAGCGGTGCGGACCCGGTTCGCATCGTTGCAACAGGACGTACGGGTGCGGCTGCTGGCGTTGACAGAAGTCGTGCCGGATAATGTGGCCGTCGCGGTGCGCGACGTGCAGCGGCGGAAAACAGCGCGCGGTTACGAACTGGCAATGACGGTCGAACTCACCCGGAACAATACCGGAACATCAACCTTGCCGCTGGCAGTCGTTCACGAGGGGGCGCGTTCGCTGGTGAATGTGCAACTCGAAGGCCAGCGGCAGAGCGTGCAGGTCACTCTCGACCTCGGTCAGCGCCAATCCGAAGGCTGGGGCTGGATCGAGTTACCCGCCGATGCCAACACGCGCGACAATATCGCCTACTTTAGCTACCCGGAAGATCTTCACTTGAAGACCGTGGTCGTTGCGGAGAACGACGTCGCCCGGCGCGTCTTGCGAGTCGCGTCGGCGCCCGCGCCAGCGGCACTCAACGAATCATCGGACACCGTCGTGCCCGGTTCGCCGTTGAAACTCGACGACGTGGCGATGTTGGTCTGGCAGGGCGCCGTGACGAACGTTGTGCGCTATTTCGCGGAGAGCGGGGGGACAGTCGTGGTTTTTCCGGGCAGCAAGAGCGAGGACGGCAAGTTCCGCGTCACGACGTGGCGTCGGACGGACGGGCCGCTGGCGAACGCCAAGGACGGACGAATTCTGTCGCTAGGCGAAGTCGCGGTGACGCGACGCGAGGTGTTGAACGCGCCCGGCACGGTACTGGCGTCGTTCGCGGACGGCAAACCGTTTCTCGTGAAGCAGATGGTCGGCAAGGGCGCGATCTACTGGTGCGCGACGCTACCGGTGCGCGAGTGGTCGAGTCTCGATGACGGCACGGTGTTGGTGCCGATGTTGCAACGCATTCTTCAGGAAGGCGGTCGCCGGTTGAGCAAGGCGGATAACTCGGAAGTCGGTGCTGTTGTTGGACAGGCGCCGCGACTGTCGGGCCAAGGTGGACGCGTCGCGACTGACGCCGGTGTGTACCAAGTCGGCACGCGCGTGACGGCAGTGAACCGGCCTGTCGCAGAGGATGAACCGGATGTGATTGACGAGACGGCGGTGCGGACGGCTTTTGGTCCGGTTTCGTTCCGGATGTTCACGGATAAGGGCGGCGGTGCGAACGCGGCGTTGCAATCGGAGATCTGGCGTTGGTTCATGGTGGCGATGCTGATCTTCCTGACGGGCGAAGCGGTGCTGGCGTTGCCGAAACGCGCAAAGGAGCGATCATGGGCAAGCTGAGCTTCGGCTTCTCATGGCCGTCGGCAATCGTCGGCGTCGCGCTGGTGGCGGCGGCGGCGTGGCTTTGCGTCCAGCACTGGCGACGGCACGGGGCGCGGCCGATGGTGCTAGGCTTGGAGATTTTCCGGTGGGTGATTGTGTGCTTGTTGTTCGTGACGCTGCTGCGACCGGAGTGGGTGAACCTTTACAAGCCGACGACACAACCGGAAGTTGTTGTGCTGTGCGACGCGTCGCGGAGCATGACGACGCGCGACGTGGTGGACGGCAACAACGTCGTGCCGCGCGCAGACTGGGTGAAACAGCAGCGCGAAGTGGCGCCATGGAAGGCACTGGAGAAACGTTATCAGGTCCGCGTCGAGGAGTTCTCGCTGACGCCGACGAACGTTTCGCTAGAGGAAGGAACCGACATCAACGCGGCGCTGGACGGTGCGTTGAATCGTTCGAAGAACCTGCGCGCGGTGGTGTTGTTGAGCGACGGCGACTGGAACCTCGGCAAGTCGCCCGTGGCGGCGGCGACGCGGTTGCAGATGGCGAACGTGCCGGTGTTCGCGGTGGCGGTGGGGAGCGACCGGTATTTGCCCGACATTGATTTGGTCAGCGTGGCAGCCCCGGCGTATGGATTGCTGGGTGAACAGGTGTTTATTCCGTTCACGGTGCAGAGCCATTTGCCGCGCGAGGTGAACACGACGGTGTCGTTGATGGACGGCGGCGTGGCGGTGGCGCAGAAGAAGGTGACGATCCCCGCGAACGCGCAGGTGCAGGAAGCGGTGATGTGGTACCCGCAACGCGAGGGGCAGACGACGTTGACGGTGCGCGTGCCGCCGGAGGCGGAGGAGATCAACCGCGACAACAACGAGCGACGGTTCCAGATCACGGTGCGGCGGGAGACGCTGCGGGTGCTGGTGGTGGACTCGTTGCCGCGCTGGGAATATCGCTATCTGCGCAACGCGCTCTCGCGCGATCCGATGGTGGATTCAAAGTGCGTGCTGCTGCATCCTGACCTGAAGGCAGGCGAGGGAAAGAATTACCTCCCGCAATTCCCAAGCACGAAGGAGGCGCTGTCGCCCTACGATGTGGTGTTCCTCGGCGATGTTGGTGTTGGCGAGAACGAGTTGTCGGCACACGACGCGGAGATGTTGAAGGGACTCGTCGAGCAACAAGGCAGCGGCCTCATCTTCATTCCCGGCCGGCGCGGTCGGCAGTTGTCGTTTGAGGGGACGGCGCTGGAGAGTTTGTATCCGGTCGTGCTCGACAAGACGCAAGTCGAGGGCGTGACGTTGCCGACACCGTCGCAGTTGCAATTGACGCGGACGGGGCGCGGTCACTGGCTGACGATGCTGGCGAACTCGGAGGACGCGAACGCGGCGGTCTGGCAGCAGTTGCCCGGTTTCTGGTGGTGCGCGGGTGTGACGAAAGCGAAGCCCGGCACCGAGGTTCTCGGCGTCCACGAGACATACCGCAACCAGTGGGGCAAGCTGCCGTTGCTGGTGACCCGCGCGGCAGGCAACGGCAAGGTGCTCTTCCTCGGCACCGATTCGGCGTGGCGCTGGCGCGCGGGCGTGGAGGATTTGTATCACTACCGGTTCTGGGGACAGGTCGTGCGCTGGATGAGCTACCAACGCCACCGGGCCTACGACCAGGGTTTCCGACTCGCGTTCGGTCCCGACAGTCCGTCGCAAGGCGAGACGGTGTTCCTGACCGCGACCGTGTTCGACTCCGGCGGGATGCCGCTCAACGACGGACGCGTGACCGCCGAGATCTCCGCGCCGAACGGACGGAGCGAACGGCTGACGCTGACGGCGGTGCCGGGTGGCTGGGGCGTTTACCAAGCGTCATTTTTGCCGCAACTTTCCGGAAAATTCCGTGTCAAACTCCAGTGTGACCAGACGGGCCGCTCGATGGAGTCGGAGTTGCTCGTGCGCGGCGTGGTTCGCGAGGAAGCTGGCAAACCGGCGCAGGTTGAAGTATTGCGCGAGATCGCCGGGATCACGCGTGGCGTTTGCGGTGCGCCGGAGGAACTGGCGAGGTTTGTAGACCAGCTCGCAGCGTTGCCCGAGGCGGCACCAGTGGAGCGGCGGGTGCGGCTGTGGTCGAACCCGTGGTGGGGCGCGATGTTGCTGGGGATGTTGACGGTCTATTGGATCGGAAGGAAAGTAGCAGGTCTGATATGAACCATATTCCAGACAGTTTGAAGGCGCAGTTGGCAGCGGCGCGGAAACGGCTCTGGCTGATTGAGACGTTGGTCGCAACGCTCGGCGGCGTGTGCGGATTGGTCGGGACGTATCTGCTGCTGTTTGTGTCGGACCGTTTCTGGGAAACACCGTCGTGGCTGCGGTTCATGTTGACGGCGGCGGGCATCATCGGCGCGGGTGTGTGCGCGTTCTGGTGGGTGTCGCACTGGACGCGGCGCGAGGATCCGCGGTCGCTGGCCCGTCTGGTGCAACGCCGGTTCCCGAAACTCGGCGACCGGTTGCTCGGCATCATCGAGTTGTCGGACACGGAACATCTGCCGCCGAACGCGTCGCAAGGCCTCGTGCGCGCGGCGATGGGACAAGTCGCGGCGGAGGCAGCGAAACTGGATTTCACGGAAGCGGTGCCGACGCGCGGGCTGCGTCGCTGGACGCCAGGTGTGCTCGCGGCGGCGGCGTTGGCGGTCGCGGCGCTCGTGGCGATGCCGTCGGCGGCTCGCAACGCGTGGGCGCGCTGGCTGCGTCCGACGAGTTTTGTCGAGCGGTTCACGTTCACGCGGTTGGAGAAGCTGGAGCCGAAAAGGATCGTGCCGTACGGCGAGGAGTTCAACGTGGAGGCGCGGTTACGGGCGGACTCGGAGTGGAAACCGGGGAACGCGCGGGCACGCGTCGAGAAGCAAACACCGGTGACGGCGAAGGCGGACGCGGGCCGGTACAAGTTTGCGTTACCGGGGCAGACGAAGTCAGGGACGCTGGCAGTGGCGGTCGGCGATGCGCGGGAGCGAACGACGGTCGAGCCGGTGTTCCGGCCGGACTTGGCGGCGTTGATGGCGGAGGTCGATTTGCCGGGCTATCTGAGTTATCCGACGCAAGCGGTGGATGCGCGGAAAGGGTCGGTGGACATGGTCGAGGGGAGCAGCGTGAGTTTCAGCGGGCGCGTGAGCCGCGCGTTGCGCGAGGTCAAGGTGGTCAACGGCGCAACAGAGACGGCGAGCGTGCGCGGCGATGGTTTCACGACGCCGAAGCTGCCGTTGACGGGCGTGACGAACGTGGTGTTCGCGTGGCGCGATCAACTTGGTTTGGCAGGACGCCAGCCGTTCACGGTAAAACTGGATTGGCGGGCCGACGCGCCGCCGACAACGGATTTCCAAGGATTGCAACGCGTGGTCGGCATCCTCGAAGATGAGGTGCTGGAGTTCGAGTTGCAGGCCGATGACGATTTCGGCGTGAAACAGACTGGCGTGGCGTGGGAGTACTCCGAACTGGCCGCAGCCGCGGAGGCGTCGAAGCAGGGCAACTATAACGTCGCCAAGGGCGCGCCGCAGATGCGGACGATGCGCAAGCCGACGCGGTTCGCGCCGCGCGTGCTCGGCATCGGACCGGGACGCGTGTCGTTGCGTGCGACGGCGGTGGATTATTTCCCGGACCGGACACCGGTATCGTCGGCGCCGTATACGGTGTTTGTATTGAGCAAGGAGGACCACGCAAAGCTGCTGGAGCAGGCGCTGGAGAAATTGGTCGGCAAGCTGGAGGAGGCGGTCCGCACCGAGGAGGCCCAGGCGGACATGAGCCAACGGATACGCGATCAGAACAATGAGGAGATGAAGTCGTCGAAGACGACGCAGGAGTTGCGCGAGGAGAAACGGACGGAGCAGGCGAACCGTGAGGCAGTCGAGCAGTTGACACGCGAGTTGGAGAAGCTGTCGCAGGAAGCGATGCGTAACAGCGCAATCCCAGCACAGCGGTTAAAGGAGTGGGCGGAGATCATGCAGTTGCTCCAGAAACTTACGCAAGGTGAGATGCAACAGGCGCAACAGGATTTGCAGAGCGCCGAGCAGAGCGAGCAGGCGGAGCAACGCCGCGAGGAGACCGGCAAGGCGCAGAGCGAGCAGCAGGCGGCGTTGCGGAAGTTGAAGGAGGCGCTCAAGGAGATGAACAAGTCCGGCGAGCAGCTCGTCGCCGAGAACTTCATCAACCGCCTGATGGGCTGCGCAAAGAGCGAGAACGAGATCGGCGCGGGCGTCGCCGACGTGTTGCCAAAGACCGTCGGAATGCGCCGCGAAGATTTACCGGCAGACGTACGCGGAAAAGTCGAGGCGAGAGAGAAACAGCAGCGCGACACGCAGAAACGCCTCAAGGGCATCGCGCAGGACATGGAGTACTACGTCCGCCGGGTTCCCGAACCGGCGGTGAAGGCGGTACGTGAAGAGATGGAACAGAAGAACGCCGTCGAGCAGTTGGGCGGCGTGGCGGAGTTGATCCGCGACAACCGGATGGCGCAGGCGCAAGAGGACGCGGGCAAGTGGGAGAAACAGTTTAAGGAGTGGGCGGAGTCGCTCCAGAAGAAGGGCGGAGGCGGTGGTGGCGGAGGGGGCGGAGGGGGCGAGATGCCGCCGGAGTTGCTGGAGTTGCTGGTGAAACTGATGCGAATTCGACAGCAGGAACAGGAGTTGCGTGAGCAGACGCGAATCCTCGACGACACGAAGGAAGGCAACAAGCACTACACGGAACGCGCCGAAGATCTGGCACGATGGCAAGCTGATTTGCGGAAGCGAATGGAAGCCGCTCCCGAAGAAGTGAAGCTGCCTGATGAGATTATGCAAAAATTGGACAAGCTTTTTGACGCCGTCGTGGCCGCGATGGCCGACGCGCGTCAGTTGCTCGCCAAGCCCGACACCGGCGGCGAGACGCTCGGCGCGGAGACGGCGGTCATCGAGTTGCTCTCGGCGACTTGTGAGCAGTGCCAGAATTCAAGCAAAGGCGGCAGCAGTAGCGCGCAGATGCAGGCGTTGATGCGGATGCTCCAGCAGATGGCGCAGCGCATGGGCCAGCCCGGCCAGCGTCCCGGCGGCAACTGGAGCGGCGGCGGCACCGACAACGCCAGCCCGAACACCACCGGTACCGCCGGTGCAGGTCGCGGCCAGCGCGGCGTCGAGAAAACTGGCGGGCACGACACGTCGGCGTGGCCCACGGAGTTCCGGGATGCGTTGGAAGGCTACTTCAATTCCATCGAAGGAGGTGGCAAGTGAAGCGGATCACGCTGTTGATTGTGTTGCTGGCGGTGGCGACTGGCTGGAGCCAGGAGTTGTTTGTACAACGCGGCGAGCCGGTTCCGCTGGAAGTGGAAAAGATGTATTTGAAAGGGTTGAAGTTTCTCTCGACAGAACTATCATCGGGCCGCAGTGGTTCGTCTCGCGGCGGCGAGAGCGGCTCCGGCGTGACCGGGCTGGCGGTATTGGCGATGTTGGCGCACGGTGATGACCCGAACGTCGGGCCGTACGCTGTTGCCATCCACAAAGGTATCAAGAGCATCCTTGAGGCAGCGGACAAACGGACGGGCTACATCGGTCCCTCGATGTATCACCACGGTTTTGCGACACTGGCGCTGGCTGAAGCGTACGGCAGTGTGAAGCAGGCGGGCATCGGCCCGACGTTGCAGAAGGCGGTTGACCTGATTGTGGCATCGCAGAAACGCAACAGCTACGGCGCATGGCGCTATTCCGCCGAGAGCAACGATGCCGACACGACGGTGTCCGGCGCACAGATGGTGGCGTTGTGTGCGGCGCGCAATGCGGGTATCGGCGTGCCCGACGAGGCGATCAAGAAAGGGTTGCAGTTTTACAAGAATTGCCAGGACACCAGCGGCGGCATCGGCTACACGAGCGCGGGCGGCCCGAACGTAACGCGCACGGCCATCGGCACGCTGGTGTTCACGTTGGCCGGGCAAAAGGACTCGGCGGCGTACAAGGCGGCGGCGGGTTACCTCAAGAGCAGCGGCTGGCAGGAAGGTTCACAGATGGCGACGTTCTACATGGAGTACTACGCCTCACAGGCCGCTTTCCACATGGACGAGAAGACGTGGGCGGAGTGGAACGCTGAAAACGTCAAACGGCTCTCCATCAGCCAGGCGGCGGATGGAAGTTGGCCCGGCACACAAGGGCCGATTTTCTCCACGAGCGCAGCGCTGTTGTCGCTGGCGTTGAACTACCGGTTCCTGCCGATCTACGAACGATAAAGGACAAGAAAAGAACCGTCAGTTCTTTTTGTTGCTCTTCTTCGGCTTCGCTTCCTCTGTGCCGCTGCCACCGGAAGTGAGTTCAATCTTGCTGAGGTTGGAGGGGCTTCCTGTGACGCTGGCTTTCATTCCTTTCTCGATCTTGTCGATCGTGCCCGATTTGCCGTCAATCAGGATCGTGGTGATCTTCGTGAGCTTGTAAACATCGGGGGAACTCTTGCCGGTTTTGACCGTCACGGTCATGGCGGTTGTGTCCACGTCAGTCACTGTCGGCGGCTCAGCCGGTAGTGGCTTGGGGTTATCATGACGATTGTGGTAGGTCGCGCCAAACGCCGTGCCGAAAACTCCGCCGACACAGAGAACCATTGTCAACGTTGCCAGCTTGAGTGTAAGTTTTTTCATATACCTGCCTTTCGGGTTGCTTATTGTAACACCGCGTCGATCATTTGGTTTCACGGTTTTTATTGCGGGTGGCAGGCGGGTTGAGAATTTCTTTCGCCTTCTGGCCGGTTCATGTATTCTCCGCGCCATGCGGATTATCGAGGTCATCCAGCGTACGGCGCCGTTCTTCGAGAAGCAGGGCGTCGAAAGCCCGCGGCTGACGATCGAGCTGTTGCTAGCGCACTTGCTGAAGAAGCGGCGACTCGACCTGTATTTGGAATTCGAGCGTGAGCTGGACGCGGTGACGTTGGAAAAGCTGCGCGAGATGGTGCGGCGGCGTGCGAGTGGCGAGCCGTTGCAATACATCACAGGTGAAGCGGATTTTTTCGGGATGAAGTTCGCAGTGGACCGACGGGTGTTGATTCCGCGGCCGGAGACAGAGCTTCTCGTTGAAACGGCTATGGGCCGTCTGAAGGGAGTTGTCAGAGTTGTTGATCTTTGTACCGGGAGCGGTTGCATTGCGGTGACGTTGGCGAAGAAACTAGAAGGCGAAGTTTATGCCACCGATGTCAGCGCGGAGGCATTGGCGGTGGCGGAGGAGAACGCAAAACGTCACGAAATCGAAAAAAAGATTCGCTTTCTGCGAGGTGACTTGTTAGAAATCCTGCCAGACAGCTTGGCGGCGGACGCGATCGTATCCAATCCGCCGTATATCGCCAGTGGGGACTGGGCGAGGCTGCCCAAGGAGGTAAGAGAGTTTGAGCCAGTGCAAGCATTGGTCGCGGGTGAGGATGGGCTCGACTTCTACCGGCGCATCGTGGGGAATGCGCGCCGTTTCTTGCTTCCAGAAGGCTTTCTTTGCCTAGAACTTGGCGATGGCCAGCGTCCTGACGTGGAACGTTTGTGCGTCGAAAACAGTTGGACGGTGGAGCAGACTGTGAAGGATTTGCAGGGCAAGGAGCGCGTGATCGTCGCGCGCCCGAAGTGAACAGATAGCTCAAACCAAGGAGGGAGCTATGGAAAAGTTGATCATCAGTGGGGGATCGCCGCTGAAAGGCACAGTCCACATTGGCGGCTCGAAAAACTCTTGTCTACCGATTCTTGCTGCGACGCTGTTGACGCGGGAGAAGTGTGTCATTCGCAATGTTCCCGATCTCGCCGACGTACGGACGATGTGCGATCTTTTGAAGTGGCTCAGCGCGCGTGTGAAACACGACCGAGCCAACGGCGTCATCGAGGTGCAAGCTGAAAGTCCACTCGGCGTCGCGCCGTACGAACTCGTGCGCAAGATGCGGGCGTCGGTCTGCCTGCTTGGCCCATTGCTCGCACGACTGCGCAACTGCAAAGTCTCACTCCCTGGTGGTTGTGTCATCGGCAATCGTCCCATCGACCAGCACGTTAAGGGGCTGAGCCGTCTCGGCGCAGAGATGACGATTGAGAACGGTTATGTCCACGCTCGCTGCAATGAACTGGTCGGTACCGATGTGTTCATGGGCGGACGGTTCGGCTCCACCGTTACCGGTACGGCTAATATTCTGATGGCGGCTGTGCTTGCGAAAGGGACGACGGTGATTGATTGTGCTGCATGCGAGCCTGAGATCGCCGATCTGGCGCATTTCCTGATCAAGATGGGCGCAAAGATCACGGGCGCGGGTGGTCCTACGATTGAGGTGGAAGGCGTTGCGGAACTGCACGGCGCCGATCACGCGGTTATTCCCGACCGAATCGAGGCGGGCACGTTCATGGTAGCCGCCGCCATTACCGGTGGCGATGTGGAGATCAAGGGGGCATGCGCAGCACACCTGAGTGCCGTGCGCGACAAGTTGGAGGAAGCGGGCGTTAACGTCACCCGCACCAATGGCACAATTCGTGTTTCTGGCGGTGCGAGTCACAGGGCGCTGGAAATCACCACAATGCCGTATCCCGGTTTCCCAACGGATATGCAGGCGCAGATGTGTACATTGATGAGTATCACGCCCGGCATCAGCGTCGTCACCGAAAAAATCTATCCGAACCGTTTCATGCATCTCAGCGAGATGGCGCGTCTTGGCGCTGACGTGGCGTTGGAGAGTAACACCGCCATCATTAAAGGCGTCAACTACCTCAGCGGCGCACCCGTGATGGCGAGTGATCTGCGGGCTAGTGCCGCATTGGTTCTGGCGGGCTTGGTAGCCGATGGCGAGACAGAAGTCAACCGCATCTACCACGTGGATCGAGGCTACGAGAAACTCGACCAGAAACTTCGCCACCTTGGCGCCCATATCGAGCGCGCGGACGAGTAGTTTGCGAACAGTTTCAGCTTGAAGCAGGGATGGGGTAGGAGCAAGATAAGCGCAGGAAACGAGGACAGTTATGCCCAGCCTGATTCTTAAAAAAGCGGATGGTTCCGTGTTGCGACAGTGGGATGTGCCTGGTGGACCCATTTCGATCGGACGTGGCGAGCAAGCCGACATCCAGATTGACGACACCGAGATGTCGCGTGTGCATTTCGTCATTGCCCCGAGAGGTGGAGGCTTTGTAATCCAGGACCAGAAGAGCACGAATGGCACTTCCGTCAACGGCCAGCAGGTCACCGAGGCGGCGCTGAAGGCGAATGACAGGATCCGTGCTGGACAGTCGTACTTCTCGTTTGTGGAAGGTCTGGGTACTGTCATTCGCAAGCTCGAAGTTGAAGATCGCCGGTACAGCACCTACGTGCAGAAGCTCTCCGAAAAGGGTAAACCCTGACCGGGTATTGCCTTGCAGAACCCGTTGGTGGGCTGATATTGCAGCGGGTACGGAACCATGTTTGAATCCCTTTCACAAAAACTACAATCTGTCCTGAAAAACCTGCGCGGCTACGGCAAGTTGACGGAGAAAAACGTTAGCGACGCCCTGCGCGAGGTCCGTCTGGCGTTGTTGGAGGCCGATGTCAATTACAAGGTTGCCAAGGACTTCATAGAGCGTGCCAAACAGAAAGCGCTCGGACAGGAAGTCCTCACCAGTGTCACGCCCGGCCAGCAGATCGTGAAAATCATCCACGACGAACTGGTGACGTTGATGGGGGGTGCAGGCGAAGACCCATTCATGCCGAAGCTGGCAGCTGGACACTGGATGATGGTCGGCCTGCACGGCTGTGGCAAGACTACTACCTGTGGCAAACTCGCTCGTTTGATGGCCAAGCAGGGCCGCAAACCGATGTTGGTCGCTTGCGACGTCTATCGGCCCGCCGCGATGGACCAGTTGGAGACCCTCGGCAAACAACTCCAGATTCCCGTCTTCCTCATGCGCGGCGAGAAGGACGTGACGAAGATTTGCCGGCGGGCGCTTTCGGCGGCGCAGGCGCAAGGGTGCGACACGTTGGTGTTCGATACGGCTGGGCGACTGCACATTGACGAGAAACTGGTCCAGGAACTCGTCCGGATGCGGGATCTATTGAAGCCGCAGGAAATTTTGTTGGTGGCGGACTCGGCGACCGGCCAGGAAGCTGTCAACATTGCCGAGCATTTCGACAAGGCGCTGAATATTACCGGCGTCGTGCTGACAAAGCTCGACGGCGACGCCCGCGGCGGCGCGGCGCTCTCGATTCGCGCGGTGACGGGCAAGCCCATCCGGTTTGCCGGCGTTGGCGAGAAACTGGACGACTTGGAAGCGTTCCACGCCGAACGGATGGCGGGACGGATTCTTGGCATGGGCGACGTGGTGGGGCTGGTGGAGAAGGCCCAGGAGGCGTTTGACACGACGAAAGCGGAGGAGTTTCAGAAGAAGATCGAGGAGCAAAACCTGAATTTGGAGGATTTTCTCTCCCAGCTCCAGCAGTTGAAAAAGATGGGGCCGCTGGAAAATCTGCTTGGCATGTTGCCGGGGATGGGTAATATGCAAGACGTTGCAGTGGACGACGGCCAACTGAAGCGGGTCGAGGCCATCGTGCAGTCCATGACCCGCCAGGAACGCCGGCAGCCGGAAATCCTGAATGCGAGCCGCCGGACGCGGATCGCCCGCGGCAGCGGCTCGACCGTGGCCGAGGTGAACGATTTGTTGAAGCAGTTTAACGCAATGAAGAAAATGATGAAAGAAATGGGCAAGATGCAGAAGGCCATGTCCCGCAAGGGTGGTCTGCCGCGCCTGGCCCGCTAGTTGGAGGTACCAGTGGCAGTTCGAATCAGATTAAAGCGGATCGGAACAAAAAATGTGCCGAGTTATCGAATCGTGGTGGCCGACGGGCGCAGCCCGCGCGACGGCCGCTTCATCGAGGAGATCGGCACCTACAACCCACAGAAGGCCGATCCGAATTTCACGGTGAAGGTGGATCGCGCGCAGTATTGGATCACCAAGGGCGCGCAACCGAGCGACACCGTGCGCAGCATGTTGAAGAAGGCAGCCAAAGCGCAACAGCAGCCAATCAAGACGGCTTGACGTCCGCAGGGCGGACGTGCGCCGTCGGGAGGGAAGCACGATGAAAGCGTTTGTCGAATACGTGGTCAAGGCATTGGTGGATCACCCCGACCAGGTGGACGTGCGCGAAGTGGACGGAGAACGCGTCGTCGTCTTCGAATTGCGGCTTAACCCTACCGACATTGGCAAGGTCATCGGCAAGAGCGGGCGCACAATCAGCGCGATCCGCACGCTGTTGATCAGCACCGCCGCCAAGAACGGCAAGCGCGCCATGCTCGAGATTATCGAGCCGGAAGGCCGGCAGCGCCCGCCCGTCGGGGGTGCCGGTGAAGCCGCCGCTCAATGACGCACAGCGGCCGGGACGGATGGAGATTGATGTATTGACGTTGTTCCCTCGGATATTCGAGGGACCGCTCGAAGAGAGCATACTGAAACGCGCTCAGGAAAGCGGGCGCGCTCAGATTCGGGTGCACAACTTGCGGGATTACACCCATGACAAGCATCGAGTCGTGGACGACCGGCCCTACGGGGGCGGTCCCGGCATGTTGATGAAACCGGAACCGATCTTTGAAGCAGTGGAAAAGTTGCAGCGCCCCGACTCGTGCGTGGTGCTCATGACGCCGCAAGGCACGCCGTTCACACAAGCGTGCGCCCAGGAGTTCGCACAGAAGCCGCACTTGATCATCATCTGCGGCCACTACGAAGGCGTGGATGAGCGCGTCCGAGAGGCACTCGTGCACGAAGAGATCAGCATCGGTGATTACGTGCTGACCAACGGCGCGCTCGCCGCTGCCGTCGTCGTGGACGCCGTCGTGCGGTTGCTGCCCGGTGTGCTTGGACACGAAGACAGCGCCGCGGACGATTCGTTTGCGAGCGGATTGATCGAAGGGCCGCAGTACACGCGTCCGCCGGAGTTTCGCGGGATGGGCGTGCCGGAAGTGTTGTTGAGCGGCGACCATGGTGCCGTGGCCAAGTGGCGGGCGGAACAATCATGGAGCAGGACGAAGCAGCGAAGACCAGATTTGTTGAAATGATGAAGGAGAAGAAGAAGATGAACGTAATTGAAAAGATACAGCAGGAACAACTCAGGACCGACCTCGTGCCGTTCAAGGTGGGCGACACCATCAAGGTGCACACCCGCATCAAGGAAGGCGACCGGGAACGCATTCAGGCCTTCTCCGGCATCGTGATCAACCGCCAAGGCAGCGGCATTGCCGCCAGCTTCACCGTGCGCCGCATCAGCTATGGCGAAGGCGTCGAACGTGTTTTCCCTCTTCACTCGCCCTTCATCCAGAAGATCGAGGTCGAGCGTGCCGGCAAGGTGCGTCGCTCCAAGCTCTACTACCTGCGCGACCGCGTCGGCAAGACCGCGACCAAGGTCGAAGACGCCTAACGCGAGCTGCTCGTGATGGGCTGGAACGTGATCGATCGCAGATTGATCAGATACGTACTACGGCTTACACCAGGGTCAGGTTTCAATGCAATGGTCACTTGACCGTCTGGCAATCGCATCCGACCGATTATAACCTTCCGAAATGTATACCACCCATCCGTAGCCCTGAGTGTAAACTTTTTACTGTCGTCGCCGCAGGCTAGCACGACCACAGCACCACCCGACTTCAGATCTAACGCGTAGTCCAGTTCCACATCATACTCCCCTGCCCCGTTGACCGTGGTCGTCCACGAGGCGGAATCGCCGCGCGTGGACCAGTAGCCGATGTTCGGTATGCCGGTGAAAAACTCGATCTTGATTGACACCCCCTTCAAAATCGCTTCCTCAGGACCCAGTTTGAAGCCTTTCCGCTGGTCCGCCACCTGCAATATTAACGGCGGTGGCGGCGCGGGAAAAATCTTCGGTTTCTTGTTCTTCTTCCAAAACAAGTACCCAACCGGCAATAGCGCCGCAAACACCAGTATCACCACAACAATCAATACCGCCTTTTCCTCCGAATGAACTGGCTCGGGTTCCGTTACCTTCTTCGTTTGCGCAGGTACGCGCGTGACTATCCATGCCCCCGACAACGCGTAACGGACGATCTTGACGTTGGATCGCTTTCCTGACGAGGGTCGCATCTGCGCGGTCTTCTCGACCTTGATGGCTTGGTCGAAGGTGAGTCGAACGCGGCCCATACCGCGGTTGCGTAAGAACCACGGTGTTCCCAATTCAGAGTGTCGTTTCAGTTCGTGCAACAACGCGGCGCAATCAAACGACACCTGAAGCAACTCGACCCGGCCCGTGGCATCATCGAAAATGCCGTAACTGGCCTTCTCTGTGCCATCGCGCGGATCGCCGACGGAACCGACGTTGATGATGTAGCGCGAACCGGGGGCGATGATTAGATCACGCCGATCATCCTGCGCAATCTGGCCGTCCGGGGCCAACACAAACATCCCCGCCCGGTGCGTGTGTCCGAGGAACGTGACCGGCTGGTTCGCCGCCTCGAAACAAACCCGCGCATCGTCTGCCTGTTCCACGTACCCGTACGCGTCCGGCGCAACCGTCTCGGCATGGACGAACATGATCTGGTCGCTCTCAATCTCCAGCGGCCACTCCCGCAACAGCTTCTTCCCCTCCTCGTTCACCTGCGTCATCGTCCACTCCGCCGCCTTGCGCGCCGCGTCGTTGAAAATGTCGAGGTCGAGCCAGCCGGCGACCGCCGAGTCGTGGTTGCCGAGTACGAGATTGGAGCAATACTTCCGAAGATCGGCCAACACCTGCGCTGGGTTCGGCCCGTAACCGATCGTGTCGCCGAGGCAGATGACCGCGTTGACCTCCCGTTTCAGGAAGTCGTCGCGCACCGCGCTCCACGCCTGCCAGTTCGCGTGAATATCAGAAACAATCGCGTATCGCATGACTCTGCGCGATTATCCACAGATTCGCTGTCGGTGCAACCGGAACATTTCCTCCGTCGGCGACGGCAAAGAATTCAAATTTGTGGATCGGGCGGATAGAACCGGGCGATGACCACCGTGACAATCCCGCTGAAACAGGCGAGGGCGACGGCGAGAACAGGCGTACACCCGTGATAATCAACTATTTTCACGGCATAGAGGTGTCGGCGGTGTTCCTCCCGACAATTGGATCAGTGTTATCGACCGGCTGTTTGAGTCATACCGGATTTGGTAGGTAGGGTGACTGTTAGGTTCAAAGAATACTTCTGATTCAATGAGTGTTTCCTGAGGGTTGACATGAACCAGTCGTGCCTTCCCTTTGCCCTCAAGAACTTTCCCATCCGATTCTTGCTTTATTGTTATGGCATCTTTATCGACGACAATCGTGTTGTCGATTGCTGGCACATCAATGGTATTGCCGTTAATGCGAATCGCATTCCCATCTTTGTCCCGCATTGAGTAGGATGAAGTTTGTCCTGAAAACGTTCCGATACACATCTCAGGAATTGGTTCTTGTTTGACAGACATATTCTTACCCCCAGTTGGTTGCGATTCTCCACACCCAGAAAGCAACAGCGTGAGGACAAATGTTCCGACCGAAATCATTCCACACCAGTTCAGTTTCAATTGGATGTAGTTGTTTTGTCCCGCGCACATGTTGCTTCCTAGTCGCTTCTACACGGGCGTCACACCTTCATTGGATTGATACTGGGTGAACATTAAACTTCCATTCGCTTCCGTCTTTAAAAAGTGTTCCGGCCCAAATTGATTCAGACCTGTACGAAACAGATGGAGTAAAAAATACGCGGAATGTAATTTTGTCGCCATTTCGACTCCCGAAACTAATGTCAGCTTTGCCTCTACAACCGGCTGAAACAGGTGAACCGCCTGCCATTTGTCTTTCAACTTCCCTACAAATTTGATCTCCATATTCACGCGGGTCGCCTTTTTTGCTTTCTGACGACGAGCTTGTAGAATCTGACCCTCCACATCCGAGTGTGCTGAATAGAAAAAAGACGCCAAGGCAACCCAATACACCAAGCCAATTTCTTACTTTGTTTAGAATAGTCGCAGTCCTATTTGGTTTCGTTGTGGATGTTGCCGTTGCATTTTGTTCTGTGCTCATATGTTTCTCCGTAGTGTTGGTTGTTTGTTCAGTTGTTCGCGGACTCTTGGTGCTGCTATTATTGTAACCGATGGATTAAATCAAGCAGGCCAGCGGAGTCATCCATGGGACGCGCAAACGCCCAGTAAAACATCCAGATAGCGTCACCAAAAGAAACAAAAATTAGTTTCTTGCCACCAGACTCGCGCTTGGCTATCGCCACCAACCCGACGTAGATGCACGCCAATCCCATAAGAAACTCAAGCATATGGTTTGCCGTCAATATGAAGATCACCCACGCCAAACCATTGACGCCCCAGCCCACCCATAGCGGGACTGGCGCAGTTATCTTTGTCAACCAACTCGGATTTGCCGTTTGTTGTTCTGTCTGATTGGTCATAGTTTCCTTTCGATGCTTTCGTTGTTATGTGTTCTGTTGTTCATCCTACTCGTATGGCTTTTCGGATTCGCCCCGTTTGCTGCAGTTTCTGGACTCTGCTTCCTGTTAAACTCCGTCTTGGGCACCTTCACGTTTATAGTTTTTGGAGCACTTGCGCCGAGATAAGCTGAATGGGTTTCGCCATTTTTCCGCCCACCCTTTTTCTGACCAATTCCAACGCTCTCGTAAGAAAGTAATTGCTTGGAAGAATAATCACCTGTAGTTCCATTCCCAATTCCGCGCGAAACCACCACTCAGGATTTCCAGACTTTGTGTCCTTATGCCAATGAATGGAATCATTTTCGTTTACGGGCAATCTCCATTCGCGCTCTGATAGAAACCGAATGGAATTATAGTCAGGAAAATTATCGTTGGGCAGAATGTCGAGTTTGCACGGCGGCGCAAATACCGGCTTGATTTTACCAGTACCGATCTTTGACTTGCCCGTTTCAAGTCGTGGCAATCTTGTGCATTTGATAAACCGCGCCAACAATTCCAAATGCTGTTTAGCGAGTTCACCTTTCTTATCATATAAACCAGCAGCGTTCTTTCGCAGGAAGGTAACCGCAGAAACAACCGGATCATTCCTTCCGCCTGTATAAATTAATGGCCTCCCTCCGAGTCTAAAAATGAATCTCTTGGCAAAACCGAATCCGAGTCTACCGTAAAGGCGCCAGTGTCTTTCGCTTGTCCCCGCAGCCTGCTCGGTAAAAAAGAGACAAGGTTTAGGATCGGTGCTCGGCTCAGCCCCCCCGACCTTATCGAATTCTGAATACGAGGCGACACGAAGCCCACGCTTGGGATTAAGTGCATCATCCAAGTAATCAAAATAGGTGTCACCCTGTTTTTTTGTAAGTTTGGGCTCAACACTTAATGGCTTGCGATGAGGCGCAGGTTTGTTCGCATCATCTGGATATTCGATGTCATATCCCACCCACCGAAACAACATGGAATCATTTATGTTCATGTTTTCTGCGTCTTAATTTTTGCCGTGTTCTACATGTTCATGTGGCTGACGGGGTCGCTCCAATCGCTATAGCCGGCTTGCCAGCCTCTGGCGGGTCGAGCCGCCTACGGCGCAACCTTCGTTGCCGGGTCGCTCCACGGGCCTTGACCGGCAGCGCCAATCGCCGCCACCCGGAACCAATACTTCTGGCCGGTCGTCAGGCCAGTCACCGATTGTTTGGACTTCGTCGCCACGCCGGCCGATTTCCAGCCGGTCGCGGCGGCGGCATCGGTCGTCTGTTCCACCACGTAGCTGCTCGCCCCTTTGACCCGGTTCCATTGGACATCTATCTCGCCGTCCCGGTCGCCCGTCGTCGCGCTGAGGTCGGTCGGAGCCGGTAACTGGCCAATCGGCGCAGCACCGGAACGCACATCCATCCCGGCACTGCGAATCTTGTTTTCATCGCCGTCGGCGATGGTATCAACGTATGCGCCGAGCTTAGCCAGCAGGTCATCCAACGCCGCCTCGCTGGCGGCAACGACACTGGTTTGCCCTTCCGCCTGCTGGCGGAGATTGGCCAACGTGTTGTTGTCCGTCTCCAGCTTGGTGGCCGCGGTGCCCACCGAGCTGAGCGTCGGCGCCGGCGCCACGAACGCCGGGTTCCCCAACATTGCCTTGATATACGCCCGTGTGGAGGCGATCTTCTGGGCGACGGATTCATCTTTCAGACCGAGTTTGACTTTAGCTTTAGCCATGACTGGCTCCTTTCTGGTGTAACTGGTTGATGGTTTGGTTGTTATCTCTTGCAAAACGGTTCCGAAAGCGACTCGGATCGGCGTAAACCGACCTCGGATTATCGTAAACCGAGGGCGGATTGCCGTAAACCGAGGGCGGATTGCCGTCATCCGAGCCGGGTTGGCGGTAATCCCGGCAAGGATGGGCGTCAACCGAGGACGGTTCGAGGCAATCCGTGCCGGGATGGTGACCAACCGAGGACGGATTACGGTCAACCGAGCCGGGACGGCGGCAATCCCGGCAAGGATGGCAGGGGGATGAGGAAGATTCGGCTTGAAAAACCGGAAGGTATTCTACCGTGGCACAATCATTGCGGAACGGCGGAACGGCGGAACGGCGGAACGGCGGAACGGCGGAACGGCGGAACGGCGGAACGGCAAACTGCAGATTGCAGACGCGCTTCCATGCCGATGCTTCTAATGAAAGTTTTGCGCACAGTCAAGCCCGGAAACTTGGATGTCGGATTCCGGTTTAGAGCGCCTTAGACCGTGGTTCGTTCCGCCAAGAGACGATGATGTAAAGGATGACGCCGACGCAGATGGCGCTGTCGGCGACGTTGAACGCGGGCCAGTGGTTGGCGCCGATGTAGAAGTCGAGGAAGTCCACCACGCAATGCAGGCGAAGGCGGTCAATGACGTTGCCGACGATGCCGCCCGCAATCAAGCCGAGCGCCCACCCGGAGGAGGGGCGATGGATGCCGAAGGAATGACGGAACAGATAGAGCGCCAGCACCGTCAGCACGGAGATGATGGCCAACACGATGTTGTAGTCGCGGAAAATGCCCCACGCGGCGCCCGTGTTGCACCAGTGGACCAGTTGAAAGAACCCGTCAATGATCGGGATCGGCTGCGTCGGGCTGATGTACTGCACGACCAACCACTTCGTCAGCTGGTCGAGAACAACAATGAGGACGGCAATGATCCCGACCCGCCTCAATCCTTCTCCTCAGCCTCTTCCTTTTCGTCGCCTTCCTCGTCGTCCTTCTCGTTGAAGATGCCGGTCACGGCGGCAGGCCGACGGTGGTCCTTTTCCTCGGTGGACTGACACTGAATGCACTTCCGCGCGAACGGAACAGCTGCGAGGCGCTCCTTGCGGATAATCTTGTCGCACATCTCACAGATGCCGTAGGTGCCGCCTTCGAGGCGTTTGATCGCCTCCTCAATTTCATAGAGTGCGTCCTGCTCGTTAGAAACGAGGCTGAGCGCGAACTCGCGGTCGAAATTGTCCGTGCCGGCGTCGGCCATGTGGAGGCTGGAGCTGCTGAGTTCGACGGAGACTTCGCGGTTGGAGCGTTTCAAATTGTCGCTGGCGAGGAAACTCACACCGTCAATCAAGTGGTCGCGCAGATCCAGCAACAGCTTCTTGTATTTCGCCGCGTCATACTTCGACAACTTCAGCTTCTTCGGAGGCGCTTCGGGCGCGGGCGCCGTCGCTTTAACAGGCTTGGCAGCCTTCGGGGTCGCTTTCGGAGCAACCTTCGGCGCGGGCTTGGCTTTCGCCTTGGCCACCGGAGCTTTCTTCTTCACTACTTTGACCTTTTTCAACTTCTTCATGATGTAAATCCTTTCACGACTTCCGCGCATCGTCCACACAACTGTGCGTGCGCTGCTTCCGCTCCCACGTCCATCGTCCAACGCCAGCAGCGGACGCACTTCTGACCGTTCGCTCGGCTGACGATCACCCGTGTTGCATTGCCCGTCGGCGCAGCCAACTGCACAGCCGACACGATCAACACCGTCTCCAACAACGACCCGAAATCTGCCAACAGCTTCCACGTCTCCTCGCTGTCCGGCGCGATCTCAACCTGCGCCTCCAGCGACTTGCCAATGACGCCCGACTGACGCGCCTTCTCCAGTTCCAGCGCCACTGCGCTGCGCACTTCCAACACCTTCTGCCAGCGCGTTTCCAGCGCCGCGTCCCGCACCTTCGCGTCCACTGTCGGAAACGCCGCCAAGTGGACCGACTCTGCGTCCCGTCCTCCAAAAAAGCTCCACACTTCGTCCGCCGTAAATGGCATCACCGGCGCGATCAACTTCGCCAGCGCACTAACCGTCTGATGCATCACCGTCTGCGCCGAGCGCCGTTCGGGCGAACAGGGCGCAAGTGTGTACAGCAGGTCTTTCATCACGTCAACGTAAAAGCTGGACAATTCCACCGCGCAGAAAGCGTTCACCAAATGATAGACCCGGTGAAACTCAAACCGCTCGTACGCCTCTGTCAATTCCGCCACCAGCGCCTGCAATCGCGACAACAACCAGCGGTCAATCGCCGTCAACTTATCCGACGGCACAGCATCCTTGGCGAGGTCGAAATCGTACAGGTTCGCCAACAAGATACGGAATGTGTTCCGTATCTTCCGGTAGGTGTCGCTGACACCATCGAAAATCTCATCCGACAACGGGATGTCGCCTTGGTAATCCTCCGACGTGATCCAGAGCCGCAACACGTCCGCACCGTACTTGTTAACGTAGTCCTCCGAGTTCGCCGGTCTGCCGGCGGACTTGGATATCTTTGCCTTCTTTCCGGTCTCCTCGACGTGGACGACGAGGAACCCGTGCGTCACCACCGTCTTAAACGGAGCCTTGCCTGCCGTCGCCATCGCCGTCAACAGCGACGACTGGAACCAACCGCGATGCTGATCGCTGCCTTCAAGATACACATCTGCTGGGTAGGCCAGCTCGGGACGCGTCCGCAACACCGAGCGATGGCTCACGCCCGACTCGAACCAGACGTCCACGATGTCCGGGCTCTTGTCGAGGTTCGCAGAACCGCACGACGGGCATTTTACGTCACCGAACAACTCCGCGACATTCCGCTCAAACCAGATGTCCACGCCGTCTTTCACCACCTGCTCGCGGAACTTCAAAATCAGATTCTTGTCCAACAGCGGTTTGCCGCAATCCCGGCACAACAGGAAAGGCAACGGCACGCCCCACGCCCGTTGGCGCGACACGCACCAGTCCGGTCGCATCCCGATGGTGCCCGCGATCCGGTTCTCGCCCCACGCCGGCACCCACTGGACCTTCTTCACCTCGTCCAGCGCGCTCTGCCGAAGTCCCTGGTGATCGAGCGCGATGAACCACTGCTCCACCGCGCGGAAAATGATCGGGTTCTTGCACCGCCAGCAATGCGGATACGAATGTTTGATGTCTGCCGTCGCCGCCAGCGCGCCGATGTTGCGGATATGTTCGACGATCGGCTTGTTGGCCTTGAACACGTACTGCCCGGCGAAATGTCCTGCTTCCTTCGTGAACACGCCGCCATCGTCCACCGGCGCGAGCGTCGGCAGTCCGTACTTCTGCCCGATCTCGTAATCTTCCGCGCCGTGGCCGGGCGCCGTGTGAACGAGGCCGGTGCCTTGTTCCAGCGTCACATACGGCGAGATCACGATGGGCGACTCGCGCTCGACGAACGGATGCTGCGTTATGATGCCTTCCAGCTTCGCGCCCGGAAGTTTTTCCAATACCTTCAACTCAATGCCGCACGCCTTGCCGACTTGCTCGACGAGGCCCTCGGCCAGCAACCACGTTTCGCCGTTGGCTTGTGCGCGGACGTAGGTAAGGTCAGATTTCACGGCGATGGCCACGTTGGCGGGCAACGTCCACGGCGTCGTCGTCCAGATGACGGCAAATTCGTTTGGCTTGCCTTTGAGGGCGAATTTCACAAACACCGAGTGCGAAACGTGGTCGGCGTATTCGACTTCGGCCTCGGCCAGCGCGGTCCGGCAACTGGCGCACCAGTACACCGGTTTCTTGCCGCGATAGACAAACCCTTTGCCGACCATCTCGGCCAGCGCGCCGATGATCTCGGCCTCGTACTGCGGCGACATCGTCAGGTACGGATGCTCCCAGTCTCCGAACACGCCGAGCCGCTTGAATTGTTTGCGCTGGATATCAATGTATTTCTCGGCAAACACCCGGCATCGCTTCCGCATTTCGGACTGGGAAAGTTTCTCACCGGATTTTTCCAGCTCTTTCTTGACCTTGTACTCGATGGGCTGGCCGTGGCAGTCCCAGCCCGGTACGTACGGCACGCGGTGGCCGCGCATAGTCTTGTACTTGACGATGACGTCCTTGAGGATCTTGTTCAGCGCCGTGCCGATGTGGACGTCGCCGTTGGCGAACGGCGGCCCGTCGTGGAGCACGAACAGCGGCGCATCCTTGCGCGCTGCCTGGATGCGCTCGTAGATTTTGTCCTGCTCCCAGTGAGCCAAAAGCTGCGGCTCCCGTTGCGGCAGGTTGGCCTTCATCGGGAAGTCCGTCTTCGGAAGGTTCAGCGTGTCTTTATAGTTGATTTCGCTCATGGGAGCTTCAGAGAGGGCGGAAAACTACCACGCACCCCTATCAGTGTCAACGCACGGAAAGCCTGAAAGGAACGCTGTAAAACCGGGTTTAATCAAAGCCCCAGAAAACTACATGCTTTGTTAGCACATTACCCGCTTCCCTCAACGGTTTCCAAGCTGGCGGAAGCTCGCGCCGCCATTCCAACGGTCATTGGTAAATGTGTTTATGGACGCCGTTTTTCTCCGTCGTGTAAACATTCACGCGCGGGTTGCGAAGCAACTCGGCGAACTCATCGCGCGACTTGCCGGGATGACAATCAAGCGCGTTCTGGCCGATGAGTTTCTCGCCGCCGCGTTTCTCGAACGCACGGATGGCCACGTCGTTCATCGCGAGAATCACGCCGTCCGGATCGCAGACCGACACCATCCCCGGAAACAACTGCACCCAAGTGGTCAACGCATCGTGGTTCGTCGTCATGGCAGGTGTTTTACTCTAAATGACACACCTTTTTTACCGGCCAAATACTCCAGCGTCCCGTCGGCGCGAAATGTGGGGCCTCCTTTGATGATGCCATCGAATTCGGGGTCCAACTTCTCATCGCGCACAACAAACCACTTTCTCCCTTTTCTGGCTCCGTATGCGAGATGCTTGTTGTCGATGCTGAAAACAACTGAGTCGTTGAGGATACCGTCAAACTCGGCACCACTCTGTCCATCTAGTAGAATGCGCCATTTCTCGCCTTGACGTGCGCCATATGCAATGTGTTCGCCGTCGGAGCTGAAGATGGGTTTCGTGATGCTATCAAAAATCGGTCCCAGTTTGTGGTCTACCGCCACAGACCATTTACCTTCCACTCCCACAGCGTACGCGACACGCTTGCCGTCGGGGCTTAAAGAAAGCGATTCTTGGCCAATCGACTGAAACTCCGGCCCCGGCTGGCCATTGAGCACCACAAACTGTTTGCCAGCATTCTGGACTCCATAGGCCGCACTCTTCCCGTCGCGACTGATGGCAAAGTTCCCCTGTAACATGCCGTCAAATCCTGACCCCATCTGCCCGTCCAGCACGACCAGCCATTTTCCACCATTGGAAGCGATGTAGCCGACGTGGTTGCCATCGGCACTGAAAACGACACTGCCTTCCCCAATGCCATCAAACTCAGGTCCCGCTTTCCCATCCAGCAAGAGACACTTCTTTTCTCCTTTCTTGATTCCATAAGCCACGTGCTTGCCGTCAGGGCTTAATGCAACTGAAGCGCCCATGAGACCTTCACACGCAGGTCCCGCCCGCCCGTCAACAACGACCATGTACTGAGTCCCTGCTCGAACAGCATACGCAATATGTCTTCCGTCAGTACTCAATCGGACCGAGTTAACTCCAACCTCGTCAAACACGGGCCCAGGCCGTCCATCCAGCACCACAAGTTGCTTGCCATCCTCAATGACACCATAAGCAACATGTTTTCCATCAGCACTGAAAAGGACCGAATCTTTACTGATGACATCGAACCCCGGCCCCGGTTGGCCATCAACCACCAGAACTTGTTTCCCATCTCGGACTGTGACGATGGCAAGGCGACAGCCATCCTTACTCGCCGCAATACCGAGTGACGGATTGGTTGGCTCCAACCGTTCCTCGATAATACCGTCTTTCGGGCGGCCGCAGCCCGCAAACGCAAGCACTACGAGGATCACGGCAATACGAAATACTATGCTACCCATCGAGCCGAACCTTCACTTAGCCGCGAGCAGGGCAGTGACTTTGCGCATCACGGCGAAGGCGTCAGCGACATACAGCACGTCGGCTTTGCCGCGCGCCCAGCCGCAGTTAGGATCGAGGCTGATGGCGCGGCGCTCGTTGACGAAACGCCAGCCGACGGTGTGCGGTTCTTCGCCGTGGCAACAGGTCGAGAGACCTTTCGCATGACGCGGCGTCGAGCCGGTCTGGCCGATCTGGTTGAGGTGGCTCATAAACGGCAACACGGCCTGGCCTTCGCCGCTGATGTCCACCAACGATTTGCTGCTGCCGAGCGACGATTTGCTCGCGTTGAGGAAACCGAGAATGATCTCGGCGGCCTCGGGAACGTGCGTCGCGCCGTCGGCTTGTTTCTTTGTCCAGCCGGCACCGGCGACGAAGAGCAGCTTGGCGTCGGGACGAATCGTTTGCTGTCTGGCTTCGGGTGCCTTGATGCCGGTGACTTGAGTGCGCGAGGACACCGTCACAGCGACGGGCGTTGTGGTCGCGGTTCCAGCGGCACATTCCAGCGGCACGGTGCAGCCGGGATCGATTGCGATGAGCCACGGACGTTGTGTGCGCGTCATCTGTGCTTCCATGCGTTGGCGGTAATACCAGCGCGTGATGCCGGTCGCGGAAATGCCGGTGACGTGGGTGTCGGCGCGTCCGCTGAGACGGGCGGCAACACCGGCGGCGACGCGTCCCCAACGCGAGGTGTGCGGAACGATGATGATGGTGGCAGCAGCAGCTTTGGCGATGGCCTCGGCAGCGGCGGCATCGGTCGCATAACGCGGCTGCGAAAATTCCGGGCCGGTAACGGTGAGGAATTTCGCGGCGCCGCAACCGGCGATTTGGTTGGCGGCCTTCTGTGTGTCGGCGCCGATGAGGCCGACGATCAATGTTCCGGTAATGTTCCGGCTGGCGGCGATGGCTTCGAGCGCGGGCTTGGCGAGCGAGCCGTCAGCTTCGGTGTGGGCGAGGACGAGAATGGTTTCCATGTTGGTGTCTCCGGTTATTGCTGGATCCATGCGATGATTTCCTTGGCGATGTCGTCGGCGCTCATGTCCTTGACGATCTTGGTCTGGCGCTGTTGTTTCGGGAGCGCGACGCTGGCGAAGGTGACGCCTTCGGCGGCGATCTTGGCGGGCTTCGCTTTTTGCAATGCCGGCATGATGGTTCGCATGTTGGCCATGCCAATCTGCGGGTTGTTCGGCGGCTCGGGCAAGTTGCCCGTGGCCCAGCCGAGGACGGCGGGCGCGCCGGCGCACTTGGAGGCTTGGTGTTTGCCGCCTTCGACGCGTTCGAGAATCTCAAAGGATCCGTCGGCAGCAACAGTGATTTGGTCAACGCCTTGGAACTGGTCGGTGATGCCGAGTTTCTCGCCGACGAGTTGCATCGTGGCGCCCGCGCCGCGGGAGGCGGATTCCCAGCCACCGAAGACGAGGAGCTTGCTCATGTCGAGCCCCGGTATTGTCTTGATGGTGTCGGCGAGTGCGTTGGCGACGTCGGCGGCCTCCGTAAATCCGCTGGCAGGTCCGTCGATCGCGATGAGTTCGAAGCCAGCTTTTTGGGCGACGGTCATCATGACTTGCTGGAGCTTGGCTTTCGGGGCGAGGCTGACGAAATAGACTTTGCTGCCGGGGTTGTTCTTGGCGAGATAGGCCGCCTCAAACAGCGCGTGCCCGGCCCACGGGTCAAGGACAGCGGGCAACATTGTCTCATTTTTCAACGCCGGCCCGGCCGTCGTGGTGACCGGCTCCAGCGTTTGTAACGGGTCGGGCACGAGGCTGCCGCAAACGACAATTTGATAGGTTAAGCTCATTGAGTAATCTCCTGTCGAGGGTTTCTGTACCGTGTACGGCTGTGCTGTAGCAAGCACAGATTGCGTCGAAGCGTTTTGATCCTTTGCGCCAAATCACGCGCTTTCCCGCGCGAAAGCGCGCGCGCGAAACGGGTGTTGACGCCTGTCATGGCAGCATTAAACAACTAAGGCTTGTCCGCTGAGATGGTTAGCCATACAAGCGCACTATTTGGTACAAGCCTTGCACTGTAAGTTAGCGATTAGCTATTCACATAGGAGATATTTTATGAAGACTATTTGTTCGATGGCTTTGATTCTGGCATTAAGCGTTATGGTTCGTGCTGCGGACCGCGATCCTACCAACTACGCCGGCGTGAAAATGTGTGGCATTTGCCACAAGAAAGACGACAGCGGCAACCAACTCGCCAAGTGGCAAACCAGCCCCCACGCAAAGGCGTTCGAGCTACTCGGCACGCCAGCGGGGAAGGAAGCAGGTAAAAAGGTTGGGGTTGATGACCCGCAAAAGAGTGGCAAGTGCCTGAAATGCCACTCGACCGCCTATAGTTTTACCGAGACGTGCGCTGTTGAGAAGATTAAACCTGAAGACGGCGTCACCTGCGAGTCCTGCCATGGCCCCGGCAAGAACTACATGAAGAAGAGTGTCATGGAGAACCGCGCAGACGCCATCGCAGACGGTTTGGTTTATCCGGCGACCAAGAGCTGCGAGCTTTGTCACAACGACAAAAGTCCGACGTGGAAAACCGACCGGTTCACCACCGAAGACGGCAAGAAGGTTGGGTTTGATGTCGAGCAGGCGTATGTGAAAATCAAACACACCGACCAGAAGGTCAAACACTAAGCCGCAAAACGAAATCCAAAGCCGGTCAAATTATATCGGCTGTTGCTCGGAATTCATACCTTTAGTGTCTACCTCAGTATAACGAACATTATCGGCACATGTGGGCTCTCTGATCAAGTTGGAGTAGACTAATGACATCTCGAAAGTATCGCTTCTCGCCAATTGACAAAAACAGAAACTGATGGTTCGCTCCGGAAAACTTGGCGCGGAGGTGGGCCATCAAGGTTTAATGACTTCGTAGGGAATGGCGGGGAGCGTGGCGATTTGGAAGCGGCGTAGAGCTGCTTTTGGTTTATTGGTTGAGATGTTCGAAGGTGTGGCGAAGATGTTAACAATGAGGTTCCCTTTTTGCCCTAACTTGGTTGTGCTGGCGTCGCTATTGAAGATGATCTCGGTGCCTTCGCGCGCGGGACCGCTGCTGAGGATGCTGATGCCATCGGGCGGATCGCTAAGCTCAAGCTCGGGTTTACCGAAGTAGGAGACTGGCGGAAGGCTGATGCGCAAGCGGGCGGTGCTGCCGGCGGTGATCTTGAGTGGCGTGTCGCTGAGAACGCGGACGGTCATGCGTGATCGGCCGGCGATGGTGGCCTTGAGTTCTTTACTGGGAACGAGGTGCCGGTAGGCAAATGCTTGCATCATGTCCTCGGCGGGGACAGCGTCGCGGACGGTTTCTTTTCCGTTGATGAGGGCGTGGCCTTGAAAGTGGAGGTCGAGCGGTTCTTTGGTAGACGATGGAGGTAGGGTGAGTGTAAGGCGGATCTGGTCTTGATTGGCGGGGATGCGGCCGCCGGTAATAGTGAAGCCGGTGGGAGCGCCTTTCAGTGTGATGTCAATAGGGCCTGTAAAACCGTCTTTGCGAAGCGCGTAAACGCTGAGTGGAACAGGGGAGCCGCCCCGGGCGTTGATGCTGGAGGGAGCAACGCGGAGATCGAAGTCGGGCAACGGCTGACTGACGCGGAGGCGATAGGCGTATTCAGGGCCGCCTTTTTGCTGGGCGTCGCCGATGTAAAGGTAGTAAACGCCGGCGGCGGGAAGATTAGTGCGAATATAGGAGTCTGCGTGGTGAGTGTTGAGGCCAGAGCCCTTGTCTTCATGGTCGTCGTTGAAGGCGATCTGTTTGCCGCGTGCGTCGGTGAGTTTGAGAACAGAGTCGAGCGGCGAGTCCAGGCGGCGCGCGTATACTTCGGCGACAATCGGCTCGCCGGCGCGACCTTCGAAGCGGAAAACGTCCCAGTCATCGCGGCGGTCAATGCGTCCGTTGATAATGACAGGAAGCGTGATGGATTGCGCGGTCTCAGGAGTGTCGTTGGGTTCGCGTTCCTGGCATTCGGGCAGATTATTGACGGAGAAGGGTACGTGGTTGGAGTAGTAGTTGTCTTTGCGGGTGTGAAGTTGATAGATGCCGGGGCGCGTGTTCTTGTTCTGGATAAGATGATCGACCGGAAGATTCCAGCCTTTCAACTCAATGGCGGTGTCAGTGCCGGTCTTGCCACCGAGTGGATAAATACTGGTGATGAATGGAAGCTCACCGATGGTGATGCGGTAAACGAAATCCTCGCGGCCGCGGTAGAGAGAGTCCTTGACTTCAAGCGTGTATTCGCCGTCGTGTTGTATCTCGTAGTAGAGGACGGGGTCGGGATGGAAACGAAAATCGTCGTTGTAAACAAGCTCGGTGTGCTTTGAGTCGTAGAGTCCCACGGCTGATTGAAACCAGCCGGGCACTGCGTCGGACAGATACGGAATCAATGCGCGCGCACTGCAGGCAATAACGAGCCGCTGCCCCTGCTTGACGTCGAAACGATAGCGATCCACGCGGCCGGGCATGATCTGGCCGTTGATGACAGCGGGCAACGTGATGTTCATGTCGGGCAGCGGTTCGCTAGCTTGCGGTTCGCGGTTGCGGATCTTTTGGATGTCTTGGAAGCTTTTGATCTCCTTCGCGTCCGTTGCCGGTTTGCGGACGAACTCAGGCAGCTGGCTAATGCAGAAAATACGCGGGTTGGAGATCGTGGAGGATGAGGCGAGGCGGAGCTCGCGTTCGGTTGGTTCGGCGTTGGGAGTGATAGTGACTTGGAGTGTGACGGTTTCGGCAATGGAAGGGTTGGCGTTGCGGTTGAAGGTGACGAGCTTCTTTGCAATGTCCAAAATTTCCTTCATTGTCTCGGAGTCTTTGGTTTCCTTCCTGCGGAGCAGCTTCAGTCGTTCGCGCAGATCATTGACCTGTTTCATTGTGAGCGGCTTGTGTACTTCGAGGACCGTAGTTTGGAGGCCGCTGCCGGAGATGAAAGCCGCGTTGATGCTGCTAAGGTACTGCCCGCCGACGGTGACTTGGAACGTCGAACCGGCGCCGCCGCCAGCGGGATAAATGTAACCGATGTGGGGTGTGGTTTGTTGTTGTGCCGGCGCCCACGGGGCTGCGGTCAACAGCAGTGCAATCCACCAAAATCTTTTCATGATTTCATTATTTCGTTTAATAGCCCTGCCGAGCCAATGGCGTCTGCGGCGCCGGGTAAAACATGGGCTTCCACGCCGAGAGGATGAGGTAGTGTCGCGTTTGTGTCAATGCCGAGAAGCGTGTACATACTGCCGATGAGATCCTGCGGATACACCGGGCGGGACTTGACGTTTTCACCTTTTGCGTCGGAGGAACCGACGATCTGACCGCCCTTAAATCCGCCACCGCCTACGAGGACGGAGAAGACTTTACCGTGATGACCTCGTCCGCCGTTCCACGGTGAGCCCCAATCAATTTTGGGTGTTCGACCGAATTCACCGTAGCAACACACGATTGTACTTTCCAAAAGTCCGTGATCGCTCAGGTCCTGAAGCAAGGTTGACAATCCTCTATCCAATTCAGGCACCAGGCGTCGCAAAGTCGGGAAATTGTTCTTGTGGCTGTCCCATCCGAAACCGCTGTTGATCGTAATGTACGGTACGCCTTTCTCGACTAACCGGCGCGCCATCAAGCAGGACTGTCCAAACTTGGTGCGGCCGTAGGCATCGCGTAGAGCGGCCTTTTCCGAGGAAAGATCAAACGTCTTGGCTCCGTCTCCGAGAATCATGTCGTAGGCGTCATCCTGCGATTTGGTGAGCATCTTCATGGCGGCGTTATCGGGGATGACATGCTCTAGCGTGTCGAGTTTATGGAGCAAATCGCGTCGGTCTCGTTGTTGCTCATCCGTGATGCCCTGGGCGACAATGCCCTCGACGAGGAACTTAGAGGCCGATGGGTCGCCGCCGGTGGCGAACGGCTTGTACTTGGCCTGCAGGAAGCCTTGCTCTGGAAAACGCCCTTGTGGCTCGGTCAGTACGATATATGGCGGGATGAGCCCTGTGTAGCCTGCATCGTAGCCTTTGTACAGCGACACGACGGCCCCCGTGCAAGGATAGACTTCATGTTCCCCGGATTTCCTGCCTGTCTGCATTATGTAGGCGGCGGTTTCATGTGCGTTATTGCCGTGGGTCATGCTACGGATAATGGAGTACTTGTCAGCCTGCTTGGCTAGTAATGGTAGCAACTCGCAAATGCGGCTGCCCTTGACGTTGGTTTCAATGGCTTTGAGAGGGCCGGCGTAGTCGTAGCCGGCGTCCGGCTTGGGATCGAAAGTGTCGAGGTGCGACGGGCCACCCCAGAGCCAGAATTGGATGACGGACTTGGCTTTACCGGTGGTTTTTGATGTTGGGGTCGCGGCCCAAGTGCGAAACGGTAAGCTGTTGGCTAAGTACAGTCCGGCTGCACCAAGGGCGGTGCGACGGATAGCTTCACGCCGGGAGATTGGCATGTTCATATTTTAATGCCCTGTCCTTCAACTTCATCGAGCTCAACGCCGGTTAAGCGCCAATGCGCGCATCTTCATAGACGGATGGCGGTTCATAAAGGTTACAACACCGCACGCCGCGATAAGTTCTGTAACCTTTTACCGAGGACCTGCGTCTCATGGAGGTGAAAGGAAATAGGATTGATGACAACCACAAACAAAGTTCTAATTGGAGCGGGGTTGATTATAGCCCTGACAGTAGGCGGGTTCTTTACCGTGATGGCGCGCGCCGAGGGCGAAGGCCACAGACATGGCCTATTCACGATGTTGCGGGCGGCGTTTCATCGTGCGGGTGTAACAAAAGAGCAGGGTGACCAGATTAAAGCGATCCTCAGCAAGCACCAGACGGAAATCAAACCCTTGATGGATCGAATGGTAGCTGAGCGCCGCGCATTGCGCGACCTGATCCAGACTGAAAGCGTGGACGAGAAGGCGATCCGCAACGAAGTCAATAAACTCGCCACTATTGGCGCTGATCTCGCCGTCAAACGCGCCTACATCGCACACGAAGTTCGCGGTGTCCTCACCAGCGACCAGATCGGTAAACTCAAAGAGATGCAGGCTAAACACGACACACACGTGGACGAAATCCGCGACCGGATTGCCGCGCACATCAAAGGAGAGTAATCCAAGTGAAAAAACACCTAGCAAGCTTGATGATCCTGACACTCGCAGTGGCGGCGCGTGGTGCCGAAGTGGACAGCCCGAAGTTCGAGGCCGTTGAGCAATTCGTTACCGAAAAACTCGATGGCGTCGCTGACCTCTCAAGTGATCAGCGCGACAAAATCCGCACGCTGATCCGCGAGCAGCTTCCGTCCTTGAAAAAGCTCGTCACGAAGGCTGAAGACGAACAGCGTGCGCTGCTCGAAACAATCGGCAGCCCGACCGTGGACGAGAAATTAATTCGTACCCAGACCACCAAGCTCGCTGATGTACTCGTGGACTACACCACACAGCGTGCTAAACTCACAGAGAGCCTCAAGGGCGTATTGACCCCCGAACAACTCGACAAGGCTCAACAGGACATACCGGCCACCCTCGCAAAGTTCGTGAACGAGATTGCTAAGCTCCTGACCAAGGAGTAGAACCGGCGCGATGAGCGCGCAGACCGGAGAACTGACCGATGAACGCCTCATTCAGTCCACCCTCACGGGCGACGATGAGGCGTTTGCCGCATTGGTCGTGCGCTACAAACGGCGCATCCTTGGCATTGCCGCACGGTTCACGCGCTCCGAGGCCGAGTTGGACGATCTGTGTCAGGAGATTTTCATTAAGGTATACCGGCACCTCGCCAAGTTTCGCGGCGAAGCACCGTTCGAACACTGGCTCTCCCGCATCGGCATACGTGCCTGCTACGATCACCTGCGCAAGACTCGCCACGATCGCAACGAAATGGCGTTGGACGACGTCGAACTGGCCTGTGCCGATGATGTTTCTCCAAAACGCGCCCGCGAGGTGCTGGATTTCGCACTGGCGAAACTCTCCGCGGAGGAGCGTCTCGTGATCACGTTGCTTGAACTGGAGGAACGCACCGTGGAGGAGATCGCCGAATTAACCGGCTGGAGCCAATCGAATGTAAAAATTCGGGCCTATCGCGCCCGTCGGGCGCTAAGAACTATTTTGGAGACTCACCATGAACGATGACCAACTCAACAACCTGTTCGCTGCCGCCCGCAAGGCGCAGCCCGATACCAAACGCACCCAGTTCGCATTCGAGACGCGTCTATTGGCGCGCCTCCGCGCTGAACGCGATCCGGGTATCGCGTGGTGGTTTTGGACTCGACGGCTCGCGCCGCTATTCGCCGCGATCGTGCTGGGGCTCGGCGCGTGGAACTTTGTAGCGCTCAACGAGGCGAGTACCGATTGGCAATCGGTCATCGCCGGAAACCACGATGACAACGAGACGGTCGCGTTGTTCGATGGACAATGACATGAAAAAGTGGAAAATTATCCTCGGCATCACCGCAGTGTTCCTGCTCGGCATGGTTGCGGGCGGGCTGCTGACCATCCGCCTCGAACGTCGCTTCGCCTTGCACGGCCCGGACGCTTGGGCGCGGTTGGTCATCCGTCGTCTGAACTGGGAGCTGCGGCTCGACCCGTCGCAGCGCGAGCAGTTGCGCGACATCGTCACCACGGCGCAGCAGGAAATGAAACTCGTCCACGAACAGAACCAGCCGCAGATTCGCACGGTGTTGGAGCGCGCCAAAGACCAAACCCGCGCGATGTTGCGGCCCGATCAGCAGGCAAAATTCGACAAGCTGATCGCTGACAGGCATCAGAAGTGGACGCCGTGATTGCCTTGCTCACCGTAGCCATGCTGTCTGTGACAAACCTCACGTGGCACGATGCCACGCGTGACCGGGATATTCCGGTGAAGATTTACGCTCCCACTGGCGCGACGAATGCGCCATTGATTGTGTTCTCGCACGGGCTGGGCGGAACGCGCGAAGGCTACGCCTACCTTAGCCAACACTGGGCCAGCAACGGCTATATCAGCGTTCATGTCCAGCATCTCGGCAGTGATGATGTGACGTGGCGCGGCAAGTCCGACAGACTCGGTTCGATGCGCCAAGCCGTCACCGCCGAAAACGCTCGCAATCGGCCGATCGACATCAGTTTTACCATCACGCAGATGCTTGGTGACCCGCGCGTCAACACCAACGTCATCGGCGTTGCTGGTCATTCGTTTGGCGCGCAGACAACGTTACTCATCATTGGCGAGACCGTCCTTGGTAAAAGTTACCGTGACCAGCGAGTTTCGGCGGCCATCTCAATGTCATCCGGTAGCATGACACCGTCATCGTTTCGAGCTGTTACGACCCCATGTCTACATCTCACTGGCACGAAAGACCAAGGTATTGTCATAACCGACATCAAGTCAGTGGACCGCCGGTTTGCCTTCGACAACATCAGTGCTCCCGGCCGATGCCTCATCACCCTGAACAATGCCACGCACATGACCTTCGCCGGCGCAGGCACAACGACACACTTGGATTTGATTCGCGAAACTCACCACCAAGTTTTGGAATGCCTACCTTAAACACGATGCAGCGGCGCAGGCGTGGCTATCGGATGGCGGTTTAGAGAAACTTGTCGCAACTAACGGTGTTATAGAAAGCAAGAAACCGACCCAAAAGGAAAAACAGTCATGAGAAACATCAACCGCGCCCTACTGACCGCAGCCATGGTGTGCTGCGCCATGACCTTGAAGCCTGTCGTCCGTGCCGAAGGCGACGCCAGCACCAAGTCTGCAACGGATGCCACCAAGCCCGCCGGCGGCGGGGAACGGGGCGAACGTTTCCGTGAGCGGATGAAAGAACTGTCTGAGAAGCTTGGCTTGACTGAGGAACAGAAAGAAAAGCTCAAGCCAATCTTCCACGCGGAAATGGAAAAGTTGAAGGAGTTGCGCGCCGACACCAAGTCGCCGCGCGGTCCCAACACAACCACGTGCACCACTTCGTAAGGGAGATCGGCAAGCGGTTGCAACGCGGCCACCAGCGATTCAGGACTGTTGACGGTTTTCCCGCGCAACAACTTCGTCGGCGTCACACCATCGAGCTTGTCAATCGCCTCCTGCCGCGTCTCCGGATTCGCCCGCCATACCGCCACGTCCGGATTCACCGCCTTCCCGTTCGCCGGATCCGTGTTCGCTACTGCGGCATTGGCTTCGCGTTCGGATCGTCCACCCAACGCTCCTCCTGCACCGCGTACTTGAACCCCTTTCCCGCCTGCAACGGTTTCACCTTCGGCGACGGAACCAGTTTTTCCAGCGGCGCGCCCTTCGGCAAGCCGCCCATCGGTTGTATCGGTTTCGAGTCCATGATTCTCCTTTACCACATCGCCCGGAACTTCTCCCTTGAAAACATCGGCTTTCGTGAGTATGGTTTTGCCATAGCCTGATTGGGAGTAAACTGTGGGCAATTGGAGCCCACGAGTCAGAAACCAATCACGGCTCTTATCTTTATCCCAATACCGCAATCGCCCTTCTTCCATCCATCGTCCAAATGCAGCGTTGTCGTCTTTTCCGTAGGCACTGGCGACACGGTTGATCTCGTAAGCACCAGCGCGTTGATCCAGATGCACCGCCGCCACCAACGTCTTGCCGTTGTACTCCAGTTGCGTCATCACCACCAACGCATTGCCCCCGCGACTCGAACCAAACACCATCAACGGATCAGCGAGTGCGGTCGGAAGTTGCTTCAGCATTCCCACTGGCACCCCATGCTTTAGGGCATTCACGTCTTTGCGGATTGTCCCCGCCGCCATCGTCATCGCCAACGGACGCGCTCCTAATGCCTGTAACACGGCAGGAGTCTCGCCAATCGGCACCTGCACCTTCTCATCCAATGATTCAAGCGCCCGATCCACCAACGGCGAGAATTCCTGTTCTTCCTGTTTCGCCCGCGTCAGTTCATTTGCCAGCGACTTCACGCCATACCCCGGCCCCGTTTCCCGCAACGTCCCGCTCTCCTCCGGTGGTAATTCACCACCGGCCTCCGTCAGGTCGCGCACCGCCTTGTACCGCTCCAGCAACTTCGTCAACGCTGCCGCGCCTGCCTCCCGATCCGTCGACACAAAATACCGCTGCTTGAAATTGATGTTCTCACCAAACAGCCCGAACTTCTCCATCTGTTTTTCACTGGGAGGTTCATACCCGTAATCCAACTCGACGCGCTGCTCGCCGTGGACTCGGCTTTGCGTCAGCTTCCAGCCGTTGTCCAACTCGATCTCCGATCCGCCCCCCTGCACCATGTCGAATATCTCGCCCGGCGTCGCATCCTTCAGCGGCGTACCGATCCCTAGCCGTTGCTTCAACGCCGTCACCGCGTCCGGGTTCACCAGCAACCCGACCAGGTTGCGCCCATCATTCGTTTTCACGCGGACAATCTTGTTGCCTACGTCGCCCGTGTGAAACACCTTGTCGTAAATCGGGAACACCGCGCCCGTCAGCATCGCCGCCGTCTGCGTCCTGTAATCCGGCAACGCCGCCAGTTCCTTCTCCCACAACTTTTGCGCTACTGTCCCACGGATCGGTTCGTTGTGATGGTACTCTTCGGCGCCGTACTCAAACCTATTCACCACGTGCGACTTCGCCGCTGGTGACGTGAGAACGTACTGCGTCTTGCCATCCGAGTTCACCCGTTCCCGCGCCAGGTACACGCGACCACTCTGTTTGTTCCGAGCGAATGTCACCTTCGACGGCTCCCGCTTGTTCGCCGCCTGCGCCGATCTCCACGTCCCCCGTGATCCGCACCAGCATGTCCACCGGGTACACGTCCGTCTTCAACCGCTTCCGCGCATCCGTAACAGCCTTGCACTTGTCCGACAGCGCCTTCGATAACGCCAACACCTCCGCGTCTTCGAGTCCTTCACATACCGCCCTCGCGTTCTCCTTGGATTTCTTGCCCATATACCCGTTCCCTTAGCAAGTTGGATTCCGACTTATTTAGAAATCTCCAATCCCTCATCCTTCCCCCGGCCGCGCCAGCCCCGTCCATCCGCTTTGCAAAGGCTTCCTCCGTCCTGCCTCCACCAATCCCAGATCCAACCGATTCATCTCCACACGCTGGACCCGTTTCCCATCCTGCACGACGAACTTCAACCGGAAGATGTTCGCCAGCGCGTACCGGAACGCATCGCAGATATGCTCGTAAAACCCATCCTTCAGCGGGAACCCGTCCTTGTCGCGCACCAAGCCGTTTCTCAACCCGTCCACCAGGTGCTTGCAGTCCACCGGGTCAATCTCCAGCCAGCCCGCCTTAATCACCCACTGCACGATCTGAATCCCTTCGTCCACCGACATATCCCGCCACCGCGCATAAACGCCCCTCGTTTGCAGAACCTCGATGGAAGTGTCCGGTGAGCGGTCATCGTGCTGGTTTCCCGCCGGGTCGCAATAGTCCTCAATTCGCGCCCCTGGACATACGTTCGTCGCAAACGGTAGGACGTGTTTGTCAGCAAACTCGTCCACCAACAGTTCCCGCGCTATCACTTCCTTTAACGCATACACTCGAAACGTGCCGTCCTCCCTCGATTCAACCTGTAGGTGAATCGCCGCAGGCATCCTCCAACCAAAATCCCAACCGCGAAACAACGTCAACCACGGCCGATACACCTGGGGACGCACCGTCACGCTGCCGAAATCGCAATAGACCGGCTTCCCTGGTGTGACGGTGAAGTCAATCCCGTACTCCTGCCGCCGAGAATAGATCGGCATGTCCTTCGATATATCGCCCACATACGCCCTCCCCTTCTCCGTCAGTGGAGACTTGTCTTTGTCCGCAGTGTGATGCAGCCTCACGTGCACGAACCCATTGCGTTCCCACCGATTGATCCCGTACGCCACATGTTCGGCGCCGAGCTTCGCGCCATTCTCACGCTGCCACCAATGCGAATCCAGCAAGTCCGCCGACGTCGCCGGATCAACCACCGCATCCTTCACCGCCACGAGTTTTTTTCGCATACTCACCCCGTCACGTCGTCATAGCCGAGTTGGCAGAATAGGTTGTTCGCGCCCTTTGCCGAACTCATCATCGTTAACTTGCCGTTCCCCGCCAGAGCCGGACGGACCGCCGTCCACACCTTCTCCTGATTCTCCGTGCTCCCCGCCTCGTCCCACAAATAGAACGCGAACTTCCACTGCCTCGCCTGTTCCGATCCCTCCGGTACTCCCACAATGAACGAGTCCGGATTCTTGCCGTGTTTGATCGTGATGATCCCGTCACTCCGATTGTGATACGCTTCAGGCCGCGCAAACCGAGATGGAATCCTCCGCCACATAAACAGGAACCGGCTGTCCAAAAAGATATTCGCATCGAGCAGCTTCTTGCTTTGGTAGCCGATGTAAATGCCGGGAATCGTGAGCGCCGCATGCAGATGCACACCCGCCGCCCACCACGTCGCGATCATATCCCGCGACTTTTCGACGCGGAGACGGTTTGTTCCTTGCCACTGGCGCGTCAGGTACTCCAAATACTCCGCGTCGGGAAACGGCTGTACCGGCTCGATGTGTTTGAAATGTGCGAACTCGTCGTTCGTGAACGTGGCCGTTGTTAGATACTCCCACGGATCAGACGGCAACGGCTCCTGCCCTGCCGTCACGAACTTCGACAACTCAGCCAACGCTTGGCGCCGAAAGCTCTCCGACAATCGCGTCGAACAGGATGGACTTGCACTTAGAACAGGCACATCTTTGGATCACAAGCGCGATGCGTTCCGACCACGCCTTCGCCGCCACCTCGATCTCCACTCGATCCTTCAACTTGCCCGTCAGTTTGTAGAAGAGTTCCACCGCCCGCAACTGCGTGTCGTTGTCCGTGTGGTCGCCCAGGGACAGCGCCTGATAATACTTCGTCACCTTCGCGTCGATCAGGTCGGAGTGTTTCGCCACCACCCGCTCATCCGTCAGCCCCTTCTCCGTCAACAGGTCCTCAATCCGCCGCTGCACCTTCGGATTATCGAACGTCCGCTTCTGTTGCTTCTCCGCCGTCGACCGTTTGTACCCGCCCTTGCGCATCGCCTCCGCCTTGTTCCCCTTCGCGTCGCCAACGAACGCCACCGCCGTCCGCTCCTGCTTCAATGGCAACTGTGCACGCGCCTTCACAACTCCGCACCGCGCCGGTTTCCGCCGCGCCGCCCGCTTCTTGCCAACTTGACCGATTTGCCGTTTTGCCGATTTGCCTATTTGTGTTCGTCCCATGCCCATCCTGTATAGCAACTACCACTCCGACCTCGCACGGAACACTCCGCGGGAACGTTTCGCGACACTCACTTGACAACACCAATTTCCCCGAGCGCACGTGTATCTCCCTCCCATCAACCGCCGGCCCCACCACACCAGAGATGAGCTAAGCTGACCTTGTGGCCTCTCACCACCTACTTTCACCTACAATTTTATTACCACTATACCAAAACTATACCGTGTACCCAACCCAACAGACCGATTTCCGCCGACCTGTGCAGACTCGTTTAGAACCATCAGGCTCCGCCATTCTCCCTCGTAAAAACACCCATCTTGCGTGATGCAAAATGGTAACGAAAAAAGGCTGGTACGCCAAAGGCGGACACGTTAGAACCATTGACGGCATTATAGACTGGTTGCACGAGTTTTGGAAGCTCCGAGAAGTGTTCGCTGCGGACCCGGTGATGGCGAAGTTGCTGGCCGCATAACGGCGTCATCCGACGATGATGAAAGGCTGACCGATTGCATTGCGCTGAGCAAGTATCGTGCACTCCAGCGCTAGATTCCGATGCCTTTGCTGCGGTTTTGTGTATGCGCTTTCCGAATGGACGCGAAAGGGCTGATGGCCGATGCAATTCTTGGAATCATTTTGACCGATTCGACCTTGGCACTTTCCTTGGTCAAGTATTCACGAACGCCAGTTGGCATGGTGGCAAGAGTCGGCTCGCCGTAGTAGGCCAGCGCTTTGAGTGAGAGGACGGGGTTGAACTCAGGATACAGTGCTTTGGTTGCTCCCAGGGCATCGGGCAAGGTGATCCCGGCTTTCAGGAGCGTGTAAATGTCGGAGTAATCTTTTGGTTCGGCGCGGACCAAAATCACTTTCATCTTCTGGGCCGCCAGATCAAGAAGCGACGCGATGCAAACGTGATTGTCCTCGCAGCGGTCAGGTCGGCCAACGCGGCCAATGGTCAGGCCACCGAAGAATGAGACTTTGATCGCTCCGCCCCGATCGACGGTGAACGTGGCGGTGTTGGGCTCGGATTGGATTAGCTCTGCGCCGTCGAGGAATGCCAAGCTCCGGCCCAAAACGTCCGCCGAAACAGGACGGTTCGTGAAGAAATCGAAATCCACCGATTGTCTCCCGCCCAAACGCAGGGCAACGGCGGTTCCCCCATACAAAACGAAATGATCAGGGATTTGAGAAAGTTCCGGCCACAAGCGTCGCTGCTCTGCCGGGAGAGTGTCAAGACGCGGCCTCATGTGGGGATAGCGCGCTGGGGTGGCGGGGGAACAGGGAGAAGATGCAACCGGTGGTGCCAGTAATGCCACGAACGGTTGTCAAAAAGACCGGGCGGGGCGGATCGCAACGCTTCACGGAATACAGATTTACCATGATGATCGAGGACAAAACAGATGTCCGCCCACGTTCCGAACACCATGACCCGGCAGAGAAAAATCGGGGTGTTATCAAGCGTTGTGTCAGCGGATTGCCACCAGCACACCCGCCGCGCGATGGAGGTCAGCCGTTCAGAACCCTTTTCTGTTGTCAGCGTGTTCTTCACAACTTTTTGGATCCAACAGAAGTATAACAAACCGGGCGTGAATGTCGAGCTTGGCTCTGTGCAACAGATGCGGTGCGATGAATGGGCAGCGCATCGGCATTCGGGACAAGAAGGTTTCCGCGATCAAATTGCCGACGCTTGACACCCGGTAGCGTTATGCTACCTTTTTGGCATGAGCCAACCTGTAAAACTTTCCGATGCACTGGTCTTGGACGCCCGACTGGCCGGAGAAACGGTCGAACGCTCCATCGCGGGACAAGTGGAATTCTGGGCAAAAATCGGCAAGGCCATTGAGCCGTTACTTCAGGGCACGCAGGTGCTCGCCTTGTGTCGGAATGCCGCCACGCGCCCGCTGTCCGACTGCCTGAAATCCGTGGATTCGCCCGCCGGGCGCCACCGCGTGACAGAGTTTCTCCAAGAGCAGCCCTGGCCACACTACGAACCGCACCCGCATCAAGCTGGCGTGCTCGTCCGCACTGAAGCCGACGGGAAACGCACGGTCGGGCGATTCGTCAACCGCCAGTTCCAGCCGGTCAAGTTGAAAGCCACGAAGTGATGAGCTCCGACATGCGTCGCGAGTCCAAGGCGGACCTGCTGCTCGACCGCCGTCCGGTCCTTGTCGCGCTCGCGGGGCCGAATGGCGCGGGTAAAACCACTTTTTACCACGCCCATCTCCAGCCCGCCGGGCTGCGGTTCATCAACGCCGACGTACTGGCGCGGGAACTGAACCTCGATCCCTACGCGGCTGCTCACGTGGCCGAGGCGCTCCGGCGTCAACTGGTGGAACAGCGCGAGAGTTTCGTGTTTGAAACCGTGTTCTCCGATCCGGTTGGCGACAAGCTGACTTTCCTGAAAGAAGCGGCAGCAAAAGGCTACACCGTTGTTCTGTGCTTCATTGGACTCTCCGGGCCGGCAGTCTCGGAAGCGCGTGTCGCCATGCGCGTCTCGCAAGGCGGACATGATGTGCCGGCCGAAAAGCTGGTCGCACGGTTCCCCCGCACATTGGCGAACCTCAAGACCGCCATTCGCGAACTGCCGCACGTGTGGATTTTCGACAACGACGATCTGCGCACCCCGTTCCGTCAGGTTGCTGTTTTCGAGAACGGCCAGCAGGTGATCCTGAATAAGCCGGCGCCCGAGTGGCTGCGGCCGTTGTTGGCTTAGAATTGCGTTCCTCACCTGCCGTCGCGAGGTCGTTTTCGCGGTGCAAGTCAGCGAGCCGGCCGAGACGCCACCCAAGACCACCAAGTAGTGGTGAAGAAGGCGAGAGTGAATGTTGCCAAGGCGCACTCGCAAATCGATCACCGGATCTTGGTGGATGCGATGAAGACAGTCGTGTTCGACAGCAGTGGTACGCCAAAGGCGGACACGTTAGAACCATCGACGGCATTATCGACTGGCTACGCGAGTTTTGGAAGCTCCAAGAAGTGTTCGCGGTGGACCCGGTGACGGCAAAATTGCTGGCCGCATGACGGCATCATCCGACGATGTTTGCCGAGGCGATTGACGCTGGCACAGTCGCGTTCGGCGGCGGCTCTGTGGCGGGGCTTCTTTAGAAAGAAAAACTTGGCCTGCTCAAGCCAAGAGCGGCTTGAAACCGGCCTGTTCAAAATGCCGGTCAGCAGTGAGAGCTTCGTGAATGTCTGCGTCCTTCATCGCCACGAAAGAGGTGCAATCGGTGAGCGACCAGTTTTTGTCCGCCCGACTGGCGAACAGGTCCAAGCCGCGCTGCAACAGACGTGAATCGAGTGGCACGATGGTTGACCGCTGACTGGCGCGAATTCCGGCGACCATGGCCAAATAATCGGCGTGATCTTCCGCGCGACCGCACGCGTTGCCCAATTCGAGGATGATGAACTCGGTGGTGAGGATGGAACGGCTGGTCTTGGATGCCGCCAGTGCCCGGTCGTGCAATGGATCGCGCGCGTCCAGAAGCGCCAGATAAAACGACGTGTCGGCAAACGCGACGCTCATGTCCGCTTGGGAACGCCGTACAAGTAGTGGTCCAGATTGCCAGCGTAGCCCTTCGGCCAGTGGGGACGCGGCTTGGCGACTTTGAGGACCGCCGCGACAAACGGATCATCCTCCGGTCGCAACCCCTCCGGGACGACTTCCACCGCAGTCCCGTCCGCCAACTTGGCATCGGCGGGGAGGACCACCACGCCATTCTTGACTGTTCCTTTGTAGGTCACGCCCAACTTGTAGCGCGAATCGACTCCAGAAGCAAGCCGGCAGAAAACCTGTCGCCGTCGCGTCTCACCCAAATTGGTACCCCCAAGGGGAATCGAACCCCTGTTCTCAGATTGAGAATCTGATGTCCTAGGCCACTAGACGATGAGGGCGCTCAAGCACTTGCGAAAACCGGGGGACTCTCCGGGGGACTTGACACAGAAGCGTATATCATTATCTTCAGATGCCATGAGCAATCTCAAGAAGGTCTCGACTAATTTGTACCGGGATGTCCGCACGGGGATATATTACTGCATCATCCGCAGGGGTGGTGCAAGAATAAAAGAGAGCCTCAACACCCGTGAACGGACTCTTGCATCGGCCCGTCTCCATGATCGGCTTTCCGAACTGCCCGACCGCACTGCCATCGCCTCCGCCGATGCCACGTGGGATGCCGTTAAAAGACTGTATATTGACGTTCTTGCAAAACTCGCTTTTGCGGGCTTTTTCGGCGATGGATTTGAACGGGATGCAAGGGGAAGCGTCTCAGAGTTATGCATGAACTGACCGCGATCTTCCACCATCTTCAACGCCATCTTTTCCCTACACTC
>CAIKAP010000044.1 GCA_903825435.1 uncultured Verrucomicrobiota bacterium
AGGTCATTGCCAGAGGCTGTGCCGAATCCCACATGCGGCTCAGTGTAGCATCACCAGCCACATTGTAAAGAGTTAACTGTTACACAACACTAGAGCAACTTCACGGCAAGAAACTGGAAATCGAAAGCAATAGCACGCGCGCTATTCAAATTACTAAATTAGAGATTCGACGTTACGTGGAAGACTTGCGTTCGTTACTTGTCACCGGCTCGCTTGTTGAACGGAAATCATTTCTCCGCAGTTGGGTTCGCCGTGTCGAGTTTAGCAAGACGGCTGGCGGGGAAATCGAATACGCCCTACCCCTTGTTGCCGTAGGAGAAACAGACGAAACTGTTACCACACGCGAGGTTCTTTCTTTGGGAAGAATTGGCTCCGCAGGCGTGAGCAAAACACGAACTTTTTGGGACATCACTTTGGTCATCGGAATCCCGTTTTCCCGATGGGGCGCTCGCCCTTTTGTTACTTCGCCAATTCCGTACGGTACCCTCCCCCTACCCCAGAAGCGTGACGACCTTGTACCATCTAATAGCCAGTACCAACAGGAACACCCTCTTCGACTAGCACTCAAGTGGCGCGGCGACTTGGCCAGCAACACGTCACTGACGAGAGCAATTTTAGCTCGGCGGGAAGGCATTTCTCGCGCTCGCGTCACCCAAGTGCTGAGCCTATTGCAACTTCCTCAAGACGCCCAAGACTTCGTCACGAAACTGACGAATGCGAAGGCAATTCGTTTCTTCTCCGAGCGACGATTAAGGAAGTTACTGCTCATACAGTCGCTTTCTCTACAGCAACAAGTCTGGAACGAAACCGTTAAGCAATTCAATGTATACAGTCGATATGAGCCAAATTGAGCCAACCAGATTCAAACATCGACACAGCGGCGCGATGCAGAATGGATTACGATGTCATAAAAGCTCAACTGTTCCCTGCGCGTGTATCTGCTCGTTGGGGATATTTGCAGGCTGAGATGATCGTTCCTTCTGTTCACTTGAGGTCGGTGTCCCCTGCCCCTCCGCTTCACGGATCAGCAGCAAAGTGATTCCTTTAGCCAAAAGTTCACCGATCTTTTGGAGTTCTTCCGTTCTGCTTAAGTATTGGATTGAGTTCATGCCTGCAGCATATCGCCAATCAGTGAATCAAGATGCCCCATATCGAGGCTATCCTCCTGCCTCCTTGTAGCTGCCAATCCGGAATGACACTCTGCAGCAATTCAAAGGTATGCGGTTGGTTGCATTGGGAAACAACCGTTTGTCCAGCATCGTAGGTGGTAAACGGTCAGAGATGGACAAACTCAGAACCCTACTGCATCATTAATGTCTACCTTGGGCTAATATATGCAATGGCTCAACAAATGTGCCGCAGGCACATTAAACCAGCCGAAAACGAAATGAATGCAATCACAGATGACCGCCGAACTGGCATACGTTGGATAATCGTTGCGCTGCTATTTTTCGCGACGACGATAAACTACATCGATCGGGCTGTTCTTAGCATTTTGAAGCCAATGTTGGAGGAGAAACTCCACTGGACACAAATCGATTACGGTTGGATGGTGACGTCGTTTCAGTTGACTTACGCGCTCGGCTATGTCTGCGCTGGACGGTTAATTGATCGCGTGGGGGTACGACTCGGTTTTTTGCTGTCGGTGATATTGTGGAGTGTCGCAGCGATGGCGCACGCAGTAACCCGGTCGGTGTTTGGATTCAATATCGCTCGTGCCGGACTGGGTTTGGCGGAGGGCGGCATGTTCCCCGCGGCGATCAAAACGGTGGCTGAGTGGCATCCGAAGGAGGAACGCGCATTGGCAACCGGCATTTTCAACGCAGGCAGCAACATCGGCGCGGTGGCCTGTCCACTGATTGTGCCGTGGCTGGCGACGCGCTGGGGCTGGCAGGCGGCGTTCATCGCGACAGGCGCGGTCGGGTTCGTGTGGGTGGGGGCATGGCTGTGGCTGTATCAGTCGCCCGACAAACATCCGCGCGTGTCGCCGGCTGAACTAGCGTACATCCGAAAAGATCCAGTGGAACCGGTCAGGACGATTCCATGGCTGACATTGCTTAAGCACCGTCAGACGTGGGCGTTTGTCGTCGGCATGGCCGCATCGTCGCCAATCTGGTGGTTCTATATTTTTTGGGCGCCGGATTTTCTAAACAAACGGTATAACCTTGGGCTGACGCAGAGCAGTCTTCCGTTAATCATCATGTTCCTTGCCGCTAGTGTAGTGTTACATAAATAGCTTTATATTTAAGTAGTGATATTCTATGCTCATGGATGATGAACATCACCGAACGGATTATTTTGTCGCCCG
>CAIKAP010000045.1 GCA_903825435.1 uncultured Verrucomicrobiota bacterium
AGTTCTACTTGGGCAACACTGAATACGTAGGTGTGGGTGAGCGCAAACAGCAAACTCGGTCCATACAGCGCGGAGAAAACTACGCACCGCAAAAGCACGTAAAAGTAGGTACGCACCCGGCGATCATTACCCAGGAAATGAACAATAGGGCAATAGCTGCGCGGAAGGAACGCGTCAATCCTGGCCGCTTAAGCACACCGCAAGTCCCACGCACATACCTACTCGGCGGTGGTCTGGCTCACTGCGCGATATGCGGTGATCCATTGCGTAGCACGAATAGTCAGATGGGTGAACGCTATCTTTACTACCGTTGTACAGCTACTTGGCGCGGTGAGACATGCTCAAGCAAGCAACTGCAAGTTCGTGAACAATACCTGTAACCGTTCAGTTGGGTAGAAAAGAACGTTGAGAAGAGTCGCAGATGTCTGAAGTGAGAAGAAACAACGGCGGAAGACAAAGCTGGCCAACAGGTGTATAACAGACAAACCAAATGCAGTTGCCAACTGATCTGCCACTTACGGAAGAGGACTGGAATCACACACTACCAGTTGTGCAAGCAGTACTGATTTCGCTGTGGCAACAGCTTCAAGGTCTACAAGCACAAGTGGATGGTCTGCAGAAGGAAGTACCCGGGCTGCGCGAGCAAGTGGGGCGCAATTCGCAGAACTCGTCCCAGCCGCCGTCATCGGATGGTCCGCAAGCGCCGGCGCGACCAAAACGGACGCCGTCGGGACGACAAGCCGGGGGACAAAAAGGACATGAAGGGCATGGGCGCAAGCTGGTGTCGTCAGAGCACGTGACGCGGATGGTGAAACTGAAGCCGGCAAAATGTGCAGGATGCGGGGCATTGTTGATGGGCGAGGATGCGGAGCCGGCGCGGCGACAGGTTACGGAAGTGCCGCGTGTAGAACCAGAGGTGACGGAATACCAACAGCACACATTGACATGTATGGGGTGCGGCGCACAGACGACAGCGGAATGGCCGGTGGACATGCCAACAGGAGGTTTCGGGGCACGGGCGCAAGCCGTGGTTGGTTACCTGACCGGGCGCATGGGAGCCAGCCAGCGAGACGCTGAAGAGATGATGGAGACGCTGTTCCACACAGACATCAGTCTGGGCAGTGTCTCAGACCAACAAGCCGAAGTCAGCGCCGCCTTGGCAGAACCCGTGCAGGCCGCGATAAAGTATGCGCAACAACAGCCTGCCCAGAACGTGGACGAAACCAGTTGGCGCGAGGGAACTCGGCGCACTTGGCTGTGGGTCAGTGCTACGCCGCTGGTCACTGTATTCATGCTGATTGCCACGCGCAGCGCACAGGGAGCCAAGCAACTGTTGGGAATCATCAAAGCAACGGACTTTGTGCGCGGCATCATCGGCTCGGATCGCTGGTCGGGCTACAACTGGCTCAACCCGCTGCAACGCCAATTGTGTTGGTCCCACCTGAAACGCGACTTTCAGGCCTTGGTCGAACGAGGCGGTGAGTCGGCTCGGATTGGTCAAGCCTTGCTTAGTCAAGTCGAACTGATGTTTGGGCTGTGGCACCGCATTCGTGATGGCACACTCAGTCGCCCTGAATTTCAGGTCGCCATGCAACCCATCCAGACCTGCGTTGGTATGCTCTTGCGCGATGGCAGTACGGTGGATTGTGCCAAGACGCAGCATACTTGTGCCAACATCCTCAAGTTGGAGGTCGCTTTGTGGACTTTTGTGCGCGTTGCTGGCGTCGAGCCCACTAACAATAATGCTGAACGTCCTCTGCGCCGTGCCGTTCTGTGGCGTCGCCGCAGTTTTGGCACTCAGAGCACTGACGGCAGCCGTTTCGTTGAGCGTGTCCTTACGGGTATACCGCAGATTCGTGGGTAACTTTTCGGCGACTGGGGGAGAATAGGAGAACGGAGGGTTGACAAGCATGGGAAAGGCAGTAAAGAGTCGAGTACAAAGGCGTGAGGAGTTCATAACGCGAGCGGCAGCGATGTA
>CAIKAP010000046.1 GCA_903825435.1 uncultured Verrucomicrobiota bacterium
CATCCAGCGCAATGCCGGTGGTGCCTTGGAAGCCTAGAAATTTGGTCAACACGCCTTGCTCGCGCAGCGAATCGTAGATCTCGTCGTAGACGGGAAAGAGTTCCTCCGGCGTAACTGTCCGGCCAACCACATCTACCGCTGTTCCAGAAATTGCGCGAACATGCTCCGCGAAAGGAATAACGGATTATGGACGACGCAAAAATCACCGCCCAGGACGCACGTGCGACGAAACGCGAGGACTGGCGCCGCATCATCGCCGAACAACAAACCGAGGGAAAGACTGCGGCCGTATTCTGTCGGGAGCGTGGCATTCCTGTGTGGAAGTTTTGCTATTGGCGCAAGGTGTTGACCGACGTTGAGACTGGCGGTTTCGTGCAGATGCCGGTGAATACCGTCCCGGATGCGGCATCGCAGATCTGGGTTGAGGCCGGTCGCTGGCGCGTGTGCGTGACGCCCGGTTTCGATGCCGCAACCCTGCGGCAAACCGTCGAGGCCCTGACCGCGTCATGATCGGCCTGGCGCCACTGGGGCGCATTTTTCTGCGGCGGCAACCGACCGATATGCGCAAAAGTTTCGACGGGTTGTCAGGAATTGTGCGCGGCGAACTCAAACAGGATCCACTGGCCGGGGATCTGTTCGTGTTCGTGAATCGCCGCCGCGACTTCGTGAAAGCACTTTACTGGGATCGCGACGGTCTGGCGTTGTGGGCCAAACGTCTGGCACGTGGACGTTTCGCGCCGCGTCCGGATGGGCCTCCGGAAATCGGGCGCGATGAACTGGTTTTGCTGTTGGAAGGGGTTCGCGCGCGCGTGGTTTCGCGCAGTCCGAGATGGCATGCCTGTTAATAAGAATGTTAATAAGAAAGCCTTGAAAAACAGGGGTTTTAATGAGAGGATGCACACATCGAAACGATGTGTGCGAACCCCTCCAAAGACACGCTTGCCCTCCCCTCCGACCCGGTGGTGTTGCAACGTTTATTAGTCGAACAACTGACGGTGAACGCGAGCCTGACAACTCTTGTCGGCAACCTTCGTCGCGAGAAGGACGAAGTCGCGCGCTTGCTGACGGAACAGATCGAGAAGTTCAAGAGCCAGGTCGCGTGGCTGACAAAACAGTTGTTTGGGCGGAAGTCCGAAAAGATCGATCCGAGTCAGCAATGGTTTGACGCGCTGACCATCAACGCCATCGAACAGAATCCACCGGCCGACCCGGCATCCGCCGTGGTGCAGACCGTCGAGGCACACACCCGCAAGGTGACACCCCACGGCCGGGGCGAACTGCCTGCCAACCTGCCGCGTGAATATGTCGTTGTCGATGTTTCGGAAGCCGAAAAGACATTGCCAGATGGCACACTGCGGCCCTTGATCGGCCACGAGGATGCCGAACGCGTGGCCTACACGCCGGGCCGCATCTACGTGAAGGTGACGCGTCGTCCGAAGTACGGCAGCCCAGTGGGTGCGGAAGAAAACGGCGTCGTGATCGCTCCGGTTCCGGAGACGTTGATTCCGAAATGCCTGGCGGATGAAAGTTTGCTGGCGCATTTGGTGGTGTCGAAGTTCGCGGATCACCTGCCGTTGAACCGCATGGAATCCGTGCTGTCGCGCTCGGGAATCGACCTGACACGCCAGACGATGTGTGACTGGAGTGTGGCTTGCGGACTGGCGACGCAACCGCTGGTCGATGCGATCATCACAGAAATTTTTGCTAACGGTCTGGTGCATAACGATGACACGCCAGTCGATATGCAGGACTACAAGTCCGACAAACCGCGAGGGAAGCGAACGCGCGAAACCCGGTTGTGGGTGAGCACTGTTTCCCCGCGCGAAGGTCCGTGGACGGTGTTCGATTTCACAACCGGCCGATCGGCCGATGGTCCGTTGAGATTCTTCAAGAATTTCAAGGGCCGGATCGTGTGCGATGCCTACACGGTTTACGACAAACTCGATGACACCTATGACGAGATCGCACTCAACGGCTGTTGGACGCATGCCCGGCGCTATTTCTTGAAGGCTTACGAATCAGGACATCCGGCCGAAGGCGCGGAGTTTCTCAGCTTGATCCGCGAACTCTACAAGATCGAGGGCGAATGGGTGGATACCGCGCTGCCACCGGATGCGACGGCCGAACAACGAACCGAAGCGCTGCGCCACGATAATGCCCGGCGCACGGTAGTTCGCAGTGCATGCTCCCTACCGGTGTTGGCGCGCATCCGCGCGCGTATGGATGAACTGCTGCCCGGAACACCACCGGATAGCAAGCTCTCCAAAGCCATGAAATATGCCGATGGCATCTGGACGCGGTTGCTCGCGTATGCGTACGATGGTCGCCTGCCCATCGACAACAATCCTGCCGAGCAGATGATCCGTCCGATTGCAATTGGACGAAACAACTGGCTGTTTTTCGGCAGTGAACGTGGCGGCAAGGCCGCGGCCAATCTCATGTCACTCATCGCCACCTGCAAGCGCGCAAAGGTCGAACCTTTCGCCTATCTCTCGGACGTCTTCCGGCGGCTCCCCCTGGCTAAAACGTCCGAACAGATTCGCGCGCTCCTGCCCGACGTCTGGAAACCCGTCTGACGTCTGGCTGAATTTCACCGCGCACACTCCCACTGCTCGACTCAATTTTTGCAAAATCGCAGCGTGGCGGTAGTGCAGTTGGCCGGACGCTTACCATGGAGGACCACACCAATGTCGTTCTGATCGGCGGTGTGGGTACGGGCAAGACGCATCTCGCCACGGCACTGGGGTGCCACGCCTGCGAACACGGACACAGCGTGCTCTTCACCACGGCCGTGGACATCGTCAACACGCTCGCGGCGGCACAGGCGGGTCAACGGCTGCGCTTGGAACTCCGGCGCTACACGC
>CAIKAP010000047.1 GCA_903825435.1 uncultured Verrucomicrobiota bacterium
CATCGTAAAAGTAAGCCGAAGGGCCTCTGGAAAAACTGTTTTCACACCTTCGGCTCGCCATCTCCACTCCAATCGCCATCCACTAAAAGAAGTGTTGCAAGAACGTCTTCCTACTAGCCGTATTTCATCTGCGTGGAATCGTCATGACCACTGTCGCGTAAACCTGTCCGCCACAGGAAATAGACAGACGCCATGCACACACCCAAGGCCAAGCCGCATAGAGCCACGCCACTGGCAGTCAGTCGCAATAGGAGAATCTCGCTATCGAATCCCCGTCGATGCGCATCAGATACACCGGCTTTGGAGAGGATGCTGATGGAATGCTCAAGTCCGCAAAACAGCGCAAAAAAAAACGCCCCAAATACCACAAAAACAATCACAGCCTTCTTCAGACCATGACGGCCCAACGGACGCAGCAAAGTGTTCATAGGATTTCTCCCTCGCCTTTCTCAATTATGAAGCAAGCTGATAGGCTGTGATTAAGAGCATACTTCAGGCCATGCTTCTAATGCCCGAATAACGTCTTCTGGGAGTCGTTTTACTTCAAACCATCACGAATCTCGGCTATCCTGATGCCGAGCGCCTTGCGCGCCACCGAGTCAAGCTCCTTCTCATCACCCTGCAAGTGAATGGTCTGGTGAATGTGTATCGCCGACTTGCCCGGCGCCAGCGCTAGCGCGGACGACGACGTTTCGAGTTCGTAGAACTGGCCCATCTTCCCATTGTCATTGTAGCTATTCACCACATCGCCGTCGTACGGCTTGTCCTGCAACTGCCACATCGAGTTTACGTAGTCCGTCACGCCCTTCATCTGGTTGAACTGCGCTATTGTCAGCACTTTGTTCACCGCGTCGTAGCTGCCCAGCGACGACTTCGCTCGCATCGGCGAGAGGCCGATCTTGCTGCGGCACTTCGCATCCGCCGCGAAAAACAACACGCCGTCCCTCACGACAAGCCGCTCCGCCGGCACCTTGCCGAAATAAGCGTCGTTCACAATCGGTCCGAGCTTCGTTTCCGGGCCCTTAACAAACGGAACGACGATGGTGGTGGCGGGCGAGGCGTTGAGCATGCCGAGTATCCAAATGGAGAGCAGTCCCGTTTCCTTTTTCCAGGGCTCGACGCCGGTGTTCTTGATGGTGTTGACTGACTCGACTGCCACGGCTTTAACCGACGGGTCCAGTCGCATGCCGAGATGTTTTGCAGCGTCCACAAGACGCACTTCGCGGGTGACTTCGAGATCGAACTGTGTGCCGGAGTAATTCGTCAGTTTGATGGCACGGCGGAAAACAACTTTATCAGAGCTCTTACTGACGACTTCAAACGGCTCGGTGTCAATTGGTGCGGGAGTGAACCAGTGTTCGAGGTCGAATGGAACGCTTTTCGCGAAAAAGACAGAGAACTGTCCGCCCTCAGGGCCAATCCAGAAACGGTCTTCACCGCCAAAGACGTTGATATGTTGCTGGAACTTCCTGGAGGCGATGAGTTCGCGGTTGATCCAACCAAAACTGAGTCCGCCGGCACCGGTGGCGGTGCTGGTCATAATGCGGCCTTGGTAAGCCGGCACGACGGCAACTTGCGCTTGGGCTCCGGCGTCCGAGAGCACGATGACGTCAGTGTGCTTCTTTAGGAAATCAACGTCGTCTTGGAATCGGTTAGTCATGGGGGTCTCCGCGGCGAGGAGGTTGGTTATAGTAAAGATGGCAAGTAGGCAAATTGCTGTTCTCATGGAGTGGAGGATCCCAAAAATCACCGGCAGTTGCAAGCCTGAAAGATGGCCCCGTCAACGCTTCTTCTTCTCCGGCGGCTGGACAAACGTGTCGAGTTGGTTGGCAACTTTGAGGCGGTCGAGTGTCGTTGAAACGTCGGGAGGCGATGCTAGACAGTTGACTTGACGGTCGCCAATCATAGTGCGGATGCGGTAACCGATGACTTCGCCGGGACAGTATCTGTAGAACGTGATCTGCGGTGGGGTGATGATGATGGGGATGCCTTGTTGGAGTTGAAGGTCCTGCTGGCCGGACTGAAGTTTGTGCCCGGTTGTGGCGGGATCAGTACCGGTGAATTTAACGAGGATATCGTAAAACAGTTGGGCGACGCAGGGGGCGTTGGCGACGACCGTAAATGTGTGGTTTACTTGATTGCCTTGGGTCGTGGAAGCCGTCGTACCCTTTTTGACTTGAACGACGATGACGGGCAGGGGCGCAACGGGTACGGATGAGCGCGCAGCGGAAGCAGCGACAGCTTTGGCGCGGGCTTGTTCGAGTAATCTGGCTTGTCGTTACGCCTCGGCGAGGAGCACCGCACTTTCGCGGGAGAGAGGGGGGGGGCATTGGGCAGGCGTTTCTTCAACTTGTCGAGCAGGCTCGTAACTTCCGCCACCTTGCCCGCGGTGGCTAGGGCACGGGCTTGTTGTAGGCCGAACTCCTTGAGGAGTAACTCATCGCCGGCAAGGACGATCCCATTGTCTTGTTTCTTCTTGAGTTGCGATTCCAGTCTCTGCCTTTGAGCGAGGAGGTCGTTGATTTGTTTTAGCAGTTCTTGCCGCTGGATCGCAGCGCTTGTTTGCGCATTAGTGATGGCGAGTTCTAGCTGTTGGATCTGGGTGGTTTGTTCAGGGTTTGGTTTATTTTCGTCGCTGCCGCAGCCGCTAACGAAAACCGCCAACGCCACAGTCGGCGCAAGGGCGTCAAAAAACGTTGTTCGGTTCACGTGTTGTAGTTTCCGAGAAACCCGAAATAATTGCAAGCTTAGTCAGATTGGCTGAGCCGCTTCTGCGGCGCGGCGGCGTAGAGGGAGTGGGCTTCGCGGAGGATACCGGGGATTCGGTTAGCAAACGGATTGCGGGCGATGGCGACGCGGAGGGTGCGTTCGTCGATCATGCGGTCGGATTTTCGCCGGGGAACCAGTGACCACCTTCGCCGCTGAGGAGGTTGTAGCGCATCTTGGCCCATTCATCGAGGCCGAGCGACTTGGCGAACGTCCAGAGACGGAGGATTTCGACGACGTTGACCTGGCCGGGGATGGTCGCTGGCGTGATCTACATCAGGTAGCGTTAGAAAAGCTAGGATCTGGATGATGATTTTCATGTGGCTGCGTTCATAAAATGCGGAGGCGAAGATTTGCTTCGAATCAATCACCATCGGTGTCTTGGTTCTGTTTGGGCTGTACTTGCCGTCGGTAGCGGTCTTGGGACACGGCCTCGTAGCGAGCGGCAATGATCAATACTGCAAAGGGGAGGAGTGTTGCTGTTCTCATATCAGCGGTGGCCCTGGTTGGCGGCGCGTTGTTCGCGTTGAGCGGCTTCCTGGCGGAGGGTCTTAGCTTGTTGAATCTGTTTGTCTTCTTCGAGGAGGTCGGCGACGCGGCGTTCGAACTGGGCGTACGTGCGCTGGGCAAACGGATCATCACCGGGGATGGGGTAGCGGCGGAGTTCGTTGTAGATGTTGCGGACGGCGTCGTGGAGGCGGTTGTGCTTGCGGGCAAAGTCGGCATACAGGCCGACGAGTTCGGCGAACGCGGCAAGCCGGCGGCCTTCCTCGCTGAGGGCGCGGCGGTAAACGGCGTCGGCGCTGCTGAGGTCGTTCTTTTGTTCGAAAACGGCAGCGCGTTGTTTGACGTTGCCGACGAGCAGGTCGGTGCGGTCGGCGTTGGAAGACTGGAGTTGGCGATGTTGCTGACGCATGGCCTCGGCAATGTCGGCGGTGTTGGTGCTCGTCATGGCCTCCAATTGGTTGATCGAGGCGATGACGTCGGGGTAACTGCGGAAACTCATGCGCATGGTGTGGAGTGTGTCCTGAAGTTTCTTCGGCGGCTGGCCGTATTTTCTAAGGCAGGCGTAGAGCGCGTTCCAGGCCGGCAGATGCCGCGAACTAGTAGCGACGGCTTGTTCGAGCGCCTCGCGGGCGGCGTCGGCTTGGCCGTACGCCTCGAAAATGTCGGCGAGCCAGACGAGGCGGCTGGTGTCACGGTAGGTGGGTTGCCGTTGCTGGGGATCGGTTAATAAGTCGAGCGTTTGTTCCTTGATGGTCTCACGGGTTTGCGGGTCAACGGTCTGGCCGGCGGGATACTTATCGCCTTGATAGCGCCCCGTCTTGAGGTTCCAGCTTTGGGGTGATGCCTTGTAACCGAACCAAGCATGCGGACCTCGTTCACCCATACCGGTGAAGATCATGGCGGGGATGCTGTTAGCCTTGGCGGTCATGGCGGCAAAGTACGCTTGGTCGATGCATATACCGCCTTTTTGGCGGATCTCAGCGAGGGTGTACTTGTCGTAGATCTTCGCGTTTTTCAACGCTCGGTCCATTCGGTACTGGATCATGCCGTAGGCTTGTCCCCATTGGGCACGCGAGAGCTTGACGTTCTTGCGCGCCCAGACCAGTTCCGATGTTGGGATTGGGGCGTCAACGACCCATACCAATTCCCACGGGGCCAGTTCCATTAACGGTGCGCAGGGTTCTCCTGCCTCGACGGAATCGCGGTAGTACTGATATCGTTCGCGCATGTCCACCATACCCGAGGCGCCGGTTTGTGGGGAGTACGATAGCGGGTGGTCAAACACCAGCGCACACGCCAATGCCAACTTCCAATATTTCTCGTGTCCTTTCGGGTCAGCCTCCCACAACTCCGACCAGAGATGTATGACGCGCGACAAGTCGTCTTGCGGCTTGATCGTCTCACAGAACTCCTCCAGCGCGCCGCGGTTGGAAAAAAGCCACTGTAAGAGTTGCTTGCCCGCCTCCGGGTCGGGTGTGACGCGCCGCAGAAATGCCGACTGTGCCAGCGCCGCGCCGACCAAGTCGTCGTCCACAAGCTGACGATAGCGTCGCGTCCCGGTAAACTTGCGCAGTTGCGCAAAGGTGTCCAGACAGGCTATGTCCAGAAACGCCAGATGCTTGGGCCAGTTGCCGCGCACGATGGCTTCGAGTGTGTTCGTCTGTAACTGGTCCGTGGTGATGGCGCGGCCCTGTACCGGTGAACCCCACACCACCGCAACCATGCCCGCCATGGCGAGCGCCAAACACTGCGATAACATCTTCAAACGCACCGTCATTCGCGCGCAGTGTACCGGGCCATCCCCTACTCGGCAACCCAGAACCGGTAAAAAAAGGACTTTACAGACTCCCTAAGCCGTGATTATGCTCACCGCAGTACATCACAAAAAACTAAGAGAACACATGATTGCCATCGACAAAAAGAAGCAAGTCACAAAAGAATTTCAGTTGCACCCGAAGGACACTGGTTCGGCGGACGTGCAGATCGCGTTGCTCACCTCGCGCATTAACGAGTTGACCGAGCACCTGCAGTCGCACGTCAAAGACCACAGTTCCCGCCGGGGGCTGTTGAAAATGGTAGGCCAGCGGCGCCGTTTGCTCGATTATTTGAGCAGCACCGACACCAAACGCTACCATGAACTCATCAAGAAACTAAACCTCAGAAAATAAGGACGCACTCCTGAGGACGGATCGGATAGGTGGAATGATGTCGGTGCGCCGCGCCTGACGCAACGCTCCGATATCATTTCATCGTTTCTACCAATCCTTCACCTCACGGGTGTCTCTGCAGAAAAGGAGTCATCATAATGACGCATCGTATCAGCCCCCAAATCGGGGACAAACCCCTCATTATCGAAACCGGCAAACTCGCCAAGCAGGCTGACGGCGCCGTCACCGTCCAATACGGCGAAACGGTTGTGCTCGTCACTGCCGTTGCCAGCGCCGGGCTGCGCGAAGAGCTTGATTTCTTCCCGCTCACGGTCGACTACCGCGAGAAAGCCGCCGCCGCGGGCAAATTCCCCGGTGGCTACTTCAAGCGCGAAGGCCGGCCGACCGAAAAGGAAATCCTCACTTCCCGCATGGTGGATCGCCCCTGCCGTCCGCTGTTCCCGGAAGGCTTCTACAACGACACGCAGATCATCTCGATCCTGCTCAGCGCCGACGCTGTGAATGATCCCGACGTTCTCGTCATCAACGGCGCCAGCGCCGCGCTCAGCATCTCCGACATTCCGTGGCACGGCCCCATCGGCGCCGTCCGCGTCGGTCGCGTCAACGGCGCGTTCGTTGCCAACCCGGACCACGCCCAGCGCGCGCTCAGCGACCTCGACCTCGTTTACGCGGGCAGCGAAACCGAACTCGTCATGATCGAAGGCAGCGCGAAAGAAATCACCGAAGCCGACATGATGGCGGCCATCGAATTCGGCCATGCCGAAGTGAAGAAGATCGTTGCCGGCATCAAAGAGCTTGTTGCTAAAGCCGGCAGGGCAAAACGCACACCGCCGTTGCGGATCGTCCGCCCCGAAGTGTTCGCCGTCGCCCAAAAGATTGCCGGGCCGGAAATCCTCGACGCGATCCTCACACCGGCCAAGCTCGAACGTCAGGGCAAAGTCAGCGCGCTCAAGACCAAAGTCACCGAGGCGCTCAAAGTACAATTCTCCGACGTGACGAAGTTCGAGATCAACCAATCGTTTTACCGGATCGAATCCGAAGCGATGCGCTCCTCGATCCTCAAGAACAACAAACGTCCCGACGGTCGCGGCGCTCGCGATTTGCGTCCGATTTCGTGTGAAGTCGGTATTTTGCCGCGCACGCACGGCAGCGGATTGTTCCAGCGCGGCGAAACGCAGGGCTTGGTCCTCACCACCCTCGGCGCCAAGGGCGACATGCAGGACATGGACGCATGGACCGGCGGCCCGACGGGCAAACGGTTCATTCTCCACTACAACTTCCCGCCGTTCAGCGTCGGCGAAACCGGCCGCACCGGCGGTCCCGGCCGACGCGAAATTGGACACGGCGCGCTCGCCGAGCGTTCCCTCGCGCCGATGATCCCGGCGGAAACAGACTTCGCTTACACCATCCGGTTGACCTCCGAGATTCTCGAATCCAACGGCTCCTCCTCGATGGCCTCGATCTGCGGCGGCACACTCGCCCTCCTCGACGCCGGCGTGCCGATGAAGGCACCGGTGGCGGGTATCTCGATTGGGCTATTTACCGACGAGAAGACGGGGCAGGCGTTGACGGTGACCGACATCCTCGGCTCCGAAGATCACTACGGCGACATGGATTTCAAGGTGGCCGGCACGGCCAAGGGTATTACCGGATTCCAGACCGACCTCAAGCTGCACGGCTTGAAGTTCGAGCTGGCGCGCCAGGCATTCGAGCAGGCGCGCGAAGCTCGTCTCGTCATCCTTGATAAGATGGCCGCCGCGATCAGCGAGCCCCGCAAGGAAATGTCCAAGTACGCCCCGCGCATCACCACCATCAAGATCAATCCGGAAAAAATCGGTGCGGTCATCGGACCGCAAGGCAAAGTCATCAAGCAGATCGTCGAGACGACGGGTTGCCAGATTGATATTGAAGACGACGGCTCGATCCATATCTTCTCCAGTAGCGGCGAAGCATGCCAGATGGCGATTGATCAGATTAGCGGCATCACCGCCGAGGCCGAGATTGGCAAGATTTACCGTGGTAAGGTTGTCGGTATCAAGGAATTTGGAGCGTTTGTCGAGATCCTGCCCGACAAGGATGGTCTACTCCACATCAGCGAGATTGCAGATCGTCGCATTAATCGCGTCGAAGACGTTCTCAAGATGGGGGACGAAGTGTGGGTGAAGGTGCTTGAGATTGACGACCGCGGCAAAGTTCGTTTGAGCCGGAGAGCCGCGATGGCCGAGAAAGATGCCGAAGCCAAAAAGTAAATTCTAGTCTTGCCGGTGGGCGGCGAATCGCGTAGTTTCGCCGCCCATTGAAGTCCGTCATGATGCGGAATAGAAAAATCGAACTGCCAAGCGTCCGAAGGAATGCATATTGTCCGTCTGAAACGTGAACTCATTTCCATGGAGAAACACATGCAAGTCATACTGAAAATGAAATCCAATCACATTCGCAATGTCGCGGCGTTTCTGCTGGCGTTCACCTTTCTCGGTGTCGTCGGCGCAGTCGCGCAGGAGGCTGCTGCTGGCGCGTCCAAACAGGCGGAGGCCAACTATTGGGACATGATTAAACACGGCGGCCCGACGTTGGTGGTCCTGCTGCTGTGCTCCGTGTTCACAATGACGCTGATCATCGAGCGGTTCATGTTCTACCGCAAGGCAACCGCCAACACTGCCGCGATGATTGAGAAGATCAAACAGGCCGGCACGCTCTCTGATGCTTTGACCTCCATCGAGACCGAGCCCGGCATCTCGGGGCGTGTGTTGCGCGTCGCGCTGACAGCTGCGCGTGACGGGTACCCCGCTGAGCAGGTGGAGCAGTTGGTGCAGGGCGAAGTCACCAAGGAACTAATTGGCATGGAACGATGGTTGCCCCAGATTGACTCGATGGTCACCATGTGTCCGCTCATCGGGTTGCTCGGCACTACGCTGGGCATGATTCGCTCGTTTAGCATTGTCTCCAAAATCGGCATGAGCGACCCGACTAAGCTGGCCGGCGGTATCTCTGAGGCGCTTGTGAACACCGCCGCAGGGCTCGCTGTCGCCATTCCCGCACTGTTCGCATTCAATTTCTTCACGGGCCGCAAGGAAGCCATTCTGATGGACATGGAGAAAGGTCTGAGCGAATTGATGGTCATTCTGAAGAGCTCCGAAAGTCAGGAATAGTCCTTTCTCGTGCCTCATGAAGGTTAAGCGACGAAACGTCAAACGCGGTCGTATCGAGATCATTCCGCTGATCGACACGATCGTCATCTTGCTGATCTTCTATATGACGTTCTCCCGGTTCGCCGGGGCGCAACGCGACGCGGCGTTGGAGCTGCCGGAGTCGCGAGCGGGCGACGAGTTTAAGCAGCTTCCGCAGCAGCTCATCGTCAACATGCACTCTGCGGAACAGGCGTCCATCAGCGGCACAAAGTACAAAGTCTCGGAACTGCCCAGCGTGATTCGCAACTACTACGCGAATCTGAGCCGGACCGATTCCTCGCTGGCTCAGAAACTGAAAGCCGGCGATGTCAAACCCTCCATTATCCTGCGCGGCAGCCGCGTCATGAACTACAAGGATCTCAGCGATTTTATGCGGATCTGCGCCAAGACTGACCTACGCGATTTTTTACCCCCAAAGACGCCAGCAGGCATCACCGAAGTTACGTTCACTGTCATGGAACGTAAGTAATGAAAGTCAAACGTCGAAACGTCAAGCGCGGTCGTATCGAGGTCATTCCCCTAATTGATACGATTCTTATCCTCCTGATTTTCTACATGAGCTTCTCCACGTTTGAGAAGAAAGAGAGGCGCATTGACGCCAAGATGCCGTTGATCAGTAGCAAGATGACGCCGGCAACGCAGTTCGAGCTTGATTTGACCTTGCACGTCTATAGCCAGAGCAACATCCTCGTTAACGGTGCTGCGTACGACGCCGAGACGTTGCGGGATCAGATGAAACAGTTCACCACCACGCCGGAGCAACAGGTCACCGTTGTCATTGAGGGTGAGCCTGACACCAAGTATCAGGCCATCATCAGCGCGTTGGACGCCTGCGCTCAAGCCAAGCTCACCAAGGTCGCATTCCGCCCTTTGTCGGAGAAACCTGCCGGTGCGGTTCCACCTGCCGCGCCGACGCCGTGAGGCTATGATGACCCGTCAAGGCTTGCGCATACTGGTTTGCACGTTGGTTGTCGCCATTGGCGGCGCACAACACCCGGCTTTGGCCCAGAAAAAACCACCACTGGGAGCGCCGATAACAGCTCCGCTAGGGCCGAAGCCACCAGCGCTTCCCACCACAACGACCTCCAACGAAACCAAGCCTACGGGGCCGTCGCCGCGGACCACGTTTGACGAGGCCGAAGACCTTTACCGCTCCGGCGATTGGGAGAAAGCTCTGAAGGTGTTTCAGGCGTTCGAGACGAAGTACCCCTACAGCGGGGCGCGTCCAACGGCGCAGTATTACCAAGGCTGGTGCTACTTCAATCTCAAGCGCTACGACGAGGCGATCAAGGTCATTACCCGTCTGGTGATGAACTACAAAGAGGCGCCGATCGTGCCCGAGGCGACATTGAAGATGGCCGAGTGCTATCGCGAGAAGAAGGATTTCAAGGCGGCCACTCAATTGTACCGCGACTTCCAGAAGAAGTACAAAGACAATCTGTTTACCCCGCAAGCGATGATGGGCGAAGCTTGGGTCCTCTACAAGAGCAACAACCTCGATGCCGCCAAGAAGGTCATTTACGAAGTACGCCAGAAGTACGCCCACAACCCGCAAGTGCTTCTGGATACTACGTTCCTGCTCGGTCAGGTCCTCATCGAGGAGAAGAAATTCAACGAGGCTCGCGACTTATTCCGCCGTATCGCTGAGCAGTCCAATAATCCCAGCGCCGCCGCCGCACTGTACTCACTGGCTGATTCTTTCTACGAGGCCAAGAACTACGCCGATGCCATCAAGTATTTCAAGCGTGTCCAATCCAGAAATGCCCTCCTCGCCAACATTTCCGCCCAGATCGCTCCGCTCATCACCCAGCGCAACGAACTTGTTCGCATCGGCGCCGACCTCGGTGCCTTGTCGTGGCAGATTCAGCAGTTACAGACCATTGCCAATCAGATCAACCAGCGCGAAGACCTCCGCGCTGTCGCCCTTTTCCGCATCGCCAACGCCTACCAGGAACTGAAGCGCCCTGAGGAGGCCAGCGTTGTCTATCGCATCCTCGTCGAGAAGTATCCCGCACTGAAGACTGCGGAGTATTCTCTCTACGGCCTCATCCAGTCGCTGACCGAAAGTAAACGCCTTCCCGAGGCCAACATCTACACCGAACAATTTAAGAAACAGTTCCCTCAAAGCAAGATGCTCGACAGCGCCGGCTACCTGCAGTCCATCTCCGTGTTTAGCTCGGGCAACTTTCAGGATGCGCTCCAGCGTTTCGAGCGATTTCTCCCCACCTGCAAAGACCCGAAGATGGTCGAGTCTACCGAGTTCTACATCGCCGGCTGCCATTATGGACTGGAGGAGTATCCGAAGGCTATCGAGTTATTCAACGCCTTCCTCAAGAAACATCCCAACAGCACGCTCATGCCCGACGCCATTTTCCGCCTTGGCCGCTCCAGTTTCGAACTCGCCCAGCGCGCCGAAAAGCCGGCCGAGATCAAAAAACTCCTCGGCGACGCCATCCAGTACTACGAACAAGTCCACACCAAGTTCTCTAAGTACGAGGGCCTCCCCGAAGTCACCTTCCAGCTTGGCTACCTCTACAACTATTACGGTGCCCACAACGAACCAACCGCGTACGACAAAGCCATCGGTGCGTTCTCCGACATCGTGCAGAAATGGCCCAGCCAGTTATCCTCCAGCGGACGGCCGCTCGCCCCCGAAGCTTGGTACCAGATCGCCCGCGCCCATCTGGCCGCCAGGCGATTCGACAAAGCCATTGAAGCTTACAAGAAAATTGCTGAAAACTACCCTGACAACGAACTCGCCCCATTTGCCGCTTTCGAAGCCGGTAGCGCTTACTACGATCTGAAGAAGCCTGCCGAAGGACTCGCCGCCTTGCGCGCCTACATCGAGAAGTATCCCACGCACAGTAAAGTCGGCGATGTCCTCTTCGCCATCGGATCCCAGCTCGAATCCACGCAGCCCGCCGAAGCAAGGGCCATCTACAAAGACCTCATTGAGCGCACCACCAAGGCCGAAGCCGCCAACCGCGATGCGTGGCTCAACCCTGCCATCGAATCCCAGCGCCGCATCGTCAACTTCTACGAGAAAGACAACGACATCAAAGGTGCCGTCGCCGATTGTGAAGCGTTCCTTGCCAAATTTGCCGACGAATCCATCGCCGTCCGCGAGATTTTCTCCCGCCTCTCCTCCCTCTACCGCAAAGCCAAGCTCATTGCTGACGGCTATGCCGAGTTCGACAAACTCGCCCAGCAATACGCCAAGAATCCCGCCTTCCGCGTTGCCGCCGCCACCAGCAGCATCGAACTCGCCCTCACCGAAAAAGATTTCCCGCGCGCCGCCGCCACCGCCACCAAGCTCCTTCAAGACCCCGAAAAAGACCGGCTTCCCGCCGTTACCTGCGTCGCCATCGGCAATACCTTCCTGAAGACTGAGAAGAATGACCTCGCCCGCGACGTTTTTCGTAAAGCCATCAAGCTTTACCCCAACGACAATAACGCCGTCACCCTTGCCAACCTTGGCCTTGGCCAAGCCCTCCTTGCCCTCAAGGATTTCAACGGCGCCGAGACCGCCTTTGGAAAACAGATGCCGTCCAACCTCACCGAAGCTGCGCCCGAAGCATTGATCGGCCTCGCCAAGATTTACGAAGAGAAAGGCCTCACCTTGTCGCCGACAAACGCCATCAACGTCAAGGCCGTCCAGTTCTACACCATCGCCTTCCAGAGCGGCCGCCGCGACATCGCCAACGACGCCTTCCACCACCTCGGCAACTTCTTCTTCAACATCAAGGAGACCGATCCAGCCAAGGACAAGGAAAACAAGAAAGCCGCTCTCCCGTACTTCATGCGCTTGTTCTTTGCCGGCGAACCGCTTGCCGAGGAAGGTACAATCCGCGCCGCCCAATGCCACGAAGCACTCGGTAATCTATCCGCTGCGCTCTCAGCCTACAAAACCTACGTCCGCCGTTACCCCAACGGCAAGTTCAAGGTTGAAGCCAACAACAGAATCAGCGAACTTACACCGAAAGTTCAGCCGTCAGCGCCATGAAAGTCATTACACAATACTTTATAAGTTGGTTGATGGGTCTGACCGGGTGGATGCGCTACCTCGTCATCGCCCTTCTCGCCCACGCTGCCATCCTTTTTGGATTGGCTACGATCAAGATCGTAATTGCCATTCCCACCATCGTCGCGACCTTCACCGGCGACGCCCCGCCGCCACCCTCGAAAGCGGTGGACGACATTGACCCATTTGCCGCCATCCGCGACTTTGACTACAATGGCCCGACCCTCGGCGGCGGCGGCGGTACCCCCGGTAAAGGCCCCGGTGGTATTCCTACCGCAGCCGGCACCACGCCTACCGAATACACCGCTTCCGTTCTCAACAAAGACGCCGCCGCGGCTGACAAGACTGTTGGCGAAGTTATCGGCGTGGACGTCGGCGAAAGCGCCGGCGCTATTGCGCGCCTCCAAGGCGGCCCCGGCAGCATGGCCGCCCCGACCACGGGTCTCGGTGACGCCAAATTCGGCACCAGCGGCGTCCGTGGCCCCGGTGGCGGCGGTTTTGGTCAGCGTGTTGGCCCGATGAAATCCCGTCGCATCCGTGAAGGCGGCAGTTCCGCTGAGGCCGAGCGCGCCGTCATGGCTGCGTTGCGGTGGTTGAAGGAACACCAGAGACCGGATGGCAGTTGGGAATCGAAACACGCGACGGCAGTTTCCGGGCTTGCGACACTCTGTTTCCTCGGCCACGGCCATACAACGGACGATCCGGAGTTCGGGCAGACTCTCACGAAGGCATTCCAGTATCTGGCCAGCAAGGGTCCTCAAGAGAACATGTATGAGCATGCCATCCTGACATACGCCCTTGCTGAAGGCTACGGCATGACACAATCTCCCGCGCTGAAGGAACCGCTACAGAAATGCGTGGACCTCCTTATCCAAGCCCAAGCCGTCCCCAAGGAACCCCCTCACGCTGGCGGTTGGCGTTACACTGCGGGTGCGAAGAATTCGGACACCTCCGTCGCTGGCTGGTGCGTCCAAGCACTCCATGCCGCCAAGCTTGCAAATATCAATGTGCCGGATACGGTGTTTGAAGGCGCCTCCAAATATCTTTGGAATATGTACGGTGGTGGCACGTTTGGCTACGCGAAACCGGGCGATCACCACTTCCCTGACTGTGGAACCACTGCAATCGGTGTGCTCTGTCAGGCTTTTTTGGGCCACGGCGATGACGCGCGATGCCGACAGGCGCTCGACAAACTCCGTACGCTTAGTTTCGACTGGGACAACGATAAAGGCCACCCCGTCAGGGGAGGGATGCCTATGTACCAGTGGTACTATCAAACCCAAGCCTTGTTTCAGGGCGGTGGTGGCTACTGGGAACACTGGAACAGCACCTTCCGCGATAGTCTTATTAAACATCAGGAGGCCGATGGCCACTGGCCCCCACCACCTAAGGGTAAGGGCGATGAGAGTATCGGCCTCGCCTATACCACTTCCTTGGGCTGCTTGATGCTTGAAGTCTATTACCGTTACCTTCCCACCTACCAGTCCATCGAGCGACAGCAGTTAGACAAAGGCGGCGCCATGCCTCCAATGCCCAAGCTCCAAACCAAATCCGCGCCCTGATTCGTCTGAGACTCAGCCAATCGTGCCGGGATCAGCGGCGCGCACCAGCTCTAGCAGCGTGTGTGCGTCCCTCGACTGCCGTAGTTGTTCCACCACGTAATCGCTCTGCATCACCCCGCAAATCCGTGCCAGCAATCGCACTTGGAACTGCGGTGCCGACAACGGCGTCAGCAGTATGAAGAAAATGTGAATCCTCTCGCCGGCACCGGCGACCGGCACGCCTTCCGCACTCTGTGCAAACACCAACACCGGCCGGTCGAGCCCCTCGAACCGCGCGTGCGGCACCGCCACGCCGTGGCCCAGGTACGTGCTGATATCCTTTTCACGGTCGAGTACCGCCCGCTCGATTTTCTCTCGTGCCAGCGGCAACTCCGCTACGTCCACCCGCGCCAGAATCTGGCTGATTGCGCCAAAGATGTCCGTGGCCCGCACACCCAACACCACCCGGCCCTCGCTCATCGTGTCCGCCAGAAACAGCGGCGCCTCCTTCTCGAACTCGTCCTCGATCGAGCCGATGATCTCCTCGACAATGTCCTCCAGCGTGATGAACCCGACCCATTGCCCCTTGCGGTCCGTCACAATCGCCACTCGCCGGCGATGACGCTGCAACTCCGTCATCAGACTCTCCAGCGGCATGTCGTCGGCCACCTTCAAGTACGACCGCAATGCCGGTGTCAGGTCCGGGGACTCCTGCTTGTTCAGTTCCAGGTGCAGCACATCCTTTACATGCACGATCCCCAGCGGCAACTCCTGTCCCTCCGCGACGACGGGGAACCGGGAGTACTTTGAATCGCGGATCAGCGCGAGGTTCTCCGCCCACGGTGCAACGCGGTTCAAACATTTCACCGCCTTTGGCGACTTCATCGCGTCCCGCACCTTCAGCGACCCCATGTCAAAAATATTCTCCATCAGCAGCAGCCGGCGGAAGGAAATCAGCCCGCTGCTCTGCGAGCGTTCCATGATGATCCGCATTTCGTTCTCCGAGTGTGCCGGGTCCTTGGCGGGTGCCGACATCCCAAAGAGCCGCAGCAACAACGATGCGCTGCTGTTCAGTAGCCACAACGGCACGTAGAATACAAAATAGAAAACCTGAAACGGAACCGCCATCCACAGTCCGCACGCCTCCGGCCTCCGGATCACCATCAACTTCGGCATCAACTCGCCGAGCGACACGTGCAGGAATGAGATGGCCATGTAGGCCACCACCACCGTCGCGATATCCGAGGCTCGATGTGACGTGATCCCCAGCCACCGCAACGGCGTGCTCAACAGTATCTCAAACGCCGGTTTGCCGACGAAGCCGAGTCCGATGCTCGCTAGAGTGATGCCGACCTGGCAGACGGAGAGATACTCGTCGAGGTGTTGCTGGATATGTTGAAGGACTTTGGCGCGTCCGTCGCCCTTGTCCACCAATTCCTCCACGCGCGTTGAGCGCACTTTTACGCTGGAAAACTCCGCCAGCACGAAGAACGCGTTCATCATCAGCAACAACAACGTGACCAGCAACAAGATGATCAGCATCTCAATTCCCTCCGCTCACTTCGTCGTCTCGTACAACGCGCGAACCTCATCCGCATTTAACGCCCGGTCATAAATCCGTACCTCGTCAATCAACCCCTTGAACCAGCCCGCCATTTCGACGGCGTCCACCGGTTCCGCCGCGGCCACGGCACCGTCCGCCGCCGGCGCGGGCGCCGGTTCCGGTTCCGCTTGGAACACGTTCGGTGCGCCACCGATGGTGAACACACCGGTTCGCGCCGCCAGCACGCCCGGCTGTCGTTGCGTCTGGACCTGAATGCCGTTGAGATAAAGCGTCGAGGTCACGCCGTCGTAGGTGCCGACCACCAACGTCCACTCGGCGAGGTCGGCGGGATGCGCCACTTCGCCCGGGGGGCCTTCGCTTCCTTCGAGCATCGGTGTCCACCCCACGCCTTCGTTGGCTGACGCCGCAAGACCGGCGCCGGGGCGATGTTTCGCGCCGATACCGACGATCAGGCCGGGTTGCTCACCGCTGCCGGTCTGCCTGACCCAGGCGCACATCGTGATTTGCCGGCTGAGGCGCTTGCCGTTGTCGTTGGCGACTTCGATCCAAGATTTCTTGCCGTCGAACTCCAGCGCTGTTTTCGGCTTGCCGCGATGTCCCGTCGCCGGTTTGGCGTCGTGAATCTTGCCGGGGTTGTTGGCGCGGTCGAATCGCAGATGCAACAACAAGCCGTCGCCAAGTGTCGCGGGGACGCCATCGGCGTCGAGCGTTTCCAGTTGGCGGAGCTGCGAGAGCGGGACGCTCAGCTCGCCGAGCTTCGTCGTCAACTTCACTTCCGTCCACGCCAGCTTGCCTTGAAGCTTGTCGCCGTTGCGAAGAAAGAACAGCGCGTTGCCGTCGTGTTCCATACGAACCACCGAAACTCGTCCAAGCGCGACGTTGAGCGTGCCGAGCGTTGACGAGTCCACTGCAATCGTCTGTGCCGGCATCTCGCCGAGCAAACGTGAGCCGTCGTTGAGGTCGAGGACGACTCGTACTGGCGGTTCTAACGACAGCGCCAGCGACGATATGGCAAGGAAGAGGAGAAGAATCTTCATGGCGTCGGTATCCTACTCCGCGTTTGCCAGCTAGGCAATCATTCCGCAATCCGAATCGGTGCGGTATTGGTAACCATGAGCGTTCGGCAAGACTTAGCCGGTCAGGAACGCAAGCACGTAGAGCGCGACAGATAGCACCGGGACTATGGGCAGTGAGGCGCGGGGCGAACTTGTCTGGTTTCAGGAGCAAGGCGAGCAAACCGACGATTACCAGAAATCTCGCGGGTGCTGATCAGCGAGAGGTAGGAATCCATCGTGTATGACCCCGTGTTGAGGTCGAACTTGCCAACGTTTAGAGTGTAAAAGCCGACATTGATGACCTGCGGAGCGCTTTTCGGTTCCTCTGCAGCGAATCTGGTCGCGGTAAGTATCGCACAGCTAATCCAGTGTCTGATTTATAATGGGGCGGTCTTGCATTACAAAATGCTGTACGCCTGCAAGAGGCGCGATATAGCCTATTTGCTGCCCCAAGCTGTTATTGTGTGATGGCGCGTTACGGCTTCGGTGTTGCGTCGGCGGCGAGATCGCCGAGGGCGTATTGAATACCGTCAAGGTAGTATTTCAGGATGGTGGGGTTCTGGAAGACATTACTTGCGTGGCCGAGTGAACAATAGAAAATGCGACCCTTGCCTTCTTTCTTGATCCAGGAGACAGCGTAATCTTTGTCGGCGCGCGGCGCTTTCGGCTGCACTTTACCTGTGGCCTCGTCGGAGAGGTCGAGGCTCAGCAGCACGCGGCGGTCGGCGCGAGTGTAGGGGTCTTTGAACTGGTAAATCTCGTCCTTGAGTTTGAATCCTTTTCCGTCAAACGCTTTCGTTAGCGTATGATTCGGCTCGTCAATCTTAAACGCCCACGTGCCACCGCCGCCCCACGGATGGTCGCAGAACACGCCCCCCATCATTTTTGCGCACTCCTTTTCATTCTGCTCGTGGAAGTTGTCGGTCGCTGCGTGGATGCCGATGAGGCCTTTGCCGCTGTGGACGAACGCGAGAAGAGTTTGTTGTTGAGCACTGGAGAGTTTTAAGCGAGTGGTGTTGTCGAGGATCACAGCGTCGTATTTCGCTAGGTTCGCGGCATCGAATACGTCGTAGTCACGGGAGAAATCTACAGTGTACGCACCGGTCTTAGTGCCCATCAACTCAATGGCTTTGTTGCCGGCGACGATGCCGCTGCCGTGGAAGAAGCCTTCGCAACGCCAGAAGACGAGAATCTTGCGCGCGCTCTTCGGCGCAGCGGTCGCCTTGGCGGGCAACGCTTTCTCGATCTTATCGAGGTCAGCGGCGGAAAGGTCGGGCATCTTGCTTTTGTCCTGCGGCGGCTTGGGAGTAGCGGTGGTTTTCTTATTCTGGGAAAACGCACCGACAGTCAGGACGGCGATGCAGAGGCTGATATAGAATGTGAGTTTCACTTTTGGGTTCTCCTGTTGTTGGCTGTTTGACGGTTGCGGGCGGCGATTGTTCAATCGCCGAACTTGAAATAGAGCGTGGCTTCATACTTCCCGTTGGCGCGGGTTGGCTGGCCTTGTGGGCCGGTTTTTTCGGGTTCGTGAAATTTGTTTCCGATTGGCGGAATCGCGTGCAGGAACGAGATGTCGCCGTCCGGATACGGCACGTCGAGCCGTCGCGACTCGATGCTGCCGGAGTCGGTGCCGAGTTTCGGCGTGAACAGTCGGTAGAACAGATTCTCCGTCGGCGTGGCAATCGTGATCGCGCCTTGCGACGTCGTCAATCGCAGCCAGCGCAACTCGGCGAAGTAGCCTTTGAACTCCGGGAACTTCCACGCCGCGCCGGGCAATGAGTCGTTGTAGGTGACATCGAACACGTCCAGTTCCGTGCCGGCGAGGCGGTTCTTGTAGACGCGGTACGGTCCCTGGCCGAGCCAGCGTTTGGCGCGGACGAGGCCCTCCGGATAATCGAAGGTGATGCCGAAATAGTCGAATGCACCGGCCAACGGGTATCGGTACTTCAATTCGAGCGTTCCGTTGGGCTGGATACGCCAGCGCAACGAATCGAATCCAGCGCCCCGCTTCAGTTCGATGACGTAGCCGTCGCCGTCACGTTGGTGTGTGACGGTGGCGTAGTACGGGTTGAACGGCCCGGACTTCTCCAGTTTGCCGCCGAAGACGAGGCGCGGGCCATTGACGAAGGAAAAGTTTTGCTTGTCGCCGGCGACGGTGATCAGGCGAGCGTCATCGGAGTTGAAGGTGAATCGCATTGCGCCTGCGGTGACGATGATGCAGTTGCCGGTTTCCTGCGCGCCGACGGTGCCCTTGCCCGTCGTTGGCAGGACGTTGGCCAGCTCGCGCGGGCTGCGGATCGGCCAGACCCATGTCCAGACCGGGGCGCCGTTCGGAGCCAGCGCTTCCAGCGCGACAGCGTCGCCGGTGCGCCAGTTGCCGGGCACGGGAATCCGCATCTTCGCTTCGGCGCCCGGCTTCACGTCGGGGCCGATGAGGCGGCCGGTGTTGACGATCTTGCGCGGGCCGGTCTCGGTGGGTGTGGGGAACTTCATCACGCGCCACTTGAACCGGCAGTCCTTGAGGTTAGTGAAATCAAAACGGTTCTCCAGCGTCACGATGAAGTCCGTCTCCATCGCAGCGACGCGCGCCTGAATCGGCGACCAGAGTTCGCGGATGGTGTAGAAGCTGCCCTCCTTCTCGCGGTGCGGCCCGACAATGCCATTGGGCGCCCAGTTACCGGCGCAGTCAATCCGGTTGCCTTTGTCGGTGCGCACGACGCCTTCGTCGAGGAGCGTCCAGATAAAACCACCGATGCAGGTCTTGCTCTCTCGCATCGCGTTCCAGTAATCCTCGAGGCCCGCGCCAGCGCCGCCGTCGTAGAGGCCGTGGAGGAATTCCGTTGGCATATAGAGGTCGGTGCCCGAACAGGCGGCGAGATGGTTGGAGTAAGCGAGGTAGTGGGCGGTGTTGATGCCGCGGAACGCAGCCCACGGATGCAACACGGCGCGCTGTTGCGGGTCCCACTTTGCGAAGTCGTCGTCTAACTCCGTGTTCCAGCCGCCTTCGTTGCCGTTGTCCCAAAACAGAATGCTTGGATGATTCACGTCGCGGCGAATCATTTCGCCGACAAGCTGCCGACCGATCTCGGTGTCGTATTTCTTCTGCCAGCCACCGAGTTCGTCGAGCACATACAAGCCAAGTTCGTCGCACGCATCGAGGAAATGCGCGTCCGGCGGGTAATGCGACATCCGCACGGCGTTCATGTTCATCTCCTTCAACAGCTTCACGTCGTCGCGGCTGATCTTCTCGCTTGTTGTGCAACCCGACTCCGGCCAGAACGAATGACGGTTGCAGCCTTTCAGGCGGACGCGCTGGCCGTTCACGAACAGTCCCTCACCGGGGCGCACCTCGACGGTGCGGAAGCCGAAGCGTTGGGTGATGGTGTGCAGCGGCGTGTCGCCTTTCTTCAACGTCACCTTCACGCGGTAAAGATGCGGTGTCTCCGCCGTCCAGTTCCGTTGGCCTTTGACCTGCGTCTTCAACACGACGTTCGACGCACCAATACCAATATCCGTGCTGAACTCCGCGCCGAGCCCTTCAATCTGTGCCGTTACGCGGTCGGCGTCGAGCGGTTTGCCGGTGGGGAAGACTTCCATTACGAACGAGCCGTCGGCCTTCGCGTCAATCGCCACGAGCTTGATGTGTTGCAATGGTTTCGCTTCGAGCCAGACGGGACGGAAAATGCCGCCGAACACCCAGAAGTCTCCGTGCCGCTCGGCGATGGTGACGCTGGTGTTGGTGGAGATTTTGCTGACGTTGACTTCAAGTTTGTTCAGCTGGCCCGGTTTCAACAGCGCAGTGACATCGTATTGGAACTGGTAGAACGCGCCGCTGTGCCTCGGCCCGGCGGGTTGGCTGTTGACGAATACCTCGGCGTCGGTCATCACGCCGTCGAACACGAGATGGAAAACCTTGCCCTGCCACGATGCCGGGGCGTTGAAGGTGTGGCGGTACTTGCCCTGTTCGTTGTTCTCCTTGTGCGCGTTGCCGTAGGCGTAGCTGCCGAAGCCTTGGAGTTCCCAGCAACTCGGCACCGGGATCCGGCTCCATTGATTGCTCTTGCGGCCCGACGTGCAGAAGAACTCCCACGACACCGGGTCGTCCTTGCCCTTGCCGGAAAGATATTGAACCTGCGTCTCGATGTCCGCCGCCATCGCCGAGACAGCCAACAGGATCGTCGCGTACCAAAGTTTCATCGCGCATAGCTTAGCGCAACCAACACACGGAAAACAATAGATTTGCACCGAGCCATACACGTGGCTAGGCTTTCGGCTTTGGTCTTCTCACTCCCAAACCTTTTACATTTTTACACTGAGGAAAATTGAGAAAGCGGAGAGGGACCCTTCTGCACCCTTTTTGCCAACTCGTGCTCCGGGCCGGAAGGGTGGATTCGCCACCTTGGGCAAAAATGTCCAAAACCCTCTCGGAATTACTTCGTAAGTATCGGCGACATTGGCTACCAAGTTCGGCGTAACACAGGTAACTATTGGGAACTGGAAACGAGGTGAGGATATGCCACAGAGGCGGTTCTGGTCTGGTCTTTAAGTGCTGTTGAAGAAAATGGACGCACAGAAAGACCCCAGCCAGACGGATATTGCCCGCTTTCTCAAACTGGCTGTTTCGACGCCAGCAGTCTGGCCTTGGGCAACCGTGATGATGCCTTCCATCCGTCGCACACTGATTGAGAAAATCAGCCAAGGCTCATCCCGCGTCAGTATGCTGGCGGAGTTGGACAGCACTGTAGCCTTGCCAGTGTACCTCGCACGGCAGTAGGATGCTCGTGCACAAGAGGAGATTGACGCGGATGAAAGTAATTATATTTGTGTTGGGGGACGTTCTTGCAAAACTTCTTTTAGTGGATGGCGATTGGAGTGGAGATGGCGAGCCGAAGGTGTGAAAAGAGTTTCTCCAGAGGCCCTTCGGCTTACTTTTACGATGGGCGACCATGCTCCGCCC
>CAIKAP010000048.1 GCA_903825435.1 uncultured Verrucomicrobiota bacterium
CGGGCCGACGCCAAGGGCGGAGCATGGTCGCCCATCGTAAAAGTAAGCCGAAGGGCCTCTGGAAAAACTGTTTTCACACCTTCGGCTCGCCATCTCCACTCCAATCGCCATCCACTAAAAGAAGTTTTGCAAGAACGTCAGCGGTATATCCTGAATTAAACTGACCAGCACCACAACATCCAATGGCGGCACAGAGTGCACCGTGATTGACTTGGCTGGAAGCAGTCCACAGAAGTTTTACAAAATCAACTATCCGTAGCCCCCGGAGCAAAACCGGAATATGGCGTTGAGGGGGCGTCAACGAGGCGGGACGACGTTGATAAGGGGTTGACGCTTCTTCATCCAGGCGGCGGAACTCATGTGCAGGGTGAGCACGGAACGGCATTGGGTGGGGTCGGCGGAACTGTAGTGGATGGTGGCCTCGACGCGGTATTGAGCATCGGTCCACGTCAGGCTACGGTGAAAGGCGAGGTTGTCGAGCTTGTGGGTCATCTCGTCAACGGCAAAACTAATCAGAAAACGCGACGAAAGCGGTCCGGTAATTTCGGATTGCTCGACGGGGGCGTTGAACTGTTCGACGAGATCCTTCTGGATTGCACCGGCCGTGGTGCGTTGCTCGCGTCGGATCAGCCAGACTTCCTTGAGAGTACTCTCGTAGAAATGCGCAGTGAATCGCTCAAATTCGATCCCCTTGTTACCTTCGTAAATTTCCGGCTCCATACCGCGGGTGTTTTGGAGGACGAGGTTGAAGCGGTGTTGCACGTCGTCGCGCCCGGTTTCGAGGCGAACATTGTGGTACTGGTCGAGTGTGGTGGGTGGCGTCTCCGGCACGGTCATGATCGGGGTGATGGTGTTGTTGGTCATCGGCGGTACGGTCAGGCCAGCGGTGTCTTCGCTGAGAATGATGGGGTTTCGTCCATAGCGCTCTTGGAGCCAGACAACCCAGAATGGCGACAACAGCACCGCAGCCAGCACCATGCCGACCAAGTAGATCAGTAGGCGCGGCACAGGCTCAAAGACGCGCTTCCAAGTTTGTTCGGAGGGGCGCGGCTCATCTTCCGCCGGGCTGAAATCGTGGCTGTGGCGCGTGTTTTTGTCGGTGGGCGGTACGCGAACGCGCATCGTTACGCCGCAGGAATGACAAATGACTTCCACCGTCGTGTCCGTCGGTTTTGCCAATGACGCGACAAGGCGTTCTCCACAATTCTGGCAGCGAACGTTCATGAATCCCGCACAGTGTAGCCTGAGCACCGCAAAGTTTCCACTCCGAAGTATTGCGCCACTGTGCTAAGCTGTGGGGCACACAATGGAAGAGCTTGAACAGAACCGGCGGCGTTCGCTGGACGGCATGCAAATCGCGGCGGCGGTTTGCGTGGGCACGTTGATTCTTGGCGAGGTGGCGCTGCTAGTCTGGATGTTCCAGACGCACCGGTCGCGACGGATGCAGGTGCAGGCGACGGAAGTAGTGGAGGTGCCGTCGACCAGAAGTAACACGCTCCCACCAGCGAGTAACGCGCTGTCGGTGGTTTTCAGCAATGCGGTCACGTCGCGCACGGCGGCAGTGGAGCAGCCGGTGTTGAACCCGGCGCTGAAAATCCAGCGGGTGCAACGCGATGGCGCGGTGTTGCAGGTACGGTTGCGAGCTCAGACGGGGGAGCAGGAGTTTTCGGCGGCGGCGGCACGAATGAGTGTGGAATGGCGGCTGGCGGACGGCTCTACCCCGTTGGAGTGGATCGCACTGCCAGCAGCGTGGGAGAATTTTACTGTCAAAACGCTGGCGGCGCGATGTAATGAAGCGGCTGTACAGGTGCGTGGCTATGTCGTGCGAACGTACTATCGTCAACAATTGCAGGATCAGATTATCGAAGGCAGCCTGACGCCATGAGGTGAAAGCATGGAATTGAGCGGCAAACAACTCGGACCGTACACAGTCGCCGATGTTATTGGCCACACCCGTTGGGGCGAGGTCTATCGCGCGACGCAGACCGCAGTGAACCGTCTGGTAGCGTTGAAGGTGATCTCGCTCGAACTGATGGAGGAGCCTGGCACGGTGGATCGCTTTCTCGCGTCGGCGCGCAAGGCCGCGCAGATTTCTTTCGATGGTGTTGTGGCGGTGTACGAAGTCGGCACAGCTTCGGGCGTTCATTATTGCGCGATGGAACTGATGGATGGGCCGCCGTTGCAGGAGTTCCTACGCAAGGAGGGCGCGCCCGGGCACGCTGACGAGCATCGTTTGTTGCGGATGGTTGTGGAGATGGCGACGACGCTGGAGACGCTCTGGAAAAACAAGGTGTCGCACCAGCCGCCGTTGGAAGCGAACCTGCTCGCCAGTAAGACCGGCCACGTGAAGATGATCAACATCCAGCCGGGCGAGCGCCCCGCGAGCCGGTCGCCCGAACAGGACATAGAGACGCTCGGTGTGTTGGTGGCGACGCTGGCCAACGAAGTCGGCACCGTGAGTCAGCGCGTGGCCGCGTTTGTCGAGCGGCTGATGGACACGCAGAGCCGGAAGAAATTCAACTCGCTCGGCGAAGTGGCTGCGGCGGCGGATGAGCTGGACCGCGAGTTGTTCCCCACCGTGGCTCCGAAGACAGCGGCGGCGCTGGCGAAACGGCGTATGTCGCCAGTGGCCATTGCGGTCGGCGTGGTGGTGTTGCTGGCGTTGATGGCCGGCATCTGGTGGATGGTTTGGCAGTTGATGCGCACGATGGGGCCGACGGAAAATCCGAAACCTGCCGATGCCGGCACGATGATCGCGGTGCCCGCCGGCGGGTTTATCTACCAGGACGGCCAGCGCAAGACGCTGAACGCTTTTTTCATTGACCGCTACGAGGTGACGTTCGGCGAGTACAAGCAGTTCGTCGAGGCGTCGTTAAAGGTGTATGTGCGCGAGCACCCGTTCGCGCCGCAGCGCAAGAACCACGCGCCGGCGAACTGGGAGTTGATCACCCAGGCCATCCGCACGCGCCAACTGCTCAATGGCGCGTGGGTCACATGGGACTCGCCTGTGTTCGGCGTGGACTGGTTCGACGCCTGGGCCTACGCCGCGTGGCGCGGCAAACGCCTGCCCACTGAGGAGGAATGGGAAAAAGCGGCGCGAGGCACCGATGGCCGTCCGTATCCGTGGGGCAATCAGTTCAATAACGAATGTTGCTGGGCCGGCTCCGACCAGTTGATGCGCTGGAACTCCATCTACATGTTTCCGGGTGACAAAAGCCCGTGCGGCGCCATCGGTATGGCCGGCGGCGTCAGCGAATGGACCGATACGTCCACCCGTCAGAATGCGGTCATCCGTGGCGGCAACTGGGCCAGCACCAACCTCGCCGTCACCGTCCGCATGGTCACCGATTCGCGCGAGTGGCGCTCCGACCGCGTGGGCTTCCGCTGCGCCGCCGACCGCGACGTGAAATAAAGAGGGCACGTTGACAAGCGACTGGACTTTACCGCCACCGATGGAGTAAGTTGCGCCCAGCGACCGGAGCGACGAACGTGCCAGAGCCAACGAACCAACAGCTGCCAGACAACGACGCAATTTACCGCGAAGTATTCGACAGCACCAGCGACGCCATCTTCATCCACGAGGCTGCCACGGGAGCTGTGCTCGACGTCAATCGCACGGCTTGGGAAATGTATGGCTGCACCCGCGAGGAAATGCTTGGCCAGAGCGCCGCACTGTTCTCCGACGGCGATCCACCCTTCTCGCCGCAGGACGCCAAACTGTGGATTCAGCGCGCTGTCGAAGAAGGTCCCCAGATCTTTGAGTGGCGGGCCAAACGTCGCGACGACCTGCGATTCTGGGTGGAAGTGGCCCTCCGCCGCTGCGAGATTGCTGGCAAGACCTGCGTCCTAGCCAGCGTGCGCGACATCACTGAGCGCCGCCGCATGGAGGAAATCTGGCACGCCAGCGAACAACGATTCCGCCTGATTATGGAACATGCCCAGGACGGCATTGGTATGTGCGAACGCGTCGAGTACACCACTCCTGACGGTACCCATCGATTCCGTCGCAAACTCGTCTTTTGCAATGACCGCTTCGTCGAGATGGCCGGGCGCAGCCGCGACGAGTTGCTCAAGTGCCCGGATCTCACCCAGTACACCCGCAGCAACATCAGCCCCGGCGAACAGGCCCAACTCCACCAACGCCGCGATGCCGGCCAGTCTTACAGCGGCGTCTCCTCCTGGACCCGGCCTGACGGCAAGGAAAACTATTTCGAGTGGATTTCCGTCCCCCTGCACATCGGCGGCAAACTCTACACGTTGGAAATGGACCGCGACATCACCCAGCGCCGCCGCTCCGAACAGGAGATGCTCCTCCAATCCAGCGCGCTCGAAGCCGCCGCCAATGGCATAGTCATTACCGACCGCTCCGGCTGCATCGTCTGGATCAACCCCGCCTTCACACGTTTGACCGGCTGCGAAGCTGCCGACGCCATCGGCCGCAACCCCCGCTTCCTAAAATCTGGCCAGCATCCAAGGCGGTTCTACCAAGAGATGTGGGACACCATCCTCAACGGCCACGTCTGGCACGGCGAGATCGTCAACAAGCGCAAAGACGGTGTCCTCTACACTGAGGAGCAGACCATCACTCCCGTTTACGGTTCCAGCGGACAAGTCACCCATTTTATCGCCGTCAAACAAGATGTCACCGACCGCTGCCGCATGGAGGAACAACTCCGCCAGACCAACAAACTCGAAGCCATCGGCCGGCTCGCCGGCGGCGTCGCCCACGATTTCAACAACATCCTCACCGCCATCATGGGTTACAACGAGATCATGCTGCGCCAGCTCCCGCAGTACGACCCGTTGCGCCGCGAAGCCGTCGAAATCGAAAAATCCGCCTACCGCGCCGCCCAACTCACCCGCCAGTTGCTCGCCTTCAGCAGCAAACAAGTCCTCCAACCCACCACACTCAACATCAACCAGATCGTCACCGAGATGGGCCACATGCTCCACCGCATCCTCGGCGACGACATCCTATTGCGCACCGCGTTGACCGATCCGATTGGCTCCATCCGGGCCGACCCCAGCCAGATCGAACAAGTCATCCTCAACCTCGCCATCAACGCCAGCGACGCCATGAGCCACGGCGGCACCCTCACCATCGCCACCTCCCACGCCTCACTTGGCGAAGACTACACGAGCAGCCACTTTGACGCCAAACCCGGCGACTACGTCCTCTTGTCCGTCACCGACACGGGCGTCGGCATGACACCCGAAGTGCAGGCGCATCTCTTCGAGCCGTTCTTCACCACCAAGGAGGACGGACACGCCACCGGCCTCGGCCTCGCCACCGCCTTCGGGATCGTCAAACAAAGCGGCGGCCACATCATCGTGTACAGCGAGCCCCTCCGGGGCACCTGCATTAAAGTCTATCTCCCCCGCCTGCCCGGCGAACCCGTTCCCTCCAAACTGAAGCCCATCTCCACCTCCTTGCCGCGCGGCACCGAAACCATCCTCGTCGTCGAAGACGAGCCTCCCCTGCGTTCTCTGGCCACCACTGTATTGCGCGAACAGGGCTACACCGTCATGGCTGCCTCCAACGGTATCGAAGCCCTCTCTCTGTTATCCGAGCGCCCAGCCCTTAAACCGCACATGATCCTCACCGACGTGGTCATGCCCCAAATGGGCGGACGCGACCTCGTTGCAAAACTGCGCCAGGCGACCCCCGCGCTGAAAGTGCTCTACACCTCCGGCTACACCCGCGATGTTCTCATCCAAGAAGGCGTCGAGGAAGAAAACACCGCCTTCCTTCAAAAACCGTACACCCCCACCACGCTCGCCCGTAGAATCCGCGAACTCCTTGACCGCGCCGCATAGGCCAAAAAGGGCTTGTCAAGGCAGGGGGGCGCACCTATAGTGCGCCCTCGCCTTCCGATAGAAGCGCCCTAGCCCCTAAAGCAGACAGCCTTCCGAAGGCAGGAGATAGTTCAGTCACATGGCTACAAACCCAATGGAGAAGTACATTGCCGAGGTGAAAGATTTCACCGAAGGAATGTTGGTACAAGGGAAAGTCCTTGAAGTTCGTCCCGGCGACGTGTTGGTGGACATCGGCTACAAATCCGAGGGACTCATCCCCCGGTACGAGTTCAATGATCCTGAGAACATCAAGCCCGGCGACCAAATCGAAGTCTTACTGGAAAAAATCGAAGACGAAGACGGCATGGTTGTGCTTTCCTACGAGAAAGCTGCCATCAAGAAGAACTGGGATCGCATTGTCACCCTCTGCAACGAGGGCGGCATAATCGAAGGCAAGGTCAAGGCCAAGGTCAAAGGCGGCCTCATGGTGTACATCGGTGTGGAAGCGTTCCTCCCCGCCTCACAGATTGACGTCATCCCACCGCGCAACCTCGACGAGTTTGTCGGCAAGACTTACCAGTTCAAGGTTGTCAAAATCAACCAGGACCGCAAAAACATCGTTCTCTCCCGCCGCGAACTTATCGAACAGGAACGCGACGATCGCCGCAAGAACATCCTCGTCAACATGCAGGCTGGCCAGATCCGCCACGGCGTCGTCAAGAACATCACCGACTTTGGAGCGTTCGTTGAACTGGACGGCATTGACGGCTTGCTCCACGTCACCGACATGAGTTGGGGCCGCATTAACCACCCAAGCGAACTCGTCAAGGTTGGCGAGCAGATCGAGGTCATGGTCCTCGAAGTGGACCGCGAAAAAGAGCGGGTCTCCCTTGGTCTCAAGCAGAAGAACCGTAACCCGTGGGACGACATCGCAATGAAGTACCCCGTTGGCACCAAAGTCCGCGGCAAGATCGTCAGTGTCGTCCCTTACGGCGCCTTCGTTCAGATCGAGGATGGCGTCGAGGGTATGATCCACGTCAGCGAAATGTCATGGACCAAACGCATCGCCCGCGCCTCCGACGTCCTCAAAGACGGCGATGAGATTGACGCCGTCGTCCTCGACATCAAGCGCGACGAGCAGAAGATCGCCCTCGGCATTCGCCAACTCGAAGCCAACCCGTGGACGCACATCCCGAAGAAATATCCGCCCGGCACCAATATCTCCGGAAAGGTACGCAACCTCACTAACTTCGGCGCGTTTATCGAAGTCGAGGAGGGCATCGACGGTATGGTCCACGTTTCCGATCTCTCGTGGACACGCAAAGTCACCAATCCCGCCGAGATCCTCAAGAAAGGCCAGAAAGTGGATGCCGTCGTCCTCGAAGTGGACGCCGCCAACCAGCGAATGTCCCTTGGCATTAAACAACTCGAAGCCGACCCGTGGCGCAGCATCGAGCAGCGATACCGCATCGGCGACCTCGTCAAAGGCAAAGTCGTCAAGCTTGCCTCCTTCGGCGCGTTCATTGAGTTGCCCGACAAGCTCGAAGGTCTTGTCCACATCAGCCAGATCAGCGAGGACCGCATTGAGAAGATCAAGGATGCCCTCAAGGTCGGCGAAGAAGTCAACGCCCGCGTCATCAAAGTGGACTCCCAGGAGCGCCGCATCGGCCTCAGCATCAAAGCCGCTGCCTACTCCGCCGAGCAACTCGACGCCGAGAAACGCATGTTCGAAGACGCCCTTCGCCCCGGCGAAGCCATCGTCGACCTCGAACACGCCTTCGAACAGGCTGAAGACGAGAAGGACGACAAGGACGACAAAAACCTGTAGGCAATCACACCGAAATCCTGTACAAACGCCCCGTTTCGCAAGAACGGGGCGTTTTACTTTCATGAAATCAGCCGACGAACAACTCAGCATCCTCGAACTAGGCACGGAGAAGATCTACACCCGCGACGAGCTTCGCCAGAAACTCGCCACCGGCCGTCCCCTCCGCGTCAAACTCGGCTGCGACCCCACCGCCCCAGACCTCCACCTCGGGCACAGCGTCGTCCTCCGCAAGATGCGTCAATTCCAGGACCTCGGCCACAAAGCCATCTTCATCATCGGCGACTACACCACCCTCATCGGCGACCCCACCGGCCAGAACAAAACCCGTCCCATGCTCGGTCCCGAGCAGATCAAGCGCAACGCCGACACCTACTTCCAGCAAGCCGGCAAGATCCTCGACATGTCGCCGGAGAAACTGGAAATCCACTTCAACAGCGAGTGGCTCGCAAAAATGAACTTTGCCGACGTCATCCGACTCGCCAGCCAGATGAGCGTCGCCCGCATGTTGGAGCGCGACACCTTCGAGAAACGCTACAAAGCCGGTGACCCCATCAGCGTCCACGAGTTCCTCTACCCGCTCATGCAGGGACACGACTCCGTCATGATCCGCGCCGACGTCGAACTTGGCGGCACTGACCAGACGTTCAACAACCTCGTCGGCCGCGACCTCCAGAAGGACGCCAGACAGGAATCACAGGTCATCCTCATCATGCCGATCCTCGAAGGCCTCGACGGCGTCGAGAAAATGTCCAAGAGCAAAGGCAACTACATCGGCCTCACCGAATCCCCGACCGACATGTTTGGCAAGACCATGTCCATCAGCGACGCCATGATGCCGCGCTGGTACACGCTTCTCCTGGCCCGCCCCATCGCCCACGACCATCCGATGGAAGCCAAGAAAACACTTGCCCACGCCATCGTCGAACAATATCACGGCCGCGCCGCCGCCGACCAAGCGCGGGCGGAGTTCGAAAAGCAGTTTTCCAAAAGAGATCTCAGGGAAATCGCCCGCATCTTGCCCGTAACTTCCGGTGACATTTGGATTGTCGAGCTAGTTGAAAAGGCTCACAAGTTCAATAGTCGAAGTGAGATTCGGCGACTGATCCAAGGTGGCGGTGTTTCAGTGGATGGTGACAAGATCACTGATGAAAAAGCCCATGTATCTATCCGTGACGGCACGATCCTGAAAGTTGGTAAACTGATTGTGGTCAAGCTGGCAGTGTCGTGATATTTTCCACGGCAGTTGTCGGGGCGTAGCACAGGTTGTATTAGCGCGCCTACAGGAGGTCGCCGGCTCAAATCCGTCCAGTTCATCCATTTTCAGCGGCTTCATTTATTCCGCTGATTTCCTATTCTTCTGCACCGTCACCGGACCGAGCAGCCCCGATTGCCGCAGCGGCGCTTCCTTGGGATAGTACCGCCACGAGCTGAACGTGTAGCGATGGGACGATGGCCGCGGCTCGCCGCAGATCATCCAGTCAGGCAGGTCTTTCAGGCCCCGTCCAAAGACATCGACAGCGTATCCACCTCTCCGTGACGGAAATCCCCAGTGATCTTTTGCTTGTTTGCGAGCGGCAGCATCGAGAAACTGATCCGGATCCCAAGAAAACAGCTGGGAATCCTCCGGTTCTTGTTCATCGCCAATCAAGCGGTTCACCCAAGTATTGACGACCGTGATTTCCAGACGGTTGCCTTTGGGTTTCACGGCATCCGTGACCTGTACGTGCCACGGCGCGCACCAAACAACGCCGAGGTCCCGGTCATTGAGTCGCACACGGGCAAGGTTGCTCACTATGCCGAGATCGAGATTCAGCTGAACCCCCTTAGTACTTCCTTCCGGTAAGTCAAACTGCTTTCGATAGATCGCTGCGCCGGAGTAATAACGGATGCCAGGCTCGGCTCGTTGGGTCCAATCGGTCAGCGCGTCGAAGGTGACATGTTCCGGGCCGCCCCATTTCGGGTCGAAGCTCACGTCCCATATGCCGTCTAATTGAAGCACCTGATGCACGGCGGGGAAATTCGGCTCAGGCACCGACGCCTGATTGCCGGACGGTTTGCGAAAGACTACGAAGACACTCTGCCGCGGCGCCAGTTGCAGGGGTACCCATGTCGCCTTTCGTACCCATACGGGGCGGAAGTCGGTAAGCGGTCGCACGTCGCCCGTAACCGGGTTCCACAATTCCGGCTGCTTACCGATCACGCGGAACTCGCCGAGAATCTCCCACGCGCGATCCTCTTGGTTGCTGACGAAGTAGATGTCTGTCTCGTTGGCGCGGCGGTGGAAATATGAGACGCGCGGCGTGACGATAGCTTCCTGTGCGAAGGCAGGAATATGGAAGGGACGACAGATGAAATCTGGACCTCCCGTAATAGACCCCAAGGCTTGTGCGGCTGTACCCACGGTTATTACTCTGCCTTTGCGTTTTGTGTCTCGGGGTGCGCCGGTGGGGCGCCAGAGGTCGTCATTCAAGCGCACAATCTCACGATCACAGGCAGGGAAGTTCTCCAAGCTTGCCGACCTGTCCGGAGGACGCGTTCCGATCAGAGTTGCCCCATCGTTGACTAGGTCGCGAATTTTGCGGAGCGCCTCCGGACGCAACGCCTGCCCAGGAACCAGTGCTAGCGCGGCATAACTGGTGCCGTGCGGCAGCACGATTCGCCCTTCGCGCACCGCCAGCCTCTCGAGCAGCGCCTCGTCATTCACGACTGTTTGTCGGTAGTCTCCTGTATCCAGCACCGGACCGGGGATGTGCTCAACCTTGGGTGGATATGTAAGTACGTCGGCAACCGGCAGCCCTTGCTGCAACAGGAATTCGCAGCGGGCCAGATAACGATGCCATCCGCTTGAGTAAGGCCACCATGTGAGATGGCGGTTCATTTGCGTGCCCCAGAATCCAAAACTCAAGCCGGGCTGGTACCGATCCCCAAAGGGATTGTGGGTGAAGCCGTGCATGATGAAGTGGTTGATTCCCTGACAGTACGCTGCGTCGCCATAGAGTTTCATTCGCCATGGATCGTTGCGCCAGGCGCTCTCGTATGACTCCGACGTAAACGATTCAGCCCATACCACCTTGTGCCCATACAACGCGGCAATGTCCGGTGCCGGGCCGATAAGTTGTGGGCCACCCATCCAGAACTCACAGCCTGACACGTGGGCACGAGCACCGGCCGTGCGCCAGTCGTGGTTCGAAGCGAAGTAAGGCTCGATCATCCACTCCAGATTGTTCTCCTCGGCCAAACGCCGCAGCTCACCGTAGAAGCGCTCGATCCATAGCTCGGAGATCGTTCGCAGCATATCGGTGCGGAACCGTAAAGTGAGATCACCGCTGCCGATCACCAGTTTCTGGTCTAGCCAGGCGGGCAACCAAGGGGTGCAGTCGTAGCCGCGGCGCTTGCCGAATTCCGTTTGAAAATCGAGACCGAAATCCTGTCGTCCCCCTTCATAACTGTCGGTCTCGAATCGTTGCACAGACTTGTATCCCTTAGCTCGCGCCTCCTTGACGATCCTCGCTATCATCCCATCATACACCAATCGTACTGCTGCGGGATCCATCCGATCGCACTCCAAGCCTGTTCCCTCGGTTGTTGTGGGATGGTTCGGCCCATTCTCCGAGGCCACACCCAGACGTAATACGGTCCACTTGCCCGTCGGCACGTCCCAAACCAGCCTACCTTGAGCATCCATGCGCTTTGTCAGATCGACGATCTTCTCCAACGGGACCGGCCCGCCGCGACTCCCCAATGGAACGGCGATCACCGCCACGTCGCGGTAGAAATCCTCGCGCGGATTCTTGACCCGCTCCCAGAATGCCGCATCGTCGCCGCTCGACAGCGTCGTGTCGTCACCCGACGGCTTATGAATGGGCGCCCGCGGCAAGACGTTGTCAAAGCGACTAGGGCCTTCGATGTCCTTGCGCTCGGCCACCAGAATCTTCAGACCCTTCTCCGGCTTGATCCATGGCCCACCACAATGGCTCCAGCCCGGACACATGAGAAACGACAATCGCAGCCCCAACCGGTCAGCTTCCTTGGCGGCATGGTTTGCCAGCGCAAACCACTCGTCGCTCAGGCACTTCACCTTTCCGGGGTAGTCGCGGAACCGCACCTGAACAACTCCGGCCAATTGGTCGGGCATCTGCATCACCAACACGCCACCTACGCCGGCACGCGATAGGGACTCAAGATCTTTGGTGATTCCTTCCCGGCTGAGCAAGCCCCCCATCCAGTCCCAAAAAACCTCCGGCCGATAGCCGGGCGGCGGGTTGCGAAATCCTTGTTCCCACCCTTGGTCCGCTTCTGCGGCTGCGGCAGAAGGTCCAACAGAACTCAAAGACACCACACCCGCTACAATTCCACACAACACGCCAAGGCGGAGTGAGAATCGCACCATCGGTAAGTCGCGCTCTTTCATCGAAAAGCCTCCTGTATGAGGGAAGTTTTCGCACCAAGTGGCCGTTTGTCAAGAGTTTGAAGTTCGATCTCGCGCAAACATAAACCGCATTGCCATTCACTGATAAGAATTCGGTTTCACCGGGACGTTCTTGCAAAACTTCTTTTAGTGGATGGCGATTGGAGTGGAGATGGCGAGCCGAAGGTGTGAAAACAGTTTTTCCAGAGGCCCTTCGGCTTACTTTTACGATGGGCGACCATGCTCCGCCC
>CAIKAP010000049.1 GCA_903825435.1 uncultured Verrucomicrobiota bacterium
GTACTTGAAGAATCACAACCAAAATCCCAAAGTGTTCGTCTGGACCGCGCCGGTGAACCGCATCATGACAAAAATTGCCAAATGTAAAGAAGCGTTGGAAACACTACACTAGCCCGGCTCCAAAAACAAACCGGGCCAGAGTTGCCTCCAGCCCGGTTCTGCTTACTTGTCATCCGTAACGAAGTCGAGCCGAGTCAGACGAATCGAGTTCGACGAGAAGCGGGCACGCAAACCCGCTGTCGTGTGCGGCAACGGTCTCTGTTTTTCTAACCGGCTACGGCACGGTGACCAACGCGGGATCGCTCCAGCCACCGGTATTATGGATGCCTTTGGCGGCGACACGCATACAGACACGGCTGACCGGCGGCGCAAAAAAGCCGTGTTGCTGGTGAATAACGTCGTTTCGTTCCGGGGAGATGCACTGTTGTCGTGGAACAACGCGCCATTGTCGTCGAACCTACTGGCATTGTCGTTGAACAATACGGCGTTGTTCTGGAACAAAATGACGTTGTTCCATCACTTTCCCGCCTCATCCAAGGCCGGAACAGCCGCATTTAGAGCAACTTACGCCACTTTTACCGGAAAACAGACTGCCGGTGACATCATCTTGACCATAGCCTCGCTTGGGTTCGTTAAGGAAAGTTGTTTCAGCGGCGGCGGGGAATCGCGACGACTGCGGCTTGTCATCCATCTCACTACCGAACGCCTCAAAGTTCCGCCTCAAGCTTTCTGGAATCGCGACGACTGCGGCATCGCTTCCGCCATCATGCCGCCACCTCGGAAAAGCCGCCTCAAGCTTTCTGGAATCGCGACGACTGCGGCGTAACGCCATTTACGGAAGCCCTGACGCGCGACCTCCGCCTCAAGCTTTCTGGAATCGCGACGACTGCGGCATCACCATCAACGGCGATGCCGTGCACGTCGCCACCCGCCTCAAGCTTTCTGGAATCGCGACGACTGCGGCATTGTCAAGGGGTTGCCGACGTTTGAACAATGGAGCCGCCTCAAGCTTTCTGGAATCGCGACGACTGCGGCGCGGAGTATTGCGGGACGCACACGGACATGTTCCCCCGCCTCAAGCTTTCTGGAATCGCGACGACTGCGGCTCTTTTTACGGATCTCCATATCGGACGCCTTGTCCCGCCTCAAGCTTTCTGGAATCGCGACGACTGCGGCACGCGCCTGCCTTCCCTCATGAGGACAATGGTTTAGAATGGGGATTTCGAGCGCGCAGCCATTTCTCATGGCCAACGTGAAGCATTCGTGACTTGTCCGCAGCATCACTCAACGTATCAGCCGTTTATAGATTGCGAGCATCGCCGAAGGCTTGGTCGAGCACTGCCGCGCTCGCGCGCCGCATGTCGCAGTTTTCAGTCACTCGCGATTTCAGAGAACCTGCTAACCCAATGGCGGAGGATTAGTGGTCGGTGGGCAGTGCCCGGAGAGATAACACCACAATCGCAACGAATCGTCAATCAGATGATTGTGACGCGGGAGCGGACGGTGTAGGGCTGTCCCATCGCATCGATGATGAGCGTGGCGTCAGCGCTTTCCAAGCCAAGAGAAACGAACAATACTTGATCCTGATCGTAGTTCATTTCAGGTGCGAGCGCGGCTTTGAGTTGGGCCAGACGCATCACATCCAACGGGCACTCAAATACGGAGTATTGCAAGCGGGTACCGAACCCTTCCAGTACCTTGGCCACGTGCCGCAACCGTTTCGGATCGCAAATGTCGTAGCTGACAAGATAGCGGATGCGGTTGCTCATCTCGTCGTAAATCCGTGGTAGCCGGTGGCCTCGCCGCGCACGAACCGCCACAACTTCCGCGCCTGCACGTCCAGCATCCGCCGGTAGGCCATCTTGTACTCAAACTCCGGGTGGCTCACTTCCGTGTCGAGACGGCGAAACCACGCTTCCCAAAACACCTTCCGCCCCCGGTCATTCAGGAACGTACCGTTGGCGCTGCGGATGAAATCCTCCGGGCCAAGCTCACCGCGATTGACAAGGCTGATCGCCACGCTGTCGGCCACCAACGGGCGGAACTCCTCCATCAAATCCAGCGCCAACGCCGGCCGCCCATACCGGGGCTGGTGCATGAAACCGAGAAACGGGTCCAGCCCGACCGCATGGCACACGCCCGTCAGTTCCTTTGCGAGCATCGAGTAACCGAGCGACAACAGCGCGTTGATCGGGTCGCGCGGCGGCCGCCGGTTGCGCCCGCGCCAATCGAACTTCCAATCTTCGCGCTTCTTCAGCATCGAATCGAACTGCTCAAAGTAAAGCGCGGCGGCGTTGCCTTCGATACCGAGCAACTCCGTCAACTCGCGGGCCGACGCCGTAGCATCGCGGAAATGAATCATCAATTGCAGCACCCGCTCCGGTGGCTCGCCGTTGCGCATGAGCATGACCCGCTGGTTGTGAATCTTCGCGCGAATGACCTCGCGCGCCAGTATGAGCCGCACGCTTGGCAATTCAAACAGCCGGTACTGCCCGCGCCGCGCATCCACGCCGCTGGCTGGCAACCCGCATAACGCGCCCAAATACCGGCCCGCCGGCGAGAAGTACGCCACATCAATGCCGAGTTCCAGGCAGGTCGCCACCGCCTGCGCCGTCAGTTGCACCGCGCCGTACAGGTAAATCGCCCGCACCTGCTGCCCCGGCAGCTTTCGCACCACCTCGTCCTTCACCTTCACGACGAGTTCCTCGCCGCTGATACCGACTTGCGCCCCCGCCTTCTGCACCACCAACACTTCGCCATCGTCACGGTCGGGACGTGGCGGTTGCAATGTGGGAGCGGCATTTCCGCCGCGGTTCTCCGCCGCAAATTCCATTGCCTCCAAAATCAGATCCCGCAGCTCGTCTTCGGTTCTCGTTGCAAACTCAAACCGCAGTTGCGGCTCTGGTTCAGCTTCTGCCCGTGCCCGCGCCCACCACAATGACTCATTCGGCAGACAAATCGGATACGCCGAACAGCCCAAGCAGCGCGGATCGTTTTTCAGCGGAGGAGGGAAGTGTTTCGATGCGCCGAGCGTCTTAGCGTCGGCAATGGCTTGTCGTGTGCGGTTCAGTAACTCTGTCGTGAGTTCAATCGGGACTCGCCGTTTCTCGGCAGCGTAATAGATTTCCGCACTGGCAACTTTGACGCCTTGTTCCTGCAACAAGAGCGCATACGCCCCCATCTGGATGGACTCTGGTTCTCGCGCTTCCCGTTCGCCTTCACTGGTACGACGGGCGGAACCTTTCTTATAATCCACAATGACGGCACCATCCGGCCCGCCTTCGACTAAGTCCATGACACCGACAATGCCCAGCGCCTCGCTCTCCAATCGCAGACTGCGCAGACGCGCCCCTTCGGGCAGGTTCTCGCCCAAGGCTTTCGCCTTTTCCTCATCCAGACGGGAAGGCGCGTCCACGTTGCGATGGAGATGCGAGCCGGCAACCGTGTCGGCGCTTTCCTGAAAGACGTTCTCGACCCACTGGAAATAGAACAGGCGCGGACAATAGACGAAATTATTGAGCCGTCGCACCGGCATCACCGGCTGCGCTTCCAGCCCGGCATTAACCTGAAGTGGCGCTTCGCTCATCAGGTAACTACATCACGATGTTGTCGTCGTTGCTCTTCGGCTTTTGGATTCTGGCACGATTGATCTTTTTGATTCGGTCGCTGCAAACTTGTTCGACCCGCTTGAGGTATTCCCCTTGCTGATAGGCGCGGAGCTTCTTACCGGCCTGATCAAACGCGAATGCCTCCTTCTTGAGCCAGTCGCCTTCCGGTAGCCAATCATGCTCTGGATGCTCGACGAAAAACGGTGGGAACTCAGACGATTGACTCGACGCTGATTCGCCATTCCCAGCGCCAGCATCACCTGTTGGTGCGTCTTTCTTCTTCTTGCTGTGCTGTGGGACTGGCGCGTGCAGTTGAGGTGTTTCGCTACTGGCTAGCTTGGTTATGCGCCGTTCCATCGCTTCCTTGCCAAACCTGCCAAACCAGCCTCGCCAAGTGGTGACGCTTACTTCTGTCTCGGAAACCTGCTTTGTGCGCAGACGCGGGAAGATGTCCCACCGTTGCGGGTCAGCAATGGCACGAAGTCCGATGTTCCCGGCTGCACAAATATCCGCGTTGATGAGTCCGTCCTGCCCGGCAGGGGACGCCACGGGCACGAATTCCTTCCCGCCTTCCACCGCGAGGATCAATGTGCCTTTGTAGGCTTGGTTTTTGGCAAAGGTATCCGCCAGCACCTTGATGTCCTGCGCGAGCTGCGTTTCCGCCACTGACTTGGTCTTCCCCTCAAGCCACTTATTGTAGGGATACTCCTTCTCGAAGTCCCGAGATACTTCGTTCACCCGCACGCCCGGCAGGCCAGTGCGCGAGTCGAAATGCGATGAGAACGCGGGGTCAACGAGCATCAGAGTAATTCCAAACGGGCGGCACATGTCTTCCAGCTTCTCGATAATTGCCCGGTGCGCCCATTTCATCAACCGCGAGTTCTCCGTCCGCGTTCGTTCTTGGCTTGTTTTGTAGCGTTCCAGATTTTCCAACACGATGACCGAGCAACGGGGGCAATCCTTCCGCTGCTGATATTCGCCGTGCAGTTCAACTTCACTCTTGCGTTGTTTCTTATTGTCCACTTTAGCCGGGTTCTTCAGTTCAAGGCCGAGTGCTTCTGCAAGAATCATGTGCGCGGTCTGTTCGACTCGTTGGTCGCGGATGCGATTGCTTCGATCCAGCAACAACGGGCAAACATCATCAATCTGCTCACGCGGTATGGAATCTGGTGGGTTGTAGTTCCCCGACTTGAATTGGCAGTGATACCGATCCTCCAACTTAGCGAAGCTCTGGCAACGCTGGCGCAGATTGAGTATCTGCTCCAGCCGTCTCATCGACAGTCCACGCATGCCCTCTACACGTGGCACGTGCGTTGCCTCCTTCACATCCCAATGAAGCCGCGCTTTTCGAGAACGATCCCACCCCCAATGCCGTCCGCGCAATGGCAGGCAGAACTCGATGGCTTGCACCAACAGATTGTCGAGCGAATCGCTGCCCTCGCAATAGTCTGCGATTTGCTTCCTCATCGCTTCGGCGAGGCGGAGCCAATTCAACTCCGTATTCTTGAGTGCAATACGCTCCAGTTCCTTGCACCGAGTTTCTTCCTCTTTGCCCTTCTTGCTTACGAGCAGCGGCTTCCATTCGACCCACAACTCCTTCCGAGCTAGAACCAAACGAAGGCTTTGATCGTGTTCATCCTCGGTTTCCCCCGGTTGACGCGGACGTTTCGGGAATGCAGAGCGCGCCAGCGTCTCAATCACCAGACGGCGATGGAAAGCGAGTAGTTCTGGTTTGCGGTCGAGCATGTACTTCCCATTCCGGTCCTTTTCCTTGTCGCCGCACAGACGCCAAACGAGATTCAGGAGCGTACGCAGTCTGCCAATGCGTCGCTTCAGCCGGAAGATCAGATGATCGCCAAGTTCGGGATACGTTTGTGTTTCCGTTCCGGCTATCGAACACGCATCCAAGGACACAAGCCGTCCGGCGAGTTTGCGGAAACTCTCGTACTCGTCGGGAGTCGGGAACCGCCCCCGCCCGCCGTTACCGAATTTCTCTTCCACCAACACATACGTGCCGACAACCGGCGCGCGCGTCTCGCCCCGCGCTTTCAGTTTCTTGGCGATGTGCTTCTGGTTCTTCTCCGTGACCAATTGCCAGACTTCGGCATCCTCGCCCTGTAATCGCAGCGTTCCCTGCCTTGTCAACTGTGCCTTGATAACGGGCGAGATACCGTCAGCGGAGATTACTCGACCGTCGGTGGCTGAATCTGCATGAATCCGCAGCCGAGTGAACGCCGCCGCGAAGCGGTTGCCGAGATCAATGGAGAGCATGTGAAAATCCGGCACCTTTTTCGTCTGCTCAGTCTTGCTATAGCGACTGGCTTTGACTCGGAACCCGTCTTCGTAGTGACACCAAAGCTCAGTAGGTTTGACATCGATCCGCTTCGTCTGTTTTCGCGGTGCTTTCCCGTCCTTTGCGACTTCCTGTTTGGCCTTGTCCTCCGCTTCCTTCGCCGCGAGCTTGTCGGATTCGATGTCCACAGGCCAGCGGAAGAACTTTCGCTTTTCATCCTCCTCGTCCACGCCCTTTAGCGACTTGCCGGCAAAATACACTCCTCCCACTTCAAGCTTCGCGAGTGCTTCTGCCTCGATCTTGAACGAGACGGTAAGGTGAACCGGTGCCTTTTCCATTGCGGACGGCACCCCGGCGACTTCGTTCCAGTAGTCTCCCGGCAACGGTGATGCTATCAGTGAGAAGCTGACTTCCGCATTACCGGTAGGCCATACTTTCTTTTTCTGGTCGTCGTACTTCCCTGCTCTTGGATGTTCCTCCGCCGTCGGGTTTGTTTCTCCCGCTAAAACAAGCGGTGGACACCAGAGCGCGTCCACGCTGTTGCCGGTGTCTTTGTTGATGACCTTGTCACGTTTCAAGCGCCGCGCAGCAAGCGTGAGCTTCGCTGCCTCACCAGTAAGCTTCTTGTATTCCGTAACCTCTTTTCTGTCATCAGATGGCCTGACACGACGGAAGAGAGATTTGATTTCGAGCGCGGTGTTCAATCCCGCCGTGAAATCGTAGTACCGGTAACTTGGTTTCTTGTGCCGATTCAGCAAGCCCGTCCACGTGTAGGCAATCGGCTTCTTGGCGAGTTTCTCCAATTCGTTGGCTGTCGGTTCCTGTTCTCGACTTACCGTCCCGCCATCAGACCCACGGAGGAGTTCGATCAAGTCCTCGCGCCATTCGGAATAGCTGACGTAATGGGGAATGAAATCTTTGACGTCGTTTTGTTCATACTCAGAACCTATGAGCCACAGGTGAAAGTATGCTGGATCGCAGAGCGCATGGAAGAAATCGGCGCTGCCGAAGCCCTGACGGTTGTCTTCCATCTCCTTGTCCACTGCCGCCTCCAGTTCCTTCACGAGGCTTTCTGGATTCTTGGCGGGCGAATAGACTTTAAGCAATGCCTTCCGCACCTCCGCCCAACCCCCAATCGTTCCTTCACGTAGCCCGTATGTCTCGATGTCCTTGTCCTTGCCCAACTCCACGCGATCTCCTCGCTAGTGATCCGTGACGTTGGGATGTATGTCTCGATGTCCTTGTCCTTGCCCAACTCCACGAGGAGTGTCTCGATTCCCTTGCCGTTGCCCTTCCAGCGCGGGTCATCTTGCATTCCTCGAATCGGAAACAGTTTGCCGGTGGGGCTGTCTTCGGCTGCCAGCGTCTTACCCATGCCCTCGTAGGCGCGCACTACATTCAGAAACTTCCGCACCTTCTCCGCACGCACAGCCGTGCGTATCTTGTACTTGAAAACGTCTTCGGCTGCCGTTGCGAACGCCGTCTTGTCAAATTCAAAATCCGGAGAAACCGCGTCCGATTTGATCTTTAAACACTCCTTCCCGAAGAACGGGAAAGCAATCTTCGCGTTTGCCCGTTTGAACGGCATTTCCCGGAACCGGGTATCGCCCAGTTTCGGTTCTGCTATTGGGTCATCCTTCTCTATGAATCTTCGGAAGTCCGCTAATGCTGCACGTCCGATCGTTTTGTCCGGGTTGTCCCGAAGCAACCAATACCGGAGAACAGCCTTCTCAAGGGAATTGGGGTTTCCGCCCTTGTAGCTCAAACGAATGTGCGCGTGGCCTTTTGTTTCCGTTGCCTCAGCAAGACTGCTGATATCCTTCTTCGCCTTTTGAAATTCATCGTCGGTTAGGCCGATGTCGGACGCTTTATCGGCGGCAAACGGCTTCGACAAAGCTGAAACGACAGCCGCACCCAGTTTGTCTTTGCGATTGGCGAAGAACTTCTTCTCGAAATCGGCGCGTCCACTCAGGTGCTTCTCAAGTGCCGCTTTCGCCGTCCGTAACGTCTTGGGTTTGTCTTCATTGGCATCGGGAAGTTTCTCCGTTTCTATTACGGCGTGTCTCAACTTGTCAGTCTTTTCGGCATACGAACTTGCGCAGTCCTTCGTATTCCAGTCTTCGGCTTCACGGGAGTATTCCAGAAGTGTGCTCTCCACGATTTCTGCCGCTTGCTTTTCGTCCATCTCAGGCTTCAGCTTTGCCTTTAGCTCCCACGAGACACGGTCATACGCTCCGTTGCCGGGAATCTCGGCATCGCTGTCGGGGGCTGACGTTAGGCTCACCCAAGTTCTGGCGAATGCTGACATATCGGCGCACTCCTGTGCACCGGTATCTTTGGTCGGCGCTCCGTACATCTCCAAGAGCCGGTAGCACTGTGCCCGCATCAGCATCACCGGTTGCTTATCACCGTCGGAAATGCCGGGTGGCGTTCGCATCGGCTCAGAATAGACGCGGTTCAAGAACTCCTCTGCCGTTTTCACACCCGTGAGCGATTTGTAGTGCGCGGCCAACCGGCGAATGACTTTCGCGGTGTCCTCCTTGATGCCGCCTTTTTCTGCTGGTGTCGTGAGGTAGTTCCAAAGTGGATTGAGGGGCTTGCCATCCAGCTTTTCGTTTCCTGCCAGACCGGCGATGCAAAGCGTGTAGTAGCAGACCGCATCCTGAAAAATCATGTGCGTATCGCGTAGCGCGGCGTCTTTCTCGCCATTGTCCTGTTCCCACAGGCACGGCTTGCTTGTTCGTTCTCGCTTCGGATGGTCGGGGTGAACTGATTCCTCAACGAGCACTTCGTAAGTCCGGTAAAGTTCGCTTGGCATGATGTTCTCCTGTAGTTAGGCCAATGCGGCGAGGGCGAGGGTGTAGTAGTTGACGGCGTCCTGAAACAGTTGGTGGTGCTGCCAGAGGGCGTCCTGCCAATCCGGCAGTGGTTCGGGCTTTCCGTCTTTGCCCTTCAGGATTTCGACGTTGGTGACTTTGCCTTGATAGATGCGGTTCATAGGAAGTTGAGTGTGGAGCCGGTGCCGACGTCAAAGCCGAAGACCTGGCCGTTGATGAAATTCAGGGTTCCGTTTCCATGTGCGCGCTTTTCCATGTAAGTCCTCCGATGAGTCGGATGTTACCAGTGACAAGACTGCCAAGGAAATCATTTCTTTTCGGTGAGATCAGGTGCCCGATGCGGACGAATACTGGGTTGCAGATGGCGGTGTAGGAAGTGCGGTTGACATTCGCAGTTCCGGTAATGGGAATGATTGACGTTGACGGCGCAATCAGGCGGCACGCTGACGGTCTGGTTTACGGAGTAGCCGAAGCGGTTGAACGTTCAGGCGTTTCCGCCTACTCCCCGCCCTTCCCCTTGATACCGGGTTCGGTGAGTTGACGCAGGTTGAAGATCTCGTCGAGCTGTTTCTCGCTCAAACCGGATTTCTCGCGTGCAACCTCCCGGACGGTCTTGCCTTCCTTGTAAGCCGTCTTGGCAATCTCCGCCGCCTTGTCGTACCCGATGACCGGAGCCAACGGCGTACACATCGCCAGACTCTGCTCGACCAACGATTCACACCGTTGCCGGTCGGCTTCGATTCCCGCGACGCAAGCATCCGCAAAGTTCCGGCTGCCGGCAGCGAGGAGATGGACACTCTCCAACATCTGTGCGCCTATCAGCGGCATCGCGACGTTCAACTCGAAAAAACTCTGGAGGGCGCCGAGGGTGATGGTCGTGTCGGCGCCGATGACCCAGAGGCAGACTTGGATGGTGCTCTCGGCGATGACTGGATTGACTTTGCCGGGCATGATGGAGCTGCCGGGCTGGACGGCGGGAAGTTTGATTTCGCCGATGCCACAACGCGGGCCGCTTCCGATGAGACGGATGTCGTTGGCAATCTTCGCGAGGCTGACGGCAATCGTCTTCAGGCAACCGCTCGCCTCGACGCACGCATCGCGCGCCGCCGACGCCTCGAAATGGTTGCGCGCCTCCCGCATCTTGACGCCGAGTTCCGCCGAAAACTTGGCCACGGTCAGTTTCGCAAAATCAGGATGGGCGTTGAGACCAGAGCCGACCGCCGTGCCACCGAGCGGCAGTTCGCTCAAAGTCTCGACAGCCTTCCTCGCGCGGGCGATGCCGTACACGACTTGCGCCGCGTAACCGCCAAACTCCTGCCCCAGCCGTACCGGTGTGGCATCCTGCAAATGCGTCCGCCCGATCTTGATGATGTCGTCGAAGTCCTTCGCCTTCTTCGCCAATTCGGTGCGCAAATGTTCGAGCGCGGGAATCAACTCTTCTCGCAACGCCTCAATGGTGCTGATGTGAATCGCCGTCGGAACAACGTCGTTCGACGACTGGCACAAGTTGACGTGGTCGTTCGGGTGCACCGGGGATTTGTCGCCGCGTTTGCCGCCAAGGATTTCGTTCGCGCGACTGGCGATGACTTCGTTGGCGTTCATATTCGACGAGGTGCCGCTACCAGTCTGGAACACATCCACCGGGAACTGCGCGTCGAGTTTGCCATCCACAACTTCAGTCGCGGCGGCAACGATGGCGTCGTGAACCTTCTTCTCAATCAAGCCAAGCGCAAGGTTGGTCTGCGCGGCGGCGCGTTTGATGCGACCGAGCGCGTGGATGAACCGCGGAGGCATCGGCCAGCCGCTGATCGGGAAGTTGGCGACGGCACGCTGCGTCTGGACGCCGTAGTAGGCGTCGGATGGCACGGTGAGCGAGCCGAGAGAATCTTTCTCTGTGCGCGTTGTCATAGTGGTCGCAGTCTAGCGTAAGGAGAAAATGTTTGCAGCTTGAATCGTCGCCTCGACAAGTGGCCGCGGAAACAGCCCCAGCCCGATCATCGCCGCCAGGCAGACCCACAGCGCAACGCGCATCGGGACACTGACCGGAATCGGAGTCGCATCGGCAGGCTCTTCCAAGTAAATCGCGCGAGCGATGTTCAGGTAGAAGTACAACGACACAACGACCGCCGCCGCGCCGATGCCCGCCAGCACATAGTAATGCCCATCTGTCTGCGCCCGCTCAATCACCGCAGCGAATAACTGGAACTTCCCGAAAAATCCGCTCAGCGGCGGCACGCCCGCCAGCGACATCATCGCCAGGAACAACGACACGCCCAGTAATGGCGACCGCCGCCCCAGCCCTGCGAACCCGACAATCTCGTCGGTCTTCGTCACATTCGTCACCGCGATGATCGCCAGAAACGCGCAGAGGACCGTGAAAGCGTACTGGCCCAAGTAGAACAACACCGCCTGCGCCCCGAGCGCGTTCAAAGCCGCCACGCCCATCAACATGTACCCGGCGTGACCAATGGAGGAGTACCCGAGCAGCCGTTTGATGTTCCGCTGCGGAATCGCGCCGAGATTGCCGTACAGCAACGTCGCCGCCGCCAACACCAGCACCAGCGTCGTCCACAGCGCGCTTACCGGCAGCAAACCAACCAGCAACACCCGCAACAACAACACAAACCCGGCCGTCTTGCTCCCAACCGCCAGGAACGCCGTCACCGGCGTCGGCGCGCCCTGATACACATCCGGCGCCCAAAACTGGAACGGCACACTCGCTATCTTGAACCCGAGCCCCGTCATCACCAGCAACATCCCCAGCGTAAACGCCTTACCGGGCGCGCCATTCTTCAAAGTCGCAGCTAACACATCGAAGTTCGTCGTTCCGGTCGTTCCGAAAATGTACGCGATACCGTACACGGTGAACCCACTCGATAGCGCCCCGAGAATCAAATACTTCGTCCCCGCCTCCAACGACGGCAATTGACGGCGGAGGAAACACGTCAGCACGTAGAACGTGATCGTTACCAGTTCCAGCGACACAAACATCAACACGAAATCGTTCACCGAAGCGATCAACAACATTCCCGTCGCCGCTAACAACACCAGCGCGTAGAACTCCGCCTTGCCGGACTCGAACCGCTCCGAGAACTCCGCCCCCGCCACCAATACCAAGGCTGTAACCAGCAGGAACAGCCGCTTAAAGAACAACGCGAACGCATCCAGCCGGTACATGCCGTGGAAAAACGTCTTTTGGATTGGAAACAGCGCAAAACTGTACACGAACACCGCCAGCACCAGCCCGGCCAGCAGCAGTCCAAACCGTCGTTTGTCCGCCGACGGATGGAACGCGTCGCTCAACAGTGCCACAATCCCCATCACGGCGAGGAGGCATTCCAGTTGTATCGCGTACAACCCCATCACCGAGCCTCCGCGTTCAACACCATCGTCGCCACGCTCTTCTGGATAATATCCGTCAACACCCTCGGGTAGAACCCGACTGTCAGCAACACCGCAATTAGCATCACATACGGCAGCCGACACCACGGCGTCGTTGCGTCCTTGAGCATGTTCCACTTCTCATCGAACGGCCCGAAGAAACTCGTCCGCACCGCCCACAACAGATACGTCGCCGTCACCACGATCCCCCAGACCGCGCAAATCGTGGCGATCCGGAACAGCATCGAACCTTGCGACCACGCGCCGATGAACACCATCACTTCACTCACAAAATTCGCAAATCCCGGTAGCCCACTCGACGCCATCACCGCCATCACCATGCACACGCCGATGAACGGAATCTTCCGCGCCAGCCCGCTCA
>CAIKAP010000050.1 GCA_903825435.1 uncultured Verrucomicrobiota bacterium
CGAGTGTAGGGAAAAGATGGCGTTGAAGATGGTGGAAGATCGCGGTCAGTTCATGCATAACTCTGAGACGCTTCCCCTTGCATCCCGTTCAAATCCATCGCCGAAAAAGCCCGCAAAAGCGAGTTTTGCAAGAACGTCGTAATTTTATACCTTTTTACAGAAAATCTCCTTTCAAAGGCGAAACCCAGTCCCATAGTTCAGCCGTGGAAGGTGCAAGCGCTCCATGTCAAGGCTGAGTGCCATCTCCTCGATCACAGACTGGTTTTGTTAGCCTTACCCAATCACGGGGCAGAGTGAAAACCTAGCAGACGTGTTGCCAGGCGTGGTACGAGCTGCGAACCAACGGGCCGCTCTCAACGTGGCGGAAACCCAATACCAGAGCGGCCTCGCGAAGCTCAACGAATTCTTTCGGGGTGACGTAACGCTCGACGGCCAACTCGTTCTTGGATGGGCGGAGATATTGGCCGAGAGTAAGGATATCGCAGCCGTGCGCGCGGAGGTCGCGTGCGACTGCAAGCGTCTCATCGTTGGTCTCGCCGAGGCCGAGCATCAGGCCGGATTTTGTGAGCAGGTCGGCTCGCAGTTCCTTGGCCAGCGAGAGGACACGCAGGGAACGCTCGTAATCGGAACCGGGACGCACCGGTTTGTAGAGGCGCGGAACGGTTTCGGCGTTGTGGGCCAGCACGGTCAATGGCGTCCGCGCGACGCGGGAAATACAATCGCGGTCGCCACGAAAGTCAGGAATCAGCACCTCTATACCGCAATCGGGAGAACTAGCGTGAATGGCCTCAACGGTCCTGGCAAAATGATTGGAGCCTTGGTCTGGCAGGTCGTCGCGGTTAACGGAAGTCAGCACGATATAACGCAAGCCGAGGCGCACGACAGCTCCGGCGACGTTGTCCGGTTCCGATGGGTCGAGCGGCGCGGGTTTGCCATTGCCCACGGCGCAAAAATGGCAGCGACGGGTGCAGACGTCGCCCATCAGGATGATGGTGGCAGCACCGTGTTCCCAGCACTCGCCGATGTTGGGGCACTGCGCTTCGTCGCAAACGGTGTGTAGCTTAAACTCGCTGAGTACTTGTTTGAGTTGGCGGTAGTGTTCGCCGCCGCGCGGGCGCATCTTGATCCAAGACGGATGTCGGAGTCGGGCTTCCATTTACGCAGTGAAAAACGGGTTATGGCGTTTCTCTTCGCCGACGGTTGTCAGCGGGCCGTGGCCGGGACAGATGATCGTGTCGTCGGGCAAGGTCAACACCTGTTCGCGATCGTAGCGCAACGCCTCCTCATAGGCAAACGGCGCGCCGCCTATCGAGCCGGCAAAAAGGGCGTCACCGGTCACGACGACGATGTGTTCCAATCCACGAACAACATAGCTGGTGCCGCCGGGCGTGTGGCCGCTGGTGCGACGGGCTTCAATCTGGAGGTTGCCGACGCAAAAGACGTGGCCATCGGAAAACGTTTCCGTGCCGGCGACTGGCTCGCGCTCGGATGCGAAGGCGCACGTCTTCAAACGGTACAGTTCGCCGACATGGTCGCTATGGCAGTGCGTCAGAAGAAGTAACTCCAACATCAAGGAACGGTCACTAAGAAAAGCAAGCAGCGGCGCCGCATCGGCACCGGTGTCGAAGGCGGCGGCGCGTACGGAATCGTGGGCAACGTAGGCGTTGACGCTCATGCCACCATAGCGGGTGGTGAAGCTGGCAAGCCCGGACATTTGCCGCGCCGCTGGATGCCACGCGCGGTCGGCAAGCGCGTCGGCTCCGAGCCGCAACGGCGCGGCAAGCCGGCGGACGACACGTTCATCGAAGCGTTCCGCCTTCACCGCGCAGAGTTCGTCAACACTCACGCCGGCGCCGCCGGCCAGAACGCCGTCGCTGAAGCCGAGGCCGCGTTGAGCTTTGTCGATGATATCGGCAAAGTTGTCTTCGAGTGGAATCATGATTGATTGTCGGGGGCAAGATGCGGTATCTGGGCGCGGAACTCAAACGGAGATTTTATGGAACGTCTCTTCAAAAAGCGAGTCGTGCCCGTCGTGACGCTGGACAAGGTGGAGGATGCCGTGCATGTGGCGGAGGCGTTGCAGGCGGGCGGGCTGGACATCATTGAGGTCGCGTTTCGCACAGCGGCAGCTGAGCTGTCGGTGTGCGCAATCAAGAAAGCATTTCCAAAGATGCTGGTTGGCGCGGGAACGTTGCTTGACGCCGATCAGGTGAAGCGCGCACGGGATGCGGGCGCACAGTTCAGCGTCGCACCCGGGTTGAACGAGGCGGTGGTGAAGGCATCGCTGGCAACGGGGATGCTTTTCATACCGGGGGTTATGACGCCATCAGAGGTGGAACGCGCCTTGGCGCTCGGCTGCAAGCTACAGAAGTTCTTCCCGTCATCGGTGGCGGGTGGGGTGGAAATGCTCAAGGCGTTTGCAGGACCGTATGCACACACAGGCGCGAAGTTCATTCCGATGGGTGGCTTGAATGTGAAGAATGCACCCGATTACCTGAAGCTGCCGATCGTCGCAGCTGTCGGCGGGTCGTGGATTGCCGCCAACAAAACAATTGCGGAGAAGAACTGGGCACAGATCACGGCGTTGACGAAGGAAATCGTCGAAATCGTCGCCACATTAGAAGCGGTAGTTCGGGCAATAGAAGGTCAATGAGGCGCGGCAGCTGCAAGCGATTCCGCTCCGCTGAACTTGGGCCACTTGAAGCCGTAGAAGGCGATGAAGGCAAAGCAGAACAACGGCACGATGAAGCCGCGAGACATATCGTATTTGTCCGCGACTGCGCCCATTAGCTTGGGCAGGATCGCGCCGCCCATGATGGCCATGACGATGAAGGCGGAGGCCTTCTTGGCGCGCGCGCCAAGACCAAAGATGCCGAGGGCGAAGATGGTCGGGAACATGATGGACATAAAGAAGTAGCTCAGGAAGACACACGCCACGGAGACCCAACCGAGTTTTAGGAAGACAACAAAACAGCAAATGACGTTCATGAGGCCGTAGAGTCCCAGCACCTTGTGGGCGGAGAATTTTCTCAGAATACCGGCACCGGTGAACCGCCCGATGAGGAAGCACACGAAACCGAGAGCGGCAAGATTGGCCGCGCCTTTGTCGCTGAGGGATAGAGCGCCGGTTTTGCTGGTTTCGAACCAAGTTTTCAAGGCGCCCGAATACCACGATGCAGGCAGGGGGGGAACCTCAGAGGTCATGTAGTTGATGAAGAAGCTGAAGATGCCGGCTTGGGCCGCAACGTATAAAAACTGGGCGGCGACGGCCATCACGAAGTGCGGATGCTTCCAGATGGAGTGGGAAACGTTGGGCACAGAATCGTCGAGATGGTAGTCGTCCTCCATTTTGATATCCGGGATGTATGCAAAGTAGAACACCACCGAGAGCACGACGACGACGCACGCGACGATGACATACGGAATGTACAGCGTCTCGTTGCCGGTGCTCTTCCCCGCCGCGTCCTTGGAATAGAAGAACATACCGCCGATGATCGGGCCGAAGATCCAGCCAATGCCATTGCAGGACTGCGCGAGATTGATTCGGACAGCGGCGTAACGGATGGGGCCGAGCACGGTCGTATAGGGATTGGCGACCGTCTCAAGGAAAGTGAGTCCAGCAGCTATGGTACACACCCCTACAAGATAGCCGATGAATGCGGTGGTGGGCGACAGGCTGCCAGCCCTGGCCAGCGCATTGAAATGCGTGGCCGGCAGGAACCAGAACCCGCCCACCGCGACCAATAACAGACCCGCAATGATTCCACCTTTATAGCCGAGACGGGTGGCCAGCACTCCGGCCGGAATCGCCATCAGAAAGTAGCCTAGGTAATGCGCGAACTGCACCCAAGCGGATTGGGATTTGCTCAATCCCAATTCAGTCTGAAAGTGTTTATCCATCACGTCAATCATGCCGTTGCAGACTCCCCACAGGAGAAACAGGGAGCTGACGAGGATGAACGTGAACAACACGTTCTTTCCGTCATTGGTTACAAACATGCCTTGTTTGGCTGGGGTGGTGGTGTTCATCGTGGCTCCGTCTTTATGACAATCGCGCGCCTGCGTCAAGCTTCCCTTCACTCCCGTTTAGAGTGTGACATCCCTCGCTGTTTTATTAGCTTCGCGGGCAACTGTATGGATTGCGACCATCGTGTTGTCGGCTGTAGGTTCAGACGAACTCATTTTGGTTTTACAGTTGAAGTCTTTACATTCTCGCGGCGGTCTGGCATCTTTGTCTTCAATGTTCAGAGCCTGAGAAGGAGAAGACGAATGAAATCCATGATGTTGGTCGTTATTTGTGTAGCAATGGCGCTAGCCGGTTCGGGCTGTCGTTACGAACAGTCGACGCGGTTCAAACACATGCCCGGCGCCTCGGATCCCGGGGATCAGTTGAAGGACCACATTTCGTATGTCACGCGCGGACGACTGAAGCCCTGCAATGACGAGTGGCGCAATGTGAAGCACGAAGTGCGGAAAACTGATTCTCCGACTGAGCCTTACACGGCCACCATCACGGCGGAGGTGTACGACTTTACCAACGCGACAGCTACCCAGCCGTCGGGCCGCGCGGATTACGAAATCTCGCTGGTCTATAAAAAGAACAAGTGGGCGCTGAAGGAACTCAAAGCCGACTCCGGTCCGATCGGGCGTGACGCTTGGAAGTCCAAAGGTGCCAATACGGTCATCACGGAAGGCTCCACCCGATGGAAAACCGTGTCCCGCGAGTTGGAACTTCCGTAACGCTCTTCGCTATAGCGTCTCGCCGATCCAATCCACCGTCTCGGTGAGAACACGCTGTTCCCACAGGTGCCGGTTAAAGGTGTGATCGGCACTGGTAATGATCGTCTTTTTGACCATGCGTTTCGCCCCGTGAAGGGCGCGTTCGTACATCTTGCTGTGCTCGACCGGCACCGTCTCGTCATTCTCCCCGTGGACCAGCAGGACCGGGCACTGGCACTTCACAATCTCGCGCAACGGTTTCATGTCGGCAAACTGCCGTATGAACTGCACGCCGACCAGGTTACCGAAGTAGTCCGTAATGCCCGTCTGTGCCAGCGACGCAACCGCCTCCGGTGTGGCGAACTCATCGAGGATGACCGCGCCTTCGGCGACAGGCGAGATCAATACGAGCGATTTGATGTGCGTTTTCTCCCGGGCAACCAGGTGCGCCGCCACCGCGCCGCCGAGACTAAACCCGACAAGGGCGAGGCGCTTGGAATTGATCCGGTTCTGCCGGGCGAGGAACTTCAGCGCCACCGTGGCGTCGCACAGTTTCGTGCGTAGCGTCATCTCCTCGAACTCCCCGGCGCTGTCGCCGCATCCACGGAAATCGAACCGCAGACAGCCGATGCCGTGTGCAACGAGTTTGCGGGCAAGCTTCACGAACATGCGGTGGATTTCGGCCTTGTGGCCGGTGAAACCGTGCAGCAGCAGCACACCGGGCACTTTGGTGCGGCCGTCGGGCAGGTGCAATATGCCGACGATCTGCTGGCCTTTGCAATTGAAGACAACGGGTGTTTCCATGTGGGCGAGATAGTAGAAGCGGGCTTCGGGGTTGTCAATGCGCCGCTTCCCGGCGTCAACGACTTCATTGCCGCCTGCCGGCAACGCGGCCTTAAACTCGCCGTCGCCAGCAGCGCCGACATGATGAAAGTCGAAATCAACCTCCGCGAGATCGGCGTCCCCGCCACAACATTCGACGCTGTCCTCACCGGCGGCGATGCCACGCACAAAAAACCGCATCCCGAAGTTTTTCTCAAAGCCGCCGCTCGACTTAATCTCGCGCCGTCGGATTGTGTCGTCGTCGAAGACGCCCCCAGCGGCGTCAAAGCCGCCAAGTCCGCCGGCAGCAAATGTCTCGGCCTCACCACCAGCTTCGACGAACCGACGCTTCGCGCTGCCGGAGCCGACTGGATCGCGCCGCACCTCGCGAAGTTACCGTCCGATTTCCGCTGGTAAATGTTCCGGCGTTGTTCCGGCTTCCTTAGTTTGTCATCCCCGACGGCGCACGCTCGGCGCTCGCGCTGGCCCAGTTGTGTGATTTGCAGATTCTCAAACACAAGCGGGCGGCGGTGCTGAAGAGTTTGGAAGGCTGACGGTGGAGGGATTTCAAAACACGCTTCAGGATCCGCGCGACGTTTTATCTTGAAAGAATCCACGATTTGATACTGAATTGAATTATGACAACGCCATTTCATATCTCACGCCGTTCCTTTCTCCAGCGATGCACGATGATTGCCGCTGCTTCGGGGTTGCCAGTGTGGTTTGTGCAACGCGAACTCGGCGCTGCCGAAGTAGCCAAGGCAATCACCAGTCCGAACGACCGGCTCGGCATTGCGCTTATCGGCTGCGGCGGCATGGGGCAGGGCGATGCGGCGAATGCCACGCGTTTCGGCGATATCCTTGCGGTGTGTGACGTGGACCAGCGAAATGTTGATTCCGCTGCGCATCGGTTCGCCGCGAATGGCAAGACACCGGCAAAATACAGCGACTTCCGGAAATTACTGGAGCGTGACGACATTCACGTCGTTGTGCAGGGGACGCCGGATCATTGGCACACGCTCGTCAACATTGCAGCGGCAAGAGCCAAGAAAGATATTTACGGAGAGAAACCGCTCACGCTTACGATTGACGAGGGACGGCATGTCATCAAGGCTGTGCGCGACAACAAAATCGTTTTCCAGAACGGCACGCAACAGCGCAGCAGCAAACGGTTTCATCTCACGTGCGAACTCGTCCGCAACGGTCGCATCGGTACGCTCAAGGAAGTCAACGTGTTCGTTCCAGCCGGGCTTCGCGGCGGGCCGTTCCAGCACGTGCCGGTTCCCAAGGAGTTCAACTACGATTTCTGGCTCGGCCAGGCGCCGCAGGCGGAGTACTTCAACGAGCGTTGTCACCGGACATTCCGCTGGTGGTTTGATTATGCCGGTGGCCCGGTGACGGACTGGGGCGCGCACCACAACGACATTGTTCGCTGGGGAATTGGATTGGACGGGCCAGTCGGCATTGAAGCGCGTGTCGTCACGCCGCCGCTGCCGAACGGCTACACCACGCCGAGCGAATTTGAAGCGACGCTCACTTGGGCGAACGGCGTAAAGCAAAGCATCAAGACCACGCGCGACGACGCCTGGACCGGCGCTGTCATCAACAAGACCGGCCAGCGCAACGGCATCAAGTTCATCGGTACGGAAGGCTGGATTTGGGTCAACCGCGATGAGATCACCGCCAGCGATAAACAACTGCTGCTTGCTCCATTGCCGGACAAGTCTGTCAGACTCGACGTGAGCTACGACCACATGGGAAATTTCTTCAACTGCATTCCGTCACGCAAAGACCCGGTGGCGAATGTCGAAACCGCCCATCGCTCGGCCTGTGTCGGCCACCTGATCATCATCGCACTGAGAACCGGTCTCAAGTTGCAATGGAATCCCGAAGAGGAAATCTTCGTCGGCGATGGGGCGGCGGAAGCGAACAAACACATCGCCCGCGAAATGCGCAAACCGTACGATTACAGTTTCATCGCGTAGGAAAGACGGTGCCAATCGCCGCGTCTGTTGCTGCCATTCGTAGTGAACGTAGAAAGCTGAGCCACCGCCGACTCGCGATGTGAACCGCGATAGCGGAACGGACAGCGCCAACGGCGGTTGGCTCCGGCGAGAGACTGTGTGAAAACTGAAGCGCTGCGGTGAGGTTGGCGTTCGGGAATGAGGTTTGATTCATGATTCGGTGTGGTTTTGTGTTGGCGGCGGACTCAGCTCACCGCCAACAGTAGTTTCGGCACGCCGAGGATGC
>CAIKAP010000051.1 GCA_903825435.1 uncultured Verrucomicrobiota bacterium
CGTCACAATGAAGAGAACACCTACTCAAAGGTCGAAACGCCAGAACGGAACCGTCGGGCCAGAAACGGAGGACCGACAGGCCGTCGTTTCTCCCCTCCTGATTGCCGGTTGCCTGAAAAATCACACCCAACCCTCCCCTCTCTGTCCAAAGGTTAATTTATTCAGAGCTTCATTATGAGACGGATTGCTGCCTTGTCATTGATCGTCGTCACGGCTTTCGTGTTCGTCCGCCCCACCGGCCTCCACGCCCAGGCCAAGAAGAAAACCGCCGCACCCCGGCCCGCCGTCGCCGAGCCGTCGCCGGAAGAAGCGGCCCGGCAGATGAGCGATCCACGCGTGGCGTGGTTCCGCGACGCCAAGTTCGGGATGTTCATTCACTGGGGCCTGTACGCAATCCCCGCCGGCACGTGGAAAGGGCAGGAGATCGCCGGCATCGGCGAGTGGATCATGAACCGGGCGAAAATTCCGGTGTCGGAGTACGAACAACTGGCGAAGCAGTGGAACCCGACGCAGTTCGACGCCGAAGCGTGGGCCCAACTCGCGCAGGATGCCGGGATGAAATATCTGACGATCACTTCCAAGCACCACGACGGCTTCGCGATGTTCCACTCGCACGTCACCAAGTACAACATCGTCGATGCGACACCGTTCCACCGCGACCCGATGACGGAACTGGCCGCGGCCTGCGCGAAACGCGGGATCAAGTTTTGTTTCTACTACTCGCAAGCCCAGGACTGGCACGAGCCCGGCGGCATGGGCAACACCTGGGACTTCGGCGACGACAAGAAAAAATCCGCCGACGGTTCGTACGACAAATACATCGCCGCCAAAGCGCTGCCGCAGGTCCGCGAAATCCTCACGCAATACGGCCCGATCGGCCTGATCTGGTTCGACACGCCGCGCGAGATGACGCCCGAGCGCGCCGCGAAGTTCACCGACCTCGTCCGCGAACTCCAGCCCGCCTGCCTCGTCAACGGCCGGCTCGGCGGCACCGGCGATTACCGGTCCGCGGGCGACAATCGGATTCCCGACAAAGTCATCCCCGGCGTCTTCGAAACCCCGGCAACGATGAACGACACGTGGGGCTACAAATCCTACGATCACAACTGGAAGACTGCCGCCGACATCACGTTCAAGCTCGTGGACATCTGCTCGAAAGGCGGCAACTACCTCTTAAATGTCGGCCCGACCTCCTCCGGCGTGATTCCCGATCCGTGCCCGGCAACGCTCCGCGCCGTCGGCAAATGGCTGAAGACAAATGGCGCGGCCGTTTACGGCACCCGGCCGAACCCGCTCGGCGACGAATTCAAGGGCAAGAGTCTCCGGTGCACGCGCAACGGCGACAAACTCTACCTCCACGTCTTCGACTGGCCCGCCGGCGGCAAACTCACCGTGCCGCTGCCCAAAGGCGAAGTGAAAAAGGCATACCTCCTCGCCGACCCCGACCGCGCACCGCTGAAATTCGCCGTCGAAACCAACACGCTCATCATCACCGTCCCCACCAGCCCACCGGATTCGGTTGATTCTGTCATCACGCTGGAACTTTAGCACCGGCACGGCTACCCGTATGGTCAAATAATTCATCCTCAACGAAACCGCGCTGTTTTAACATGCGATGGGTAGTGTTTCAGGAGACTGTCACTGTATAAGTAAGCATTCCCATTCTGTGCGAAAGAAACAGCCAATGCCGCTTCTGGGCTCGTAAAAAATGAATTTCCAAACACTCTCTTAGCCGGAACTATGCAGTAGCGTAGAAAGCCACCGTTTGAGATGGGATGGGTTTTGTTATGAGAAACCATCCTGTCGCCTCTGGCGGAGGCGTTCACCCAACGGTGACCATCCTGATTCAATTCAAAACTGGCGCGAAG
>CAIKAP010000052.1 GCA_903825435.1 uncultured Verrucomicrobiota bacterium
CAGCCATACGATCAGAGCGCGGCTATTCGGTCACGAAATACGATGGGAATGCAGCCAAACATCAAAAAAACCTACGACAGGAATTCAGCCGAAAATACGACCGGAGAAAAGTTCGCAACAGCTCACCACCGCGCTGTTGTTGCGACTGGAGGAATTGAATCCGAGGTAGCCGTTCACGTTGTACACGGCACCGCCATTGGTAATCATCAGGGTGTTGGAGGCGCCGCCGAGGCCAAAATCCAAGTCGTCGGTATTGCGCCAAACCGAATTAGCACCAGTCACCAACACGGTGTTGTTGATGCTGGAGGAATAGTATCCGACGGTGCCGCCAACGTTAACCACAACGCCGCCATTACTGATGGTCAGTGAGTTGCCGGCGCCGTAATCGCCAACATAAAAATTGTAGGTATTGCTCCACACCGAACCACCATCACTCACTAACACCCTGTTATTGCTGGAACCGGAACCTTCGCCGATGATGCCGTTCACGTTCCTGACGAAGCCGCTATTGGTAATTGTCAGCGAGTTGTTGGCGCCGCCGTTGCCTACATAGAGCAAGCCGCTATTGATCCAAGCCGAGCCGGTGCCGGTGACAGTGGCGATGTTGTTGCTCGCGCCGCTAGCATTGCCGATGTAGCTGTAATTGACGTTGGTCAGCACACCACCGCTGCGGATGGTCAGGTTGTTATTGGTGCCGGTGTTGCCGACGTAGAAATCGGCCCCGCCGTTATTGGAAACAACGCTGCTGATGACGGTGCTGGTGTTGTCCTCGGCGCGGGCAGTGCCGGCGAGGAGGATTGCGGCTGCCAACAAAAAGAACGTTCGCTGGATCCGATTGTGTTTCAAGGTGAGGCGCGTCTGGCAAATAGTTGTCTTCATATCTTGTCTCCTAACTGCGTTGGTTATCATGCGTGTAGAGCGCGGAACACTATGGAAGTGGGCAGGCCTTAGCAAGGCTAAATGGCGTAATAAAAATGAACCGCCGATTTCGTGGGGGTGAACCGACAGATTCGCCGGCAAAGGCTTGATTGTGGCGGGGCATGTTCCTAAAGTGGCGCTGGCCAGTTCATGAAACATTCCGACTTTGTCCATCTGCATTTGCACACGGAGTATAGCCTGCTCGACAGCGCCTGCCGCATCGGCGATCTGATGGAGAAGGCGCACGCCTGCAAGATGCCCGCCGTCGCGATGACCGATCACGGCAACCTGTTCGGCGCGGTGGAATTTTACAAGACGGCGATGGAAAAGGGCGTGAAGCCGATCATCGGCTGCGAAGTGTACGTCGCACCGGGGGCACGCACGGAGCGCAAGGCCTCCAGCGCGCGCGACGCGGCGTCGCACCTGATTCTGCTGGCGAAGGACGAAACCGGCTACAAGAACCTGATCAAACTCGTCAGCGAAGCACACTTGACGGGCTTCTACTACAAGCCGCGCATCGACAAGGAACTGTTGCGCCAGCACGCGAAGGGATTGATCGGGCTGAGCGCCTGCCTGAAGGGCGAGATTCCGAGCAAGATCGTTGACGGCCAGCTCGGCCTGGCGAAGGCGGCGGCGGACGAGTACCGGCAGGTTTTCGAGAAGGGCGATTTTTACCTGGAGCTTCAGGACCACGGCATCGCCGAGCAACGCGACGCGAACCGCGGCCTGATCCACATCGCGAAGGAATTCAAGCTGCCGCTCGTCGCGACCAACGACGTTCACTACATCGAGCACGATCACTGGGAGGCGCACGATGTGTTGATCTGCCTCCAGACGCAGGCGCTGCAAGCCGACGAGAAACGGATGCGGTACGGCAGCGACCAGTTTTATTTTCGCACGCCGGAGGAGATGCACGCGTTGTTCGCGGAAACGCCGGAGGCGCTTGCCAACACCGTCGCCATCGCCGAGAAATGCAGTTTCAAGATGGAGTTCGGCAAGATGCGGTTCCCCGTCTACAAGCCGCCGGAGGGCATTTCCCGGGAGAAATACCTCCACCAGCTTGTCGAGCAGGGCATGCGCGAACGGTACGGCGCGCGCACCGCCGACAAGGAAATCGTCGAGCGCGTGAAGCACGAGCTGCACATCATCGAGAAACAGGGCTTCACCAGCTACTTCCTGATCGTCTGGGATTTCGTTCACTACGCCAAGAGCAAGGGCATCCCCGTCGGCCCCGGCCGCGGCAGTGCCGCCGGCAGCATGGTGGCGTACGCGTTGGGCATCACCGACATTGATCCGTTGCGCTACAACCTCTTCTTCGAGCGGTTCCTCAACCCCGAACGCATCTCGCCGCCCGACATCGACATGGACTTCTGTTACAACCGGCGGCCCGAAGTCATCGAGTACGTCCGCGGGAAATACGGCAACGACCACGTCGCGCAGATCATCACGTTCGGCACGCTCGGCGCGAAGATGGTGGTGCGCGACGTCGGCCGCGTGCTCGGCCTGCCTTACGGCGATTGCGACCGCATCGCCAAGATGATCCCGACAGAGCTGGACATGACGCTAGCCAAGGCGTTGCAAATGATGCCGGAGTTGAAGCAGGCGTACGACAACGAAGAGTCAACCCGCCGGGTGATTGACTACGGCAAGACGCTGGAAGGTTTGCCCCGCAACGCCTCGACACACGCTGCCGGCGTCGTCATCGGCGCCGAGCCGCTCACCAACATCGTCCCGCTCACCACCGGCACGAACCCGACCGACATCGTCACGCAGTTCTCGATGAACCCACTCGGCGACCTCGGCGTGTTGAAGATGGACTTCCTCGGCTTGAAGACGTTGACCGTCATCAAGGACGCGCTCGACCTCATCGAACAGACCACCGGCCAGCGCGTGGACATCGGGCAGATTCCGATGGACGACCAGAAGACATTCGACGTGTTGAAGAAAGCCAACACCATCGGCGTGTTCCAACTGGAATCACCGGGCATGCGCGACCTGAGCCGGCGCATCGGCGTGGACTCGATTGACGTGATCATCGCGCTCATCGCGCTGTTTCGTCCCGGGCCGATGGCGCTGATTGACGACTACGTCAATCGCAAGCACGGCAAGGTCAAGATCGAGTACGACCATCCGTTGCTCGAACCGATCCTGAAAGAGACGTTCGGCATTTTCGTGTACCAGGAGCAGGTCATGCAGGCGACCAGCGTGCTCGCCGGGTACTCGCTCGGCGGTGCCGACGTGTTGCGGCGCGCGATGGGCAAGAAGAAACCGGAGGAGATGGAGAAGCAGCGCGCGATCTTCGTCAAGGGCTGCCACGACAAGAACAAAATCCCACCCGCCAAGGCCAACCAGATTTTCGACATGCTGTCGAAGTTTGCCGGGTACGGCTTCAACAAGTCGCACAGCGCGGCGTACGGCGTCGTCTCCTACCAGACGGCGTGGTTGAAGGCGAACTACCCGGTCGAGTTCATGGCCGCCATCTTGTCCAACGAGCTGGCGAACACGGACAAAATCCAGCAGTTCGTCAACGAGTGCAAATGCATGGGCATCGAGGTGGTGCCGCCGGACATCAACGCCAGCGGTGTCCGGTTCACCGTCGAGAACGGTAAGATCCGGTTTGGCCTTGCCGCCATCAAGAACGTCGGCGAGATCGCTGTCGAGGAACTCGTCAAGATCCGGAACAAAGCCGGAACATTTTCCAGCTTCGCCGAATTCTGCGATCGGATGGATTCGCACGTCGTCAACCGCAAGGTGATTGAAAGTTTGGTCAAGTGCGGCGCGTTCGATTCGATCAACCCGGCGCGCGCGGAAGTGTTTGCCGAGGTCGAGTACCAGATGAACCGGGCCAGCAGCCTCCAGCGCGACCGCGACCGTGGCCAGGCGGCGTTATTCGACGTCGCGCCGGTCAACGCGCGCCGCGTCACGACCGGCCAGCCCCCGGCGGTGGAATGGTCGCAGGCGGAGATGCTCGCGTTCGAGAAGGAACTGCTCGGATTTTATGTCAGCGGTCATCCATTGACACGCTACGCCGAGATTTTGCGCCGGTACGAGATGGCGAGCACGACGCAGCTCGGTCAGTTGCAGGACGGCCAGGCGACGCGCATCGGCGGTATTATTAGTAAGCTCGTTCCGAAGACGACGAAGCAGGGCAAGCCGATGGCGATTCTGTCGTTGGAGGACCTCGACGGCAGTGTGGAGGTGCTGGTGTTCCCCGAAGCGTACGCGCGTAGCGTGCTTCACCTCAAGCAGGACACCGCCATTTTCATTTGCGGCACCGTCAACCGGCGGGAAGACCCGGCCAAGATCGTGGCCGAGCAGATCATCCCGCTCGATGACGTACCGAAAAAGTTCACCAAGGCCGTCCACATCCGCCTGCCCGCCGCGACGACTTCGCCGGAGATGTTGGAGCGGGTGCAGGAAGCGTTGCTCGCCCACAAGGGCAGCGTACCGGTGATGTTCTGCTTTATGTATCCGGAAGGCAAGCTGGTATTCCTCGAAGCAAGCGAACATTTCTCCGTCATTCCAACGTCAAAGTTGGTAGAAGAGATCGAGGCCATCGCCGGCGAGGACACCGTGTGGTTGAAAGTGGACACCGAACGGCTCACCGCCGCGACCAGCACCACAACCCGACGGCCGTGGGAGCGACGCAACGGCAATGGCGGTGACTGATCACCCCACATTTCCCCGATGTGCTTCACAAGCCACAGGCTGAGAGCTATAGTTTATGACAACCGTGGGGCTGCCAAGATAAAAAAGGGTAACCTAGATGGTGCAATCACTGACTACAATCGCGCCATCTAACTTAACCCCACAGACGTCGCTATCTACTGCAACCGTGGTACCGCCAAGCAAGCCAAGGGAGATCTGGACGGAGCCATCGCTGACTACAATCACGCTATCGAAGTAACCCCAAAATACGCCCGTGCCTATATCGTGCGTGGCCTCGCCAAGAGAGTCAAAGGCGACCTTGATGGTGCTATTGTCGACTTTCGTGCAGGTTCAAAGATGGACGATCATCTCTACAACGCCTTCTTTACTTGGATCGCCTTGACCGAAAAGGGAGATCGGACAAGCGCCAAAGCGGAACTCACCGAGGCGGGTGAACGGTTTCCAAAAAAGGCGTCACCGACTGGCAACTACAGCTTGGACGGACGCTTCTCGCCAAGTGACGGAAGAAAAGCTGCTGGCATTGGCGGAAGCCGGCAAGGACGAGAAAGAACAGCGCGGTCGGTTCTGCGAAGCGTGGTATTTTCTCGAAATGCTGAAGCTGTTGGGTGGCGACCGCGATGCCGCCGCGAGCTACTTCAGAAAATCCATAGCCACCGATCAGTAGACTTTCACCGAATATTCTGAAGCACAGCGTGAACTGCGAAAACTGAAAGGCACAAGATAAGATGTGATGCGAGGAGGCGCCTCACTGACGTAGTAGTGTTACGGGATGGTGAGTTTCTGTCCGACGGCGAGGGAATCTGAGGTGAGGTTGTTGGCTTTCTTTAACGCAGCGACAGAAATACCGTAGGTGCGGGCAATCGCACTGAGCGTCTCGCCTTTCTGGATGGTGTGTTCCTTCGCATTGCCGGTGACGGTCGGTTTGGGTGGCTTGGTCCCAGTGCTCATGGCGGCGAGTTGCTTGGCGAGTTCGTCCACGATGGCTTTGTTGTCCTTCTGGCGGGCGGCATCTACGGCGGCGATTTTCGCTTCGAGGAGTGCCTTCAAATCTTCACTGGAGGCCGTACCGGTGTTACGGCGGAGTTCCTTGAGGTCGGCCTGAATGGATTCGATGGCTTTCTCGGTCTTTTGCTGGCGAAATTGGAGGTCTTCGAGTTCGGCGCGGAGTTTGTTGACTTTCTCTTCAAGGACGCCAAGGACGGCGTTGTCTTGGGCGAAGGATGGAGCTGCGGCAAGAAGGAGCACGACGACGAAGTGGTTTAGTTTCATGGCGGCAGTGTAGGAAGTGGAGCGGATGGTTTCAAGCCTTCAGTAAGTTGTAGGGGTATCCCCCACAGAAGAATCAGTACTGCCCTGATTGCGTTGCGGAAGAAGGTTGGTTAGCTTTGCAGCGATATGGCGAGCGTTATCAGTTCAACCGAAGCCACGAGGCATAAGACGGGATTCCCTGTTCTGGTGGTGGATGACAGTCCGGCAGACAAGGAGCGCGTGTGTGTATTTGACTCAAGCGTGGCCATTCGAACATGACTTGGAGGTGGATTACGCCAGCGATGGCAGGGAAGCTATCGAGAAGATCCGCGCGAAACGCTTCGCGTTGCTGGTGCTGGACTGGAAGCTGCCGGTAATGGGTGATGGCGAGGTGCTGCGGCAGTTGCGGTCGGAGGGCGTGCGATTACCGGTGGTGGTGGTCTCAGGGCTGTCGCGCGAGGAGATTAGTGCGGACTTGGAAGTGTTGGGCGCTGCTTTCGTCAATAAGAACCACCTCAACCCCGGCTCGTTGTACCTGGCCATCGCCGACTCGTTGCAGTTGCTGGGGTTCCCAACACCCGCCAAAGCGGGGCGCTATGCCTGGCCGCGGAACCAGCGCACGAAACGCGCAATTCCTTCTTCGATCGGAACCTGTGGTTTGTAATCAAGCAAGCACCGGGCCTTGGTGATGTCGGCGTAGGTCAACGGCACGTCGCCGGGCTGGGTCGGCAGGTTTAGAATCTTTGCAGAACTGCCGAGTTCCTTTTCTATCAAGCGCACAAGTTCGCGTAATTCGACAGTCCGGGATTCGCCGAGGTTGATGACTTGGTAGCCGAGCGGCCGGTCGAGTGCGGTGAGGATGCCTTGGAGGATGTCGTCAATGTAGGTGTAATCGCGACGGGTCGTGCCGTCGCCGTACATTTCAATTGGTTGGCCGGCGGCGATGGCGGCGGTGAACTTGCGGATGGCAAGGTCGGGGCGCTGGCGCGGACCGTACACAGTGAAAAAACGCAGGCAGACGACGTCGAGGCCGTAGAGGTGATGATAGACGTGGCCGAGGGCTTCGCCGGCGAGCTTGGTAGCCGCGTAGGGGGAGATGGGCTGGAAGATCGGATCCTCCTCTGCAAATGGCACTTTCTGGTTGACGCCATAGACGCTGGACGATGAGGCAAAAACGAATTTGTGGACGCCGAATTCGCGGGCGAGTTCGAGGAGGTTGTGGGTGCCGCCGATATTAACGTTGGTATAGAGGAGCGGTTGTCGAATGGAGGGACGCACACCGGCGCGGGCGGCGAGGTGAACGATAGCGTCGAAGCGGTTGCTTTGGAAGAGCGAACGGAGCGCGGTAAGGTCGCAGATGTCGGACTCGACGAGGCGCACACGTGCGGCGAGGGCCGCGACGTTTCGGCGTTTGAGGGCGGGGTCGTAGAAGTCGTTAAAGTCGTCGAGGATGGTGGGCGAATCGCCGCAGGCAATGAGCTTTTCGGCAGTGTGTGAGCCAATGAATCCAGCGCCGCCGGTGAGAAGGATGTTCATGGGGCGGAGCGTAGCACGGGGGGACGTGGATTTCAGGCGGAAAATTTTTCGTGCATTCAAGAAGGTGGATGCGTAGAGTGCGGGACACTGTTTACCAGTCAGGAGACCAGCACGTTGGAAACAAAGACACTTACCCTCGGCCACAGTCCAGACCCGGACGATGCGTTCATGTTTTATGCGTTGACGCACGGCAAGCTGGATACAGGTGGGCTGGTGTTCCAAGAGGTAGTGGAGGGGATCGAGCAATTGAATCGCCGTGCGTTAGAAGGAGAGTTGGCGGTAACGGCGTTGAGTGCGCATGCTTACGGATATGTCACGGACCGGTATGCGCTGATGGCGAGTGGAGGCAGTTTTGGGGATCGGGTCGGCCCATTGGTGGTGGCGCGTCGTCCGATGAAGGTGGGGGAACTGGCAGATTTGCGGATCGGGGTGCCGGGCACGATGACCAGCGCGTATCTGTTGCTGAAACTGTTGTTGACGAATTTCCGATTTGAGGTACTGCCATTCGACCAGATTCCAGAGGCGGTGGTCAATGGCGATGTGGACGCGGGCCTATTAATCCATGAAGGACAACTCACTCACCGGCAATTCGGCTTGCATCCTGTAGTGGATTTGGGAGAATGGTGGTATTCGGATACGGGTTTACCCGTTCCCTTGGGTGTGAATGTAATCCGCAAGGATTTGGGACAAGATTTGATAAAATGGGTTGTTATGTTGTTGAATCAGAGCATTCAGTATGCGTTGTCGCATCGGCAGGAGGCGGTCTCTTATGCCATGCGGTACGCACGCGGAATGGATCGGCCACTGACAGATCGTTTTGTTGGGATGTATGTGAATAATTGGACATTGGAAATGGGTGAGCGAGGACGGGCGGCTATTGTGTGTTTGTTGACGCGTGGGTATCACGCTGGATTGTTGCTGCGTCCGGTAAAGTTGGAGTTCGTGCAGTAGACAGGTAAAGAGATACGACATGAAAAGCCCGAATCGAACAAGTCAACGGCACCTAACGTGGTTATTTTTAACCCTTGGGGTCTTGAGTAGTAGCCCAGCTCGGGCAGTTTATGAACCGAGTCAGTTGGCGGATTCGTCCCGTCGTTGGTCGGTAGATGCAGGTCTGTCCGTGGGTTACGACGATAATGTGTATTCTGCCAACGGCTCCCGCAAACAGGGCAGCACCACAACAACACTCAACCCGCGCCTTTTTTTAAACATCCCACTGGATCAAACCTTTCTTGGGCTTCGTTATAGCTATGACTGGATTTACTACTGGGAACGCACCGGTGGCGAGAAGTATGACCAAAATCATAGCGCCGACTTGATCTTTTCCCATCGCTTTAACCCGCGCATCCAACTGGACTTGACGGATAACTTCCGTAGAGGTATTTCACCTGCGCTCGTAAATATTGCTGATGGTGTACCTTACATTCAACAAGAACAAGGAAACTACTTCTACAACAATGCGACAGCCACCTTGACCTATAACCTTAGCCGCCTCTGGACGCTGTCTGTCTATAATGGGTGGGAGTATTGGAGTTATGATAATTCAGCTGTGGCATCACAAGATCGTAATGTATATTCACCCGGCGCTGCCTTGAATTACTTGCTCAGCCCGGTTACGACGTTGGGTATAAACTTTCGCATGGGAATCGTAGACTACCGTGATCCCAGAACCAACAATGCGCTGAACAGCACGACGGAAACCGCCTTTCTTTCACTCTCCCACGCGTTCAATCCACAACTCTCTGGCCAAATCAGTGCAGGTGGTGGCGTGACGGAGCTTGGAGATGGCCACAATAGCAGTTCGCCGTACCTCACAGCCGGACTAACATACCGTTATGCACCCAACGGCACAGTAACCGTTGGCACCTCGTACTTCCTATACACCAGTGATTCTTATGGCTATCGTAATTCCGACACTCTGGCGACATATCTGCAGTTTTGCCATGCAGTCACGCAGAAGCTCACAGCTAGAGTTGCCGTCAGCTACATCCACAGTAAGTACAACGATCCAGATTTCTCATTGCCTACCACCGTTCAATCCAACCCGTCAGATGATTCATGGCGCCTCAACCTAGGTACAACGTACGTCTTTACCCGCTGGCTTCAGGGCGAATTTAACTATGAATTTACTCATGTTACATCGGACCTGAGTAATGCCTTTGACCGCAACCGCGTCTGGGTGGGGTTGCGCGTCACCTACTGATTTCCCCGACTTGCCTGAGCGACCGTCCGGGCCCGCCCTTTTCTGGCGAGATTCTCCTTTACGTTACCACCACCAATAACGTGTGTAAGCGTAACGCCGAGCGCCTCTAGCCAATGAAGTCATAAACGTCATAGTCTCTCTGCTATGACGAATACGACACAAGCCATTGAACAGGTGTTAAAGACTGACGTGCTGGGGCGGGTGAAGACCCCGGTGGCGCGACGGGAGCAATTGTTGGATGAATTTGAGCGGAGCGGACTGAGTGGGAAGAAGTTTGCGGAGTTGCTCGGTCTCAAATATCAAACCTTTGCGACGTGGGCACAAAAGCGGCGACGGCAACGAGGCGGCAGTGTAGCGGCCAAAGTTCCGTCCCCCACGGAGAAGGTGCGATGGCTGGAGGCCGTGGTGGAACAGGCGCGCGGTTGTGGAGGGAACGGTGCGCCGCCGTTGTCGTTACAGTTACCGGGCGGCGCGCGGGTGGAGATGATCGATGTGACCCAAGTGGAGTTACTGGCGGCCTTGTTGCGCGCCTTGGCCAAGCCATGTTGAGTTTTTCCGGCAGCCTGAAAGTGTTTGTGGCGGTGGACACCTGCGACATGCGCAAGGGGTTCAATGGCCTGCACACACTGGTGACGGAGCGGCTGGGAGAAGACCCGCGTCAGGGCGCGTTGTTTGTGTTTAGCAATCGGCGGCATACGCGGATCAAGATTCTGTGTTGGGACGGTACCGGACTTTGGGTGCTGACGAAACGCTTGGAACGGGGAACGTTTTCGTGGCCGCAACATCTGGCGCCGGAAACGACGAAGCTGAAGTTGACGCCGCAGGCGCTGGCGCTGTTGACCGATGGCGTGGATTTGCGCGGCGCAAAACTGCGTCCGTGGTACGAACGCGAATCGTAAGAAAAGTGCGTCGCGCCAAAAAAGCTTCCAAAAGTTTTGAAAGGAACGCGCCTGTTTTCGTCTAACGCGCAACCGCATGAATACCGGACCGCGACAACCTCAAATCAACGCGCTGCAAACGCAATTGGCGTCCGCGCACCAAGCGCTGGAGCAGACGCGGCGCGCGTTGGAGCAGGCGCATCAAGAGAACGCGTTGCTGCGCCAGAAGCTCGACGCCTTGGCGCGGCGGTTCTTCGGTAAGAAGAGCGAGCAGTTGAATGCCGCCCAACTGGAACTGCTTCTTCAACTGGCCGTCGCGGCGGACGCGACCGCCATTGCTCTTCCTGTGAAGGAATCCACCGTTTCCGTTCGCCGTTCGTCGAAAGAACGCAAGCCGCGCTTGCCGGAGAACTTGCCGTTGGTGGAAGAAGTGATTGATCCTGCATCGGTCAAAGCTGATCCTGAAAGCTGGCGTTGCATCGGTCAGGAAGTTAGCGAGCAGTTAGACTATGAGCCGGCGCGGTTTCTGCGCCGCCGTACGATTCGCCGCAAGTACGTTCACCGCGTTGACCCGGATCGCGCGCCGGTGATCGCGCCGCTGCCGGAACGGTTGCTGGATCGTAGCCTGCCGGCGCCGGGACTGTTGTGTTGCGAACTTTTCTCCGGTCGTATTTTCGGCTGAATTCCTGTCGTAGGTTTTTTTGATGTTTGGCTGCATTCCCATCGTATTTCGTGACCGAATAGCCGCGCTCTGATCGTATGGCTGTGACGCGCGGGGGCGGTTTCCGTTTTTTCCAATGGGTTCAATGGGATTTTTCACCACGCTGTTGTCGTACGAGACCGTTTTTCAGCCCTGTTTCCACGCTCTTGTCGTACGCGGCTGCTTTCACTCCGCGTTTCCACGCTGCCATCGTATGGCCGTGTTTTTGACGTTACTTTGGTTTTGGGCCGCGATGGCGTCATACGAGGACGACGGCAGCGGACGGATTATGTTCCGGTGATGTGGCGCATGGCGTCGTGGAAGGACAATTCGAGCACTTGGACATGGAAGTCGATGGCGTTGCCGGCGAGATCGCGTTGAGGCCAGCGCCAATAACAGTCTTTGAGGATGAGTCCGGGAAAGGCAGGCAACTCAAAGTTGCCCGCCTCCCGTGCGACGAGTGGGAGTCCTCTTTTTTGCAGGAGTGGAACCAATGGGGTCAGGCGCGTGGCGCGGATTTGCTCGCGGGACCACCGGGGTGCTGGCGCTGGTTTATGTCGTGAGGGGTTGGTCACAATCTTTTCTCCAGTGGGGTTGGATGAGGACGTGGTTGACTTGTTGGAGGTCGACGATGCGGGTCTGATCGCGGACGGCTTCGATGAGTGAACCGAGACACAGGTTGCGGGTGCGACGTAGCAGGCCTTCACCGGAGCGGACGATCAGCGCGAGAGCTTCGGGCGTGAACGTATTGTGACCGAGGCCGGCGCGGTCGAGTTGGTTGAGGACGAACTGTTCGACCGCTTCGGGGCTGAGGCGCGGCAAGAGCGCGGAGTAGGTGATGCGGGAACGGATTTCCTCGTTGATGGACAGGGAGAGCGACTGGAGCAGAGGCGGCTGGCCGATGAGGATGAGGTTGTGAGAACGGGGGAAGTCTTCGCAGAGCAGGCGCAACTTGCGCAGACAGTCGGTGGGCATGAGATGGGCGTCGTCAATGATGGGCACGAGCATCTTGCCGGCGCGATGGACGCTGAAGGCTTGTTGTACGAGGAGGCGTTCGCAGTGGTGGTCGCGTCCCTCGAATTCGATTTGGAAGGCTTCGCAGAGGATGCGCAGGGTGTTGTGGTAGGTGTGCAAGGTGCGGTTGACCACGGGTGTGATCATGCGTTTGGGGTCGTGTTGTAACAGGGATTGTTTCACGATGCTTTTGCCGGTGCCGGGTTCGCCCATGACGAGGCAGAGGCCGCCCTGTTGGGCATGGACGCGGAGGATGTCGAAGATTTCCTGCTGGTGCGCCAGCAGGGTGACGGTTTCCGTGTCGAAGGGATTGCGTTGCAGGCCGAAGTGGGAGCGGATCATGAGAGCACCGTGGAGGGTTCGGAAGGTTTTCGATCATTGGCGACGGCATTGAGCAATCGTGCTTCGCCCATGCGTTCGCCCTTGTAATAGACAACAACGCGCTCGACGGCGCGGGAGCGTTGGAAGCGAATGTGGATGGTGCGGTCGGGCAGATGGCGGGGCGCTTCCCAGCGGAGGGAGTGGAAAGAGAACGTATTGTCGGCGCGGACATGACGTTCTTCCTCGACGAAAAAGAGTTCGTCATTGGCCTCGTTGGGCGGGAGAAAGTGAATCCATTTGCG